>CAZGXM010000031.1:0-29825 GCA_964529795.1 uncultured Thermoanaerobacteraceae bacterium
GAATCCCCCTTAACAACCCCCATGTTCAGGAAATTATCCACAGGGCATAATTTCCCAAACATAAAAAAACCCCTGAGGGGTTTATTGCCGGGCAGAACGCAGCATGTCATCACCGTTATTAAAAATGGCCCACTCCAGGGGCTGCTACTCCTTGACCATGTTATGCTTCAAGGCAAAAACTGCCGCCTGGGTGCGGTCGTTGACATCTAGCTTTCGTAGAATGTTTGTTATATGATTTTTTACGGTTTTCTCGCTGATAAACAACATCTCGCCAATTTCTTTATTGGACAGCCCTTGAACAATTGCTTGCAAAACCTCTGTTTCTCGCGGTGTCAGCCGGGGCATTTCCGCCTTGTTCTGCGAAAGTTTTTGAAACTGGTCCAATAGTTTTGAAGTAACATTGGGATGAATGATGGATTTGCCCTCAGCCACATATTTGACGGCCTCTACCAGACTTTCCGCATCCACATCCTTTAAAACATAGCCGGATACGCCGGCGTTTACCAATTCAAAGACATATTCTTCATCGTCGTGTATGGTTAAGGCAATTACACCGGTTTCCGGAAATTCCTCTTTAATTATTTTTGTCGCTTCCAAACCGTTCATTACCGGCATGTTAATATCCATTAATACCACATCAGGTCCCAATTTACGCGTTAACTCAACAGCTTCAGTCCCGTCAGCGGCTTCCGCCACCACCTGCAGCTGCGGTTCCATAGCAAGTATTTTCCCCAAACCCTGTCTGATCAGCGCATGGTCATCAACAATTAAAATCCTGATTAGGTCCATCGGCACTACTCCTTTACCGGAATCTGCAGTTTGACTTTCGTCCCCTGGCCCGGGGCACTGGAAATATTAAAAGTCCCCTCCAGCAGCTCTACCCTCTCCCGCATACCAATTAACCCAAAACCTTTATTATTCGGCCCCATCTTTTCCTTTACATCAAACCCAACTCCATCATCCACAATCGTGCAGTTCACTTTATTCGGCCTTATTTCCAAGCGTACTACCACTTTCCTGGCTTGAGCATGTTTATAACTATTATTGATTGCCTCTTGAACAACTCGAAAAATGGCAACTTCCAGAGAAGAGGAAATTCGCCGCTCCTGCCCAATGGTAACCAGTTCCACCGGCAGTCTGGTTCGCTCCTGATATTCGGTAAAATACCTTTTCAGAGTGGGCACAATTCCCAAATCATCCAGTGTCATCGGCCGTAAATCAAATATAATCTTCCGTACATCCTGCAGGCTGGCCTTTACCGCCTCCTTTAAAGCCCGTAATTCCACAGGTACCTGGGCCGGGTTTTTCTCCAATAAGCGCTCGCATATTTCCGCCCGCAAAATAACACTGGCCATTGATTGGGCAGGCCCGTCATGAATATCCCTGGCAACCCGGCGCCGTTCTTCTTCCTGAGCTTTTATGACCTGAATGCCAAGGTTTTGCCGCTGCTGTATTTCTTCTAATTTTTCCGAAATTCCCTGAAGGTTTCCGGTGAGCAGCCGCAGCGCAATCCCGACATTACTGATCAGCTTTTCTGCCTTGTCTTCTGTTTCCGTCAGTTTCCGCAAGCTCAGTTCCAATTCCGTTCTGCGTGACCTTAACTGGCTCTCCCTTTCTCTCAATAACCCCAATCTTACCTGGTAATCGCGGGCGTTTTCGTAAGCCTCCTTGATATCTTTTTCCGTGTAACGATTAAAATTTCTGCTCACTTCCATTAAACGAAACCGTGCAGTTTTTTCCGCCTTCTCCAATTCGTCCACTTCCTGAATTGTTTTCGCGGTTTTGATTTGAATGTTTTCCAGTTCTCTTTTTACGCGTTCTTTTTCCAGCCTGGCGTTTTCCGCGATATCGTATATTTGTTCTTTTCCTTTTTCCACCGATGTTATGGTTTCCTTGATTATCCGGTCCAAGGTGTTGATATCGAACACTGCTCACACTCCCTGCTGACCTTTTCTCATCAGAAATTATTCGCGAACAAACAGCAATTTTTGGGGGTACATTTGCATAAATTTGCCGCTCTACGAGAAAAACCTCTTTTGTCCCTTATATCGACAAAGTGATAATAAAAAATTGATAAGACGTAGAAAGTAATTTAATGGCTTACAACGAAAACGCAGGTTAAAAACCTGATGAAAAAAATAAAGAAAAGAGTTAACCTCTTTCCCCGGAAAAGTATTTGCCAGGCAAAACGGCAAGGACTGAAATCTCCTTGCCGTTGTTTTTAATCTGGTGGGCCCACCCTGACTTGAACAGGGGACCTCTTGCATGTCAAGCAAGCACTCTAACCGACTGAGCTATGGGCCCGGAAAGCGGTGGCAGCTGAACCACCGCTGTAGAAATATTATGACTGAAAAAGGGGGATATGTCAAGTAACGCGTGCCAGTTCAGTAATGGGTATAAAGGTTGCCGTAAGGACGGATGTTATATGGCACCAACTTTGTAAACTCTTCGTTTAAAATGTCTCTTGCGGAATAATCAAAATACGCCGCAAATTCTTTAATGTATGACTTTAAGGCTTTATTGTCCGCCTCGGTCAATGGCTCCACCTGAACTTCCTTACCCAATTTATATTGGGGTACCCTGCCGCGCAAATACATTACCCCACCATGCATACCCGTACCGCAGAAATCGCCTACCAGTTCCCTGGCACCGGTCAGACCGAGCACAACCAAAATTCCGCCGGCCATGTATTCACCAAAAAAACTTCCCGCACTACCGCCGACCACTATCAACGGTATTAAATCCTTGTATTCTTTCATGTGAATACCTACGCGGTAACCCACGTCGTCCCGGACAAATACTTTACCGCCCCGCATGGCATAACCGGTAACATCACCACTGCAGCCGTGAATAACAACAGTACCACTGCTCATGGTATTGGCGGTACCGTCCTGGGCGTTGCCTTTGACTACCACTTTGGCCCCGTTCATATAGGCGGCCAGGTCGTTGCCGGGCGTGCCTTCCAAGGTTAACTTTACGTTTCCCGGCAGGGCATCGCCAATATACCGCTGGCCGTTCACATTTTTTATCTTGATATTTGTTTCCCCCTGACTTACCATGTCACGGATTTTTTCATTCAGCTGTTTATAGTATAAACCTTGGGCATCTATTACCGCCATTCCACCACACCCCCTTGCAGTCGGGACCGGCGTGTCTCTCCGGGCAGCACGATCAGCCCGGGGTCACTATTCAACAATTGGTCGATAATGTCGCTTATATCTGCCTGTTCCAGCATCAAACCGGTGAGAATACCACTTCTGTCCACGGCATTAATGCGGATAAAGCCAACAAGCCTGCCGTCTTTCACCAGCAGCTTCAAGTACTTGTCTTCCGCCTGCTTGACATACTCCTTGGCATCGGGGTCTTTTAGCAAACCGGCGGTAACCATGGGCAGCCCAAAGAAGCCAATGGCGTTCTTGGGAAAACCACCGGGGTAAACCACATCCTCGCCGGTCATATTGGCCCCGGCCACCCGTCCCTGCTGGTAAGCATTGGGGAGAATGGGGATCACCCGATTTTGTCGGAGCAGCAGGTCGTAATTTTCAGCTACGTCACCGGCGGCATAAATACCGTCAACACTGGTACGCATGTGGTCATCGGTAACAATACCGCGGTTTACCTTTATTCCCGTTTGTTTGACCAGGTCGGTATTGGGCACTACTCCTACCGCCATAACCACTATATCCGCAGCCAGTTCCGTACCGTCAGCCAGACTGACAGTTTTTCCTTTTCCGCTGCGGGTAATGGCCTCAGCAGTTGTACCCAGATAAAATTGGATACCTTTGCTTTCCAAATGCTGTTGCACCAGTTGTGCAGCACTTTCATCCAAAATGCTGCCGAGAATATGCGGCGCCAAATCTATCACGGTAACATCCACTTCCCGCTTGACCAGCCCCTCGGCAGCTTTTAAGCCGATTAAACCGGCACCGACAATAACCGCTTTTTTCCCGGGAACAGCATCTTTTTTCAGTTCCTTCGCATCATCCAGCTTGATAAAAGTATGGATACCGTCACCATGTAATTCTTCCAGACCCTTAACTGGCGGGACAAAGGGTTTGCCGCCGGTGGCAAGCAAAAGCCGGTCATAAGTAACTTTTTCGTTACCTTCCAGTATGACCTGTTCCCCTTCAGTATCCAGGAAAACTGCTTTTTTCCCCAGTTTTACTTCTACATTATTCTTTTGATAGAAATCTTTTGGCCGGTAACGCATGTTTTCTTCTTTTTTAACTCCCGCCAAAAAGTATGAAATTAAAGGACGGGAATAAGTGTGGTAAGGTTCATGGGCAATAAGCAAAATAGAGTTTTTTGCGTCATACTGCCTGATACTTTCCACAGCGCCGATAGCTGCTGCGGAATTGCCAATTATACAATAGCGCAACTTATTCCCCTCCTCTCTCGCCAAGTACCAGTGCACCGTTGGGACAGTTTTCCACGCAGGCCGGGTTCCCCTGCTCCAGGCAGAAGTCACACTTGGCCACTACCTTGCCGGCACCTTCGTCACGGAAAATGGCCCCGTAGGGACAGACCAGGATGCAGGTCCAACAACCTACACAGCGCTCTTTGTCATTGAGTATCGCTCCTGTTTCTTCATCCCGGTACATGGCGCCGGTAATACATGCGGATAAACAGTGGGGTTCCTCGCAGTGCCGGCACTGCAGGGCAAAGGAAAGAGGTTTGTCTTCCTCCACTTTTACCCGGGGCACCGGCCTCACTTCCACCTTTTTAAAAGCCTTTACCAAATCATTGGGATATTTGGTATGCACTGCCGAGCAGTAGATTTCGCAGAGCCGACAGCCAATACAATACTCTTCTCTTGCATAGATCCTTTTCATCCGCTCACCCTCCTATTCCCCGGCAGCCTTAACGCCTAAAATATTCAATTCCCGGTCAGTCAAGCCAACTCCGCGGAGCATCAAACGGTTACCCCGCAGGCTCTCGATGGCATTGATACCCATGCCACCCAGCATTTCCTTAATTTCATGTTTCCAGGCTCTGAGCAGGTTTGCCGCTCTCCAGGCGCCAATTTCCGGATTCAATCTTTTTACCAGGTTGGGGTCCTGGGTGGCAATGCCCCAATTACATTTACCGGTATAACATTTCTGGCACATGTGACAGCCGAGAGCCAGAAGAGCAGCGCTGCCAATATATACAGCATCAGCGCCCAAAGCAATTGCTTTCATTATATCGGCGCTGTTCCTGACGCTCCCGGCAATCGCCAGTGATACCTGATGGCGGATGCTTTCCGCCCGCAGGCGGCTGTCCACCGCCGCCAACGCCAGTTCTATGGGTATACCGACATTGTCCCGCGTTCGCAGGGGCGTAGCACCGGTACCGCCGCGGAAACCGTCAATGGTAATAAAATCCGCCCCTGCCCGGGCAATACCGGAAGCAATGGCGGCCACATTGTGCACCGCGGCGATCTTGACTCCCACCGGCTTCTTGTACCGTACAGCTTCCTTAAGCGAGTAGATAAGCTGGCGTAAATCCTCAATGGAATAGATATCGTGATGGGGTGCCGGTGAAAGTGCATCGCTGCCCTCTGGAATCATTCTGGTCTCAGAAACCTCCCGGCCTACTTTTTCACCGGGCAGGTGACCGCCAATCCCCGGTTTTGCACCCTGGCCGATTTTGATTTCTACAGCAGCACCCGCTTCAAGATACTCAGGATGAACCCCGAAACGACCTGAAGCCACCTGGACAATGGCGTTGTCACCATATTCGTACAGGTCCCTGTGTAGTCCACCCTCCCCGGTATTAAAAACAGTGCCCATCTCCCGGGCCGCTGCCGCCAAGGACTTGATGGCATTAAGACTGATCGAACCAAAGGACATCGCTGAAAACATAACCGGCAGCTCCAAATTTAATTGAGGCGGCAATTCCGTTTCCAGTTTGCCATTCTTAAAGTCCAACTTGTCAGGTTTTCTGCCGATGAAAGTCTGTACTTCCATGGGCTCCCGCAGCGGGTCAATAGACGGGTTGGTCACCTGACTGGCGTTTAATAACAGGTGATCCCAGTAAATGGGGTAAGGTTGATCGTTACCCATACCCGTGAGCAGGATGCCGCCGCTTTCCGCCTGCTTGTATATTGCCTTGATGGCAGCAGGTGTCCAGTTGGCATTGGCACGAAAATCCAGGGGAAATTGCCTGATGGATAAAGCTTTGGTGGGACACAGGGTCACACACCGGTGACAACCAACGCATGCTTCATCCCGGCACTGCAAGGTATCCGTTTCCTCATCATAAACGTGCACTTCATTGGCACACTGTCTGACGCATACTTTACAGCTAATACACCTGTCCAAATTTCTTTCTATAAGAAATTCCGGGGTCTTCATTGACAAACTCATAAGCTTTCCACCCCTTCCAGCAAGGCAATTACCGGTTCGCCGCCCTGCGGTGACCATACTTTCTGCGGATTGGGACAAACGGCACGAATAGCCGCTTCCTCACTGGCAACATAGGTAACTTCATTATCCTCAGCAGCAACCAGAGAACGCAGTTTTATCCTGTCGTTAAGAGCAACAAAACCGTTTTTTGAACCGAGAATGATGGAAAACGGCCCGTTAACCAGGAGACTGCCATATGTGAGTCGTAAAGCTTGGGCAACCGCTTTTTTCTGCTCGTCCATTCTGTCGATGGTGTCCCAAAATGGTGCCGCTATAGTTTTAATAGCCAGATCCAGAGGCAAACCATGTCTGCGCAGCAGCAGGTCAAAGATGTATGTGATGGCCTCTGTATCTGTCTGCAGCGTGCACTGATAATCAAACATTTCCAGGTAACGCCGGTTGGCATCATAAGAGGATATCTCACCGTTGTGTACTACTGACCAGTCCAGCAAGGTAAAGGGATGCGCACCTCCCCACCAGCCGGGAGTATTGGTGGGAAAACGCCCGTGAGCAGTCCAAATATAGCCTTCATACTCATCCAGGCGGTAAAACTCGCCCACATCCTCCGGGAAACCCAGCGCTTTAAATGCCCCCATGTTTTTGCCGCTGGAAGCTACAAATGCTCCCTTATACTGGCTGTTAATCTTCATCACGCATTGGACAACGTACTCATCTGCGGAAAGTTCGGCATCCCGCAGTTTATCCTCCAGCGGTTTCATAAAGTAACGCCAAAGTATGGGACCTTTGCCGATACCACAAACTTTTCTGGTGGGAATCACACCGGATAATTCCACCGAAAAATGGGCGTTAAAAAAGCGCTCCACATCCTCCTTGGCCTGCATAGAGTCGTAAAACATGTGAAAGGCATAATGCTCTTTGTATTCCGGATAAATACCGTACGCCGCAAAACCGCCGCCCAAACCGTTGGACCTGTCATGCATAACCACAATGGAATCAATAATTTTGGTGCCGGAGAAGCGGCTGCGTTTCCGGTTGATAATACCACTGATTGCGCATCCCGACGGAATACGCACGTCTCCTTCCATTAACACCGTACCACCTCCAAATTCGATATTCGAGGCGAGAGGTTCGAGGTTCGATTCTGGGGTAATCTTTGGGGCCCAATAAATTTCCTGATAACCCCGAACTTCGCATCCTCAAGCAAAAGTAATGTTCATAACCACAATCAGGATTAGATTAAAACATGGTCAGGTAGTTGTCCAACTCCCACTGGTTGACTTGAATTCTGTAACGGTCCCATTCCATTTGTTTGGCTTCAATAAAACAGTTAAAAATATGCTCGCCCAGAGCGTTTTTCATCACTTCGTTATTTTCCAGTTCTGCCAGAGCTTCTTCCAAACTGCCGGGAAGGCTGACAATACCGTTCTTAACCCGTTGTTCGGCATTCATTTCGTAAATATTTTGATTGACCGGCACCGGCGCCTCAATCTTGTTTTTAATACCGTCCAGCCCGGCCTTTAACATCACAGCTATGGCCAGGTAGGGGTTACAGGACGGGTCGGGGTTGCGCAGTTCTACCCGGGTACCGACGCCGCGGCGGGCAGGAATACGAACCATCGGACTACGGTTTTGTGCAGACCAAGCCACGTAAACCGGCGCTTCATACCCTGGTACCAATCTTTTGTAAGAATTTACCGTAGGGTTGGTAATGGCCGCCATGGCCCGGGCATGTTTGATCAAGCCGCCAATATAGTAATAAGCGTCATCACTTAACTCCAGGTCACCGTTGGGATCATAAAAGGCATTGCTGCCTTTTTTAAACAGTGACTGGTTGCAGTGCATCCCAGAACCATTGATACCCGCGATAGGTTTGGGCATAAATGTGGCATGCAGCCCGTGGCGCTGGGCCAAGGTACGTACCACATATTTGAAGGTCATGATATTATCCGCTGTGGTCAAAGCGTCATCATACTTAAAATCAATTTCGTGCTGACCGGGGGCCACTTCATGGTGTGAAGCCTCTATCTCAAAACCCAACTGCTGCAAAGTCAGTACCATGTCCCGGCGGGCATTTTCCCCCTGATCTACCGGTGTCAAATCGAAATATCCGGCCTTGTCGTGAGTTTCCAGCGTCGGTTTGCCGTTTTGATCGGTATGGAAGAGGAAAAATTCGGCCTCGGGGCCGACATTCATGGTGTACCCCATTTCTTTGGCCTCGGCAATGACCTTTTTAAGAGTATTACGCGGGCAGCCGCTGAAAGGAGTCCCGTCCGGATTGTAGACATCACAAATCAGCCTGGCCACCGCACCTTGCTGGGGGCGCCAGGGGAAAATCACAAATGTACCGGGGTCCGGTTTTAAATACATGTCTGATTCTTCAATGCGCACAAAACCTTCAATGGACGAACCGTCAAACATCAGTTCACCGTCCAGAGCCTTTTCCAACTGATGCCTTGTAATGGCAACGTTTTTCAGCACTCCGAAAATATCGGTAAACTGCAAGCGAATAAACTGCACATCCCACTCTTTCGTCTTCTCCAAAATCTCACTTTTCGTATCCGGTATCATAACTTGACCTCCTATAATTCTTGAAATAAATAAGCGGATGGAAAAAAACAAAAAAGGCATCCAAAAACACGGGTGTCGATACACCCCTGCTTGGAACGCCTTTGCCCCAAGTACATAAAGCAGACCCCGTTGCCTGCTTATTCTTTAATTTGTTTGATTGTACCATTAACAACGGGAGTACTCAAGAAGCAAATTTAATGTATACAATATTTCCAGATTTTAAAATGATACCAAAAAAGAAAAATTCAGGATATCTTTCCTGAATTAACTTAACTTCCCAGGTCATGGGCAAGAATAATCGCTTCTGCCACCTGGCGCATGGAAATACATTTGTTCATACTTTGGTTTCGCATCAATTTATAGGCCTGAGCTTCACTGATACTTTTGGTTTCCATCAGAATTCCTTTTGCCCGTTCCACCACTTTCCTCGTTTCCAAAGTTTCTTTGAGAGTGGCAATTTCTTTTTCTAATTGTTGAATGCGTTGGAAATTGTTAAGTGCAATGCCCATACTGGAAACCAAGTTGGTATCAGTTACCGGCTTTATCAACCAGGAAATCAGCCAGGGTTCCTGCTCTTTTCCCATATGTTCCCGCTGCCAGTTATTCAGCAGCACCACCGAAGGGGCTATGTTATCCTCATAGGCAATCTTGGCAATTTCCATTCCGCTCAGTCCTGGTAAATCAACATCTACAATAATCAAATTTGGCAGCGTAGCCCTGATAGTTCTGATAGCAGAGTTACCGTCCGATGCCTCCCCTACAATTTGATAACCCTCATGAACAAGCACTTGCTTTATCTTGTCTAAAAGTCTTTTCTCTTTTGCTGCAACGAAAACTTTGGATCTAAACATAATGAGCCCTCCGAGTTTAATCCACTAGATAGTCTATGCAAAAACGAAAATATCCACTGAAAAAATACAAATAAAACCCCACCAGAAAATCTGATGAGGACACCATTGCCCTGTCAAAAGCCATTTTTCAATTTTAGATACATTATCTTCAAAAATCCGTTATCTGTCAAGATTAAACACAAAAAATATTATGTATACTTGGAACCTTCGGGTATCACCTTTGGTTTTTTCGGTTACCATGCACGGGACAAAACTCACCTGCATAGGTTGCAGTTGAGAATGATATTTCTTATCTTTAAAAAATATTCTCAATAAAAGGGGGGTTCGGTAAATGTGTGGTATTGCAGGATGGGTGGATTGGCACAGGGATCTAACCCAAGAACAGGACACATTGTTAAAGATGGGAGCCACTTTGTCCCCACGTGGTCCGGATGACACGGGTATCTGGCTTTCCCCCGATGCAGGTTTTGCTCACCGGCGCCTGGTGGTAATCGACCCCGAAGGTGGCAAACAACCCATGACCCGTAGCAAGGGCGTCAAAGCGTACACGGTGGTATACAACGGTGAACTGTATAATACGCCGGAATTACGGCGGGAACTGGCAAACCGGGGTTATCAATTTCAAGGGCATTCAGATACGGAAGTACTGCTTCTTTCTTTCCTGGAATGGGGGCCCAAATGCGTAGAACATTTCAACGGTATATTTGCCTTCGCTGTCTGGGATAAAACCGGGCAAAGCCTGTTTCTTGCCCGGGACCGTCTGGGGGTAAAACCTTTGTTCTTTGCCCCACTTGAAAATGGCCTGCTGTTTGGCTCGGAATTGAAGGCTCTTTTGGTACACCCGGCAATGCAACCGCAGGTGGATGAAGAAGGCCTGGCGGAAATAATTGCGCTGGGTCCGGCGCGGACACCGGGACACGCAATTTTTCGGGGTATTGAAGAACTTAAGCCCGGATACTGGCTCACTTTTGACAGGCACGGCCTCCGCCAGTATCACTATTGGAAACTGGAAAGCCAAGAGCATACTGACAACTTAAATACTACTATTGAACGGGTTTATTGGCTGTTAAAGGATGCCGTGGAGCGACAGCTGGTATCCGATGTACCTGTCTGCACCCTGCTTTCCGGGGGACTGGATTCCAGCGCCTTGTCAGCTTTTGCAGCCAACTATTACAGGGAAAATATCAGGGAGCAGCTTCACACTTACTCCATCGATTATGTAAATAACGACAAATATTTTCAAACCAATGACTTTCAACCCAACTCAGATTCCTCCTGGATACCGCTGATCTCAGGCTTTCTCGGTACAAATCACCACTATGTCCGGCTCGATACCCCGGAGTTGGTAAGTTCACTGACCGCTGCCGTAACTGCCAGGGACTTGCCGGGGATGGCGGATATTGATTCATCCCTTTACCTTTTCTGCCGGGAAATCAAAAAGGGTGCCACGGTAGCACTGTCCGGTGAATGCGCTGATGAAATTTTCGGCGGTTACCCCTGGTTCTACCGGGATGAAGCATTAACTGCAGACACTTTCCCCTGGATGCGCATGCAGGAAACACGGCTGAGTTTTTTTTCACCGGAACTGGTGGAAAAGATTCGCGCCAGGGAATACCTGGCCTCACGTTACCAAGAAGCACTAAATGAAACCCCGTTGCTTCCCGGAGAAAACCAAAAACAGGTAAAAATGCGCCAGATGCTTTATTTGACCTTGACCCGCTGGATGCCCATACTTCTAGACCGGAAAGACCGCATGAGCATGGCGGTGGGATTGGAGGTAAGGGTGCCGTACTGCGACCACCGGTTGGTAGCATATACCTGGAATATACCCTGGGAAATGAAAAATTACGGCAACCGGGAAAAAGGTATCCTGCGCCGAGCGCTGGCAGACATCTTGCCCAGCGGCGTGATTTACCGGAAAAAAAGCCCTTACCCCAAAACCCATAATCCTTCTTACTTGGCCGCAGTAAGCAATTGGATGCAACAGATACTCGCTGACTCCTCTTCACCTTTGCTGCCGTTAATCAATAAAGAAGCTGTTCAGAACCTGGCCAACTCGCAAGGTGAGAAAATAAATCTCCCCTGGTTTGGTCAACTCATGAGCGGCCCGCAACTCCTGGCCTACCTGATCCAAATTGACCTTTGGCTACGGCAGTACAGGGTGCAAATCGTCTAACATCCAAAAAAATCTCCCTGATATGAAACCAGGGAGATTTTCACTTTCTTTAGATAGCCGCCTCGCCCACCTCGCCGGTGCGAATCCGCACGGCATTTTCCAGCGGGCATATAAATACCTTCCCGTCACCAATCTTTCCTGTACGTGCCTTTTCAATAATCGTAGCTACTATTTCCTCCACCCGTTCATTGTCAACCACCGCTTCAATTTTTACCTTTGGCAAAAGGTCAATGGTATATTGACTGCCACGATAAACTTCCGTCTTTCCCTTCTGCTCTCCACAGCCAATAACATGGGTAACGGTCAGTCCTTTAATACCGTACTCCCCCAGCGCCTCCTTAACCTCTTCAAATTTGGAAGGCCTGATGATACATTCGATTTTTTTCATTGACGGCACCTCCTTCCTTGTTTTACCGGCCCTATTCCACAGTGGGAACATGAGCCCGCATCATAAAGTCACCGTATGCTTCAATGGCGTGCTCG
The DNA here is from genome assembly GCA_964529795.1 of uncultured Thermoanaerobacteraceae bacterium. GTDB lineage: Bacteria > Bacillota > JADQBR01 > JADQBR01 > JADQBR01 > CAZGXM01. Next base: position 12,426 of record CAZGXM010000031.1, read on the forward strand.
CCGATATCCAGTCCGGCAATTTCCTCTTCTTCAGATACTCTCAGACCAATGACCAGGTCAAGAACTTTAAAGAGAATAAAAGCTGTAACCATGGTCCACAGAAAAACTGCTGCCACACCGATTGCCTGAACCAGTAGCAAAGTTGCTCCACCACCATAGAATAATCCACCTTCGGTGGCAAAAAGTCCCACCGCCAAGGTTCCCCAGGTTCCGGAGACGCCGTGAACTGCCACGGCACCCACCGGGTCGTCTATCTTAAGCACTTTTTCAATCAATTCCACTGCCACCAGGGTAACCACCCCGGCTATCAAGCCAATTACAATCGCTCCACCGGGACTGACACTGGCACAGCCGGCGGTAATTCCTACCAAACCACCCAGGGCACCATTTAAGGTCAAGCTCACATCAGGCTTGCCGTGGCGGGTCCAGGAAAACACCATGGCGGCAAAAGCGCCGGCGGCAGCCGCCAGATTAGTATTAACTGCAATGGTAGCAATATCGGGAGTGGTGCCGGAAACCGTACTGCCCGGGTTAAAGCCAAACCAGCCAAACCAGAGCAAAAATACGCCCAGGGCACCCAGTGTAAGATTGTGAGCGGGAATGGCATTTGGCTTACCGTCGCCACTATATTTACCAACACGAGGACCCAGGATGGCCGCACCCACGAGACCGGCCCAGCCGCCTACAGAATGGACTACCGTGGAGCCGGCGAAATCGATAAAGCCCAGGTTTGCCAGCCAACCACCGCCCCAGACCCAATGAACAACAACCGGATAAATCAGAGCGCTGATAACAATGCTGTAAGCAAAATATGCAACAAACTTTGTGCGCTCGGCCATGGCGCCGGAAACAATAGTTGCCGCGGTGGCACAGAACATGGTCTGAAAGATTACAAATGCCATTAGCGGTATTCCCAACCCCAGGTGTGCAAAACTGTCATTAACAAAAAAGCCGGTAGTGCCGAACAAACCACTTTGACTTACACCAAAGGCCAGGCCAAAGCCAACAATCCAGAAAACAAGACTGCCTACAGCAAAGTCCATAAAGTTTTTCATGATGATGTTAGCAGCATTTTTGGCCCGGGTGAAACCGGCCTCCACCATGGCAAACCCGGCCTGCATGATCATAACCAGGAACGCTGCAATTAAAGTCCAGACAGTATCTATAGCTGTGGCATTACTTGCAGCGGTAGCGCCGTCCCCCGCAAGAACCGTTGCCGGTAAAAGCAACAAGCCCAAAAGTAATAATAGAAAAAACAACATTACCCTTCTCATTTTCTCCTCTCCTTTCTAAATGTCAGCACAAGTACCACTATCAAAAAATCAGTGCAAATGAATCCCCGGCTGTAAAATCACCTCCCATACCCGTTCAGCCCGGTAAAAAAAACAGGGCGTCACCGAACCGGAAAAAAAGTTCAATGACGCCACTGCCAGCGGACCGCTTTGTCCAATAAAAGAGAAATGCCCCCCATTTTCAGAAACGGAGGGCATCGTTACCCGGTGTCTGCAACTCTACAGACCAATAAACCGCAAACGTCCTGTAAACCGTGGTTCACAGGACGCCATTATCCTCTTGCAACTTCATTGTTGCTGTCATACTGATATTATTGAATTTTGATAGTATTATAACACCACCTGTGGATAAAGTCAATAACTATCTTGATACGAATTTTCATATGTATACGGGCCTGTTTGTAATACCGTACCCAAGTGGGCCATCTTTTTCACCTCCTGATTTTTAATTTTTTTCTACCAAGTAGATTATTTCATAAAATCTATTCACAGTCAATAAATAACTCATTCACTATAGTTATCTATTGCGAAAATAGGCGGCTGTCCGCCTCTTGTTCGGGATTAAATCAACAGGAATTCAAATGAGATTCGGGATAAAATCTTCAAGAATATTCATAGCGCGCAAATGTCTTGCGGCAGCCAACACTATCTCGGCATGGCCCCTGGTATACCCGTTTCCGATTAACATCCGCACGTCCTTCCCCACGCCTTCCGCTCCCAGCGCTGCGGCGGTAAAGCTGGTCGCCATGCTGAAAAAGTAGACAGTCCCGCCGTCTTTGGTAGCTAAGATAGACGCCATTTCGGTGCCGGGAACGTCCACACAGTTAATGGTTATGTCCGCCAAATTTCCTCTCGTAACCCCCTGCACCTTTTCATAGATTTCCAGCGCTTTGGTGGCATCTCCCTGAAGCACCACATCTGCCAACCCGGAGCTTTCAATCCGCCGGCAACCTCCGTCACTGCGGGACAGCCCTATCACTGTCCCCGTAATCCCTGCGCGTTTTTTGGCCTCATAGAGACATAACAGTCCCGACTTGCCGCCCCCGCCAATGACTACAACCGTGTCTCCCGGTTTGACCAGTTTTGCCGTTTGGGCGGGAGCCCCGGCCACATCCAGCATAGCCAGGGAAAAGGCATCGGGTAGGTCTTCAGGCAGTTTGGCATAAATACCGCTGGCAAAGAGTATGGCTTTGGCGGTAACCTTCACCTGGTCCGCCCCAGTATCCACCTCATGTACTGCGTCAATTTTTAACGGGGTAAGGGATAGGGAAACCAGGGTCGCTATTCTCTGCCCGGGTTTCACATCTCCAGGAAAAGCCGGTCCCACCTGCGCCACTGTACCGATAAGCATTCCCCCCGACCCTGTAACCGGATTATGCTGTTTACCTCTTTTTGCCACAGTATCCAGGATAACCCTGCCGATCTCGTCCGGCTTTCCCCCGGCTTGTTCCTTAATCTGCCTGAAGCTTGCTGCATCAATGTTCAAGACATCAACATCTATGAGCAGTTCGTTATCATAAATTTCCATGGTATTATCTATTTTCCATGCCGCCTGAGGTAAGACACCGGCGGGTTCCAGCACCCTGTGCGTACCGTAAATACATCCTTTTTTCAATTACGTCACCTCCCAAAACTGACACCCGGCCCTAAACCCCGGATTAAATCAAAGACAGGAACCTCGGAAATAGCCTCACTAATTTTTTTATAAAATTCAAGAGCATTGAAACCTCGGCTGTGGGGTGAAGTGGGATTGACCGTCAGTGCAAGCAGGTTTATGGGGTTGATAGCCTTAATTTCCCCTCCGCTGCTTAAAAATTTATCCACCGCGGCACCTTCCGCAAAAAGCCTGGTAACATCCTTCACAACCAGGGTGAGGCCTTTAAGGTCCAGCCCTGAACCAACAATACCTTCCAGAGTGGATTGAACCAGTGACCCGCCAAACAGCACTGCGGACAGAGAACCAAGACCCCGCCAAAAATTTTCCCCGCGGGTTAAAATAAAATGATTGGAGTAAGTCATCGGTTCCATGTTATTAATAATCACCACGTGCCCCGGCAGGTAATACCGGGAAATTTTCTCCGGAGCAGCATCAAACAGGAAATACCTTACCCGGTCCCGGGTGATCCTGATCACCTGGTCAAGAGAATCATCCAACACCGCACCGGTGGCCAACACACATGCCCCGGTAACATGGGGAGCGGCAAGAGAATGCCTGTCCAAGGCCCCGTCCACCAGTACCATCTCTGCCCCGGCATCTTTGAGGCGTTCCTTGACCGCTATCAATTCCTTTACTTTTGAAGGCCCCGCAAGTTCCACGGTGCCGTCAGATTCTGCCCGGGCCAGGACCACCTCCCCCAGAGGGGTGTCAAGACCGGTTCGCTCCAAAAGAGTAAGCCTTGCTGTACTTACGGAAAGAGTTTTTTCGGCCGTGGCCAACAGTACCCCGGTTGAAACTTTAATGGGTGGCTTTTGCTTAAAGGTAAGGATATCCCACATCTCTCCATCCCGGCCAATGGAGGTCAGGCCAGTAATTATTCCGTCCCGCCGGGCCGCATTGACCAGGTAATTGAAAGTAACGGTCTTACCTGTATTTTTTGCCAGGCCGGTGACAGCCAAATCTGGGCACTCTGCTCGTTTGACCAAATCCCAGAGAGTTTTCATTTTAACCCCAGTATTTTTCTGGCTTCTTCGGGGGTTGCTACCTCCCTTTCAAGCTCCCCGGCCAGTCTCACCGTACGTTCCACCAAGGGCACATTGCCCTTGGCAAGCTCCCCTTTACGGTAATAGATATTGTCTTCCAGCCCTACCCGGGCATGCCCCCCCAGAATAATGGCACAGGTCACCAGAGGCAACTGGTGCCTGCCAATACCGGCTACTGACCAGGTAGATCCTTCCGGCAGGGACTCCACCAGGAACAGCAGGTTCTTAACACTTGCGGGAAGGGCCCCGGGAACACCCAAAACCAGGTCGAAATGAAAGGGTGGAGTTACAAACCCCTGTTTTTCAAGCTGCAAAACATTGGCCACCATCCCGGCATCAAAAATTTCAAACTCCGGCTTCACCCCTTCTTCTTTCATGGCCGCAGCAAATTCAGCTATTAGCGCCGGTGGATTGTAAAAGACATCGTTTCCGAAATTGACGGTTCCCGCCGTCAGGCTGGCCATGTCAGGCTTAAGTTTCACCGGGGCCAGGCGTTCAGCCGCGGTCATGCCGATGGCAGCGCCGGTAGAAACCTGGATGATAGGGTTAAAGTGCTTTTGGATCAGGGAAATAATTTCTTGATATATTCCCGCATCCTGAGTGGGATTGCCCCGGGCATCCCTGGCATGAAGGTGGACGATGGCTGCACCGGCCTCACAGCAGCGGCAGGCTTCATCAGCTATTTCCCCGGGGTTTAGAGGAAGATACGGAGTATCCTCCCCGGTCAATTCTGCGCCTACTACCGCTGCAGTAATAATCAGCTTTTCCACACTTCATCACCCCTGGTTTTGTTGGTAATCCTTGGGAACCATACATGTACCGCTAGCCCTGAGAACAATGATTGGCTCCTCCAGCACTTCCGCCGCTGAAGGCGGCCGGTTGGGGTCCCGAACAAGCTGTATTACCTTACGGGCTTCAAATACCATTTTTCGTGAAGTCCTGCCTTCCGCCGTGATTTTCCCGCTGGCTTCGATATAGTCACCAGCATAGACAGGTGCCAGAAACTCCACATTGTCATATGCTACGAAAAGGCCCTCATCACCATCCCGGCGGATCAAAAGCTCCGTAGCCACATCACCAAACAATTGTAAAATACGGGCCCCGTCAACCAATTCTCCCGCGTAATGGGCATCATGAGCACTCATGCGTACTCTAATCACTGCCTCCATCAGACCACCTCCTCAATGTTTTCAATAAATTTGTGCCGGTAATTCAATTTTGGCCGGATAGCCTCCTGGCAAGGGCCTGGGCCAAAAAGGAGGCTACATCCTCCGGGTAGGTTCCCGGACCAAAGCCTGCATCATAACCCAACTCTTTGGCAAGTTCCGGCGTGATATGGGGACCGCCAACAACAACTACCATCTTGTCACGAAGTTCTTCCGCTTCCAACATTTCAATGAATCTGGTCAAATTTTTCACATGAACATTACGCTGGGTTACAACCTGGGAAATTAACAAGGCATCGGCCCTTTCTTTGATTGCTCTCGCCAGCAATTCCTCGGAAGACACCTGTGCCCCCAAATTGATGGCGTTGATTTCAGGATAGCTTTCCAGGCCCTTATGCATGTTGTAACCTTTCATGTTCATAATTGCATCTATTCCCACAGTGTGGGCATCACTTTCAATACATGCACCCAACACTGTAATTTTCCGTCCCAGTTTTTCTCTCACAAACTTGTTTGTTTCGCCGGGCGTCATCAACCGGTAGTCCGGTTTTGTCACATGGATGGAAGTATAGTCCACCCAGTGATGACAACGGGCGTAAAGAATCATGTAAGTAAAGCTTTTATCTATTTGCTGCATCCAGACAACTTTAGCATCCTTCAGTTCCATTTTAGCAGCCAAAATCAGTGCCGCCTGACGGGCTTCCTCTCCCGCGGGTACCGGAAGGGTGAAGGAAAGCTGCACCACCCCGTCATCAGGCGTATCCCCGTACGGTTTCACCCTGGTCAAATCCAGAGCCATAGCTACCTGCCTCCTTCCTTTGAAGCAACTTTGTAAATGGGTTCCGGTAGTCTGCCGACTTTTTCACCACACCTTTTAATCCTTTGCCGCCGTCAGGTTGGCGTGCAATATCGGCAAACATGCCCCTGGAAATCGCACTCATCAGACCTATCGTCGCTACCTCTTCCAGCATAGCTACAGCATTTTCCAATACCTGGCCAGCTCTTTTTTGTATCCGCCCGTTGGGGGCAAAACTCATCTCACTCCCCAAGTGTTTAAGCGCCCTGAATACATAGTCCACATTGGCAATGCTCAGGTAGCGGTCGTGCATGTGTGGGGTGTGGATTGCCTCTGTAGGCATTCCCAAAAGATGTACACTCTGCCCGGTAATTATTGATACGGCATTAAACAACGCATTCTGGACGCTGCCCTGAAAGATATTTCCCGTCATATGCTTGGTGGGAGGCATATACTTCACCGGGCTGTCGGGAAAAAGCTGCCTGACCAACTGCGCCTGGGCAAGCTCATACAGGAAACCGTCCTCCAGGTGCGGAGAAATTTCAAAAGCGTGCCCCAAGCCAATCTGTTCCCGCATCATGCCGCTTGCAAGGGCAAATTGTTCATTAATGAACTGGCTTGCCACCACCGTGTGCGCCTTTTCGTAGGCGTCAGCAGTGGTCAAATAGTTGTCTTCCCCGGTGTTGATCATCACGCCGGCATAACCTAAAATAGCCCTGGAAAAATCCTGGTCAATAAAGGTTCTCAACATGTTGATATCCCGGAAAATTATGCCGTACATGGAGTCATTGAGCATTATATCCAGCCGCTCCAGGGCTCCCAGAACAGCCATCTCGGGCATGCACAACCCGGAACAGTAGTTGGTTAGGAAGATATAGCGCCCTACCTCTTCTCCAACCTCATCCAGCGCTTCACGCATGACGCGGAAATTTTCCCTGGTTGCCAGAGTTCCGCCTACACCTTCGGTGGTAATACCCGAGGGCACATAGTCAAGTAAGCTTTGGGCAGTATGCCTGATCACCGCAATGATATCCGCCCCCTGGCGGACCGTTGCCCTGGCCTGTGAAACATCTTCATAGATATTTCCGGTGGCAACGATAAGATAACGCAGGGGTTCGTTACCCTTACCCAATCGGGTTAGCAGGTTTTGTCGCTTGCTTTTCACCCGGTCAAGTTTCTTCAAGCCCTTTTCGGCTAAAGACTGCATTTTTTGCTCAATTTCTTCCGGGCTGGATTCGGATACTTTTAGCAAATCAACCTTCCCCGTCACTACATCTTCGACAACTTCCTGCAGACCTTTTCCCGTGGCCACCATGGCGTTAACAAGCCAGTAGGCCCCACCCCGGTTTAAAACACTTTTCTCTAAAAGCTTGTCAACAATTACATTTACCCAGGGGACACCGTCGGGTGTCTCCCCGTCAATACCGAGAAGACGCAAAACTGCTCTTTCCACCGCTGTTGTCGTATTGGCCTCTATTTCCTTTTTCACGTCCCGCACTATTTGTAAAGCAGCTTCACGAGCCCGGGCAACTGTCTTTTCATCCAGGAAAATTTTTGCCATCATACCACTCCTCTCGCCCAAGTTGGATCGGGATGTACCAGCCGGCCGGCGATAAAGGTCATTTTCACCCGGATATCCTTTATTCTCTGCGGTGCAACACGCAATGGATTTTCTTCCAGCACCACCAGGTCAGCCAGTTTTCCGACTTCGATGCTGCCCCGTTCCTTTTCCAGGCCCAGGGCATAAGCACCGTTAATGGTAAACATGCGCAGCGCCTCTACCAGTGAAGTTTGCTGCATGGGGTTTGGATGGTTTACGGCACTGTGAATCCCGTACATGGGGTTCATGGGTGTCACGGAAGCATCGGAACCACCGGCAACTACCAGCCCTGCATCCAGTATTTCCCGCAGGGGATTGGTCCTGTTCACCCGCTCCTCACCCAGGCGCTTGCCGTACATATTTTCCGCCCCGCCCCAGTAAAATTCAAAGGTGGGCTGCATGGAAGGAATAAGTTCCAGTTCCTTGGCACGCTTAATTTGCTCACTGGAAGGGAATTCAAAGTGCTCCACCCTGTGGCGGGGGTCATTGCGCGGGGATTTGTTTTGGGCAAATTCGTAAGCGGTTAGTAATTGCTCTATGGCCCTGTCACCTATGGCATGAGCCGCAATCTGCAAACCGGCCCGGTGAGCCTTGAGGACAAAATCATTTAGCTCCTCCTGGGTAAAATATAAAACACCGGTATTGTCCGGGTCGTCGGCATACGGGTGTGAAAGTGCCGCGGTCCGGGACCCGAAAGACCCATCCAGCAGAATACAACCACCTATTCTGGATAAACCCAGTTTGACAACTTCATCCACATCGGTAGTTTGATAAAATACTTCAATTCTCAAGTTTACTCCCTTTTTATCCTCCAAGAGGAGTTTTACTTCTTCTGTGCCGAAATCATCCCCACCCTCAAGCGCGGCTACGGTTGTTATCCCTTTGGTGATGGCAAACTGTGATGCCATCTTCAGGGCCCTCCGCCTCACGCCGGTGTCCAGACGATTGTTGATAAAGCTTCTGGCAATCTGGTCGGCCTCAGCTCTTAAAATACCGTTCGGACTGCCCTGGTCATCTTTTTCCAAACCATCAGTATCTGAATGCAGGTTCAATAGTTTCAACAACCGGGTATTAACCACCGACGAATGATAATCCACCCTGTTGAGCCAGACCAGGTGGTCAGGCGCCACGGCATCCAGTTCCTTTCGTGTGGGTGGCTCCCCCTGGGGGAAATTCTGCTCGTCATAGCCATAACCCCGGATTAATGTGCCCACAGGCTGGTAATTAGCCGCTTCCTGAATCTTTTTTAAGACTTGGGGTACGTCTTCCGCCTCGAGCAAATTGACACTGATTAAAGAAAGTCCCGTGTGTAAAAAATGGGTGTGATTATCAATAAAACCCGGTAACACCGTTGCCCCTCTCAAGTCATAAACCCTGGTCTTCGGGCCGATGCCGCTTTTTATTTCTTCCACTTTCCCCACAGCCATTATTTTATCTCCTTTAATACCAACGGCCCGTGCCTGGGGCCGTTTGCCGCTCATGGTAAGTACACTGGCATCCACCAACGCCACGTCCCAATTCACGGTTTTTCGCCCCCTCTCCTTAAAGGGTTTATAGTTATGGTAACAGCTGAACTTGTTGTTATCTATGGATACAATGTAGGAAAAACAAAAATGCTTTTATACAGGGTGTATAAACAACATTACATAACCTGTTGTAAAAATTTTTTGGTACGGGTATTTTGGGGGTTTTTAAAGATTTCTTCCGGCGCACCCTCTTCAACAATTATCCCATGATCCATGTAGATCACCCGGTCCGCGGCCTACCGGGCAAACCACATCTCATGGGTAACAACTATCATGGTCATGCCCTCTTTGGCCAGTTCCTCCATCACCACCAGTACCTCACCCACCAGTTCGGGGTCCAGGGCTGACGTGGGCTCGTCAAAAAGCATCACCTTGGGCTGCATGGCCAGTGCCCGGGCTATGGCCACCCGCTGCTTTTGCCCACCGGACAGCATGGCCGGATAAGTGTCCATCTTATCCTCCAAACCCACTTTCCGCAGTAAGTCTCTTCCCAATTCCACCGCCTCATCCCTTGCCATCTTCTTAACCTGGGTAGGCCCTTCAGTGACGTTTTGCAGTGCGGTCATGTGGGGAAAAAGGTTAAAATGCTGGAACACCATCCCCACTTCCTGACGCATCTTGTTGATTATTTTCGGTTGTGGTTCTATCTTTTTCCCGTTGATGAAAATGCTTCCCTCCTGGGCCAGTTCCAAAAAATTAATACAGCGTAACAACGTACTCTTGCCCGACCCGCTGGCACCAATGATAACTACTACTTCTTGCTCTTTTACTTCCAAGTTTATGTCTTTTAAAACATGCAACTCTCCAAACCATTTGTGTAGCCCTCCAATCCTGATCAAACCATACTCACCCCCTTGATCTCAATCCCGGTAATCGCTTACCTCCAGGCGTCTCTCTATTTTACTGACAACGTATGTCAGCACCGTGGTAATGATCAGATACCAGATGCCCACGGTAATCAGCATCTCCATATACAAAAAGGTGGAAGCACCCAGCTGCCGCGCTTTTAACAAAAGCTCGGGCACGGCAATGGTGCTGGCCAGGGAAGAATCCTTCAGGGCAATAATGAACTGGTTGCCCAACGGCGGAATTGCTCTCTTAAAGGCCTGGGGTAAAATCACCCGCCGCATGGCCCTGGCATAGGTCATCCCCAAAGAACGGGCCGCCTCCATCTGTCCCCGGTCTATGGACTGGATGGCTCCCCGAAATATCTCGGCGATGTAGGCCCCGTTATGAATCCCCAGGGCCAGTACGGCAGAGGGAATAGGGGGAATGGTTACTATGTTGGTAAGACCGTAATAGATGACAAATAACTGTAATAACAGCGGTGTCCCTCTGATTACGTAAATATATGCAGCTGCAGGTAGATTAAATGCTTTTAAACGGGATATCTTGGCAAATACCACTATCAGGCCGATAAGCAAGCCGGAAAGAATCCCCGAGGTGGTGATTTCCAGGGTCATCAGCGCCGCTTCTTTGAAAAAGAAAAATTTCACGGGAACCACGGAAAAATCATACGGTAAATTGAAATTCAAATTCTCCCACTCCTCTTTTCTTTTTGGGGAAAACGTGAAGAATTAAAGATTATGCATAGTGCCTTTGGGCACTATGCACAATCCACCGGTAAATATCCGTTTTAAAACTGTTTGTTACACTACTTTTCTACTCTTTGGTGATGTCTTCCCCGTCAAACCACTTGGCGCTGATTTGGCTTAAAGTACCATCTTCATGCATTTCTTTTAACACCGTATTTACTTTCTCCCGCAGTTCATCATCGTCACTTCTGAAAGCCACGCCCATGGTTTCCTTACGCAGCAGTTTCCCGGCCAGGGTTAACTGGTCGCCGCTTTTCAACTTTTTAAGGGCGTTTAACCCTACTATCCGGTCGGTAATCACTGCATCAACACGCTTGTTTAACAACTCCATCAATGTCTGGTTGTCGTCTTCATAGAGCTTTGCCTCAACACCTAGCTTTTCGGCATCCTTTTCGAAAGTGGTGCCGGTGGCCAGCCCTACCACGGAATCTTTGGTCAAATCTTCCGGCCCTTTAATGCCGGAGTCTTTACGCACAATCAACTGGGCCCCGGAGTAGTAGTAGGGAACGGAAAAATCCACTACTTTTTCCCGTTTCTCGGTGATGGCCATGCTGCCCAAAATGCCATCATACCGGCCGGCCCTCAAACCTTCGATAATGCCGTCCCAGGCGGTGGTCACGTACTCCATCTTCATGCCCAGGCGCTTGGCCACTTCGTTGGCCACATCAACATCAAAGCCGATTACTTCGTCTTTTTCATTGATAAAGTTAAAGGGCGGGTAACCACCGGAACCGGCAAACTTGATGACCTGTTTTTCCTCCTTGGCATTATCCTTTTCCTGGCTTACCTGTCCTTTCTCTTCTTTCACGTTCTGCTTTTCTCCACTTTGGCCGCTGCAGCCTGCCACGGCAACCAGACTTAAAATCATTAAGCCGATTAGCAAGTATGTGCTGGTCTTTTTTAACATTTACTCAACCTCACTCCCTTGTTTTGGTTTCCGGTATCGCAATACAGTGCTAATTCTTCAACCGTCCACAACACTTTTTGTCGTATAAATATTGGTCATATCACCTCCCTGAAAACATGCCATTATAAAAAAATTGCAGAATATTATCAATCTTTTAAAAAAATGTTATCAAAACTGTCTTGCGAAAACCATGTAACCCTCGTATAAAATAATGCTGATGTTTTTATACAATGTGTACATATGGACTTTTAGACAAAAGGTCGGAATACTCTTTAAAAAAAATTAAAGGATTTCTCCTTGACGGAAAAGAAAAGAATAAGCTAAATTGCTTATTGACCCCGAACCATAACTCCATCAAACAGGAAACATTTAGGGGGATAAATTCATGGCTTTTAGAGTCGCCGATGCGTTAAATCTGAAAACATTTGAAAATGCCGTACTTTTAGGCGGGAAAAAAGGTCTTTACAAACCTATTCGTTGGGTCAACATTTTGGAAATTTTGGATGAGATAAGTTTGGTACGTCCTCAGGAACTTTTAATAACTACCGCTTTCGGACTGGCCCACGACAGCGAATTGCAGCAAAAACTGATCCCGACCCTGGCGAAAAAAGAGCTGTCCTGCCTGACCATCCAGACAGGGTTCTATCTTAAGAAAGTACCGCAAAAAATAATTGCAGATGCAGAAAAATTTGCAATACCCCTGATTGAACTGCCGCAGGATACATCCTTTTCCCAAATTACCACCGACCTTTTGACCCGCATTGTCAATAACCAGTTTGCCTTGTTGGACTATAGAGATAAAGTTCGTCATGAATTATTAGAAGTAGTGCTGGAAAACGCCGGTTTCGAGGGATTGGTACAGGTACTGAAAAAGCACCTGAAAATATATCCGATACGTATTATGGACCGGTCGTATACCCCTGTGGCTCACAGCCAGGTAAACCCTGAAATTTTGGCAACGAAAACCCTGACCATGGAAGCAAATCACTTACGCCGGGAAGGATACCTCACTCAACTGGAACAAGAAAAAAAGTGGGTTTTTGTCAATGTCCGAGATCCGGCTTTCGTTCCCCAACAGGTGCTGGTCCCGATCTTAGCGGCCGGAAATCAAGTACTTGGCTACATTTCTGTACTGGGCCTACCCGAACAATTAAGCGATGAACAGCTTACTCTTCTGGAACAATCTGCCACCATCTGTGCACTGCTATTCTTGCGGCAAATTGCCGTCAAGGAGACGGAAAACCGCCTTCAGAGCGACTTTTTGGACGACCTTTTGGCCGGAAATTTTTCCTCAGGAGAACAGATTGGCAAAAGAGCCAACTTTCTCGGTTATGACTTAAGACAATACGGAATGATCCTCTTGGCCAATATAGATAATTTCAGTGGCTATATCCAGGAAAAAAATGAAGTTGACATCATAAATTTGAAAAACGACCTGCTGCACCTGGTTGATACAGCCGTGAAAAGTTATACGTATCACCAGTTTATTACCCGCCTGCGCAGTGACAACATCATTGTTTTTGTTTTGTCGCCATCCCCGGAAAATGACCGGTGGCAAAAGCAGTTGGCCCGGACCATCCGCGACAGGGTAAACTGGCAGTACCCGGAACTCAGCCTGTCAATAGGTATGGGTAGATTTTATAATGACATCCATGAGTTCAGCAAAAGTTTTGACGAAGCTGAAAAAGCCTTGCAAATTGCCCGAAAACTGTACAATTCAGCAGCTACCGCAGCTTTCGAGGAACTGGGGTTCTACCGCCTGCTGCAAAACGGTGAGCGGGAATTGTATAACTTCTACCGGGAAACCATAGGTGGTCTCGCCGAATATGATCAGAAAAAAGGCACAGGCCTGGAAAAAACGCTGGAAGTTTACCTGGAAAACAACCGGAATATTCAAACCACCGCTGAAAAACTATTCATCCACCGCCACACGCTCCGGTATCGTTTGAAACGAATAGAAGAAATTACCGGGGTTAGTCTTAGTGAATCCGATAATATATTCAACTTGCAAGTAGGCTTAAAGTTGCATAAGATTCTAGGCTAAACATTAGCGATTGAAACTCCCGAAACCGGGTTAACAGACATCCTTTCCAGAAACAAAGCCGGGTAATGTAATAGATATTCGATGATGCCGCATATTTAACCGGGCAGCTTTTGCAACCAAATTTGTAACTTTAGGCAGTAACTCAACTCTTAAATTGACAGGATATGTTAACACCTTATTGAGTGCAATAACAATCCCTTCTAATGAAGCATTCCCTGCCCTTTCGCCTATCCCACAAACCGTGGTGCTTATTGCTCCGGCCCCGGCTTCAACTGCCGCCAAGCTGTTGGCCGCAGCCATACCAAAATCATTGTGGGTATGTATCTCAATCTCAATATTAAAAGCCACTCCAGCCATTTACTCCCCGTCACGCAAGGTGGTGTCCACAATTACTATATCCTCGTGCAAACCCTTTCCCCCCTCTACATCTCTTAATAACTTGAAAGCCCCAGATAGCAAAAATACTGTCCGCCAGCATCTGCTCTTCTTCACCATGTGAAACAAGTAAAGCCGGGATGCGATAGGTATTAATATGATCCACTAAATACTTCTGAACTCTTTTTTTACTTTTGGTGAATTGAAAAATCAAGTGCAATAGAAAATGACGACTCATAGGAATCCCAGTTATAGTGTAAGTGGCAAAACAAACATGAACTGGAGGAGATCCTATGAGTCAGAATAATTGTATCACGAAAGCCAAGGAATATACACACCCTCTCATTCGAGAAGATACCAGGGAAAACAGTATCGACAACTGGCCTGAAGCAGCTAATAACCGCAGTGAATTCGGTCACTGGGAAATTGATACAGTTATTGGGAAGAGGGACAAAGCACCCGTTCTTCTTACCTTAGTGGAGCGTACATCGAGACAAGAGATTATTATGAAAATCAAGGAAAAGACAGCCGAATGTGTTGTCGACGCACTTAATCTGCTGGAGGAAAAACATGGGGTGCAGTTTCCTAATATCTTTAAATCTATCACTGCTGACAATGGCAAAGAGTTTGCTTTCACAACTAAGGTGGAGCGTTCCTGTCTAACCGATACAAACCGCACCAAAATATACTATGCTCACCCTTATCGCTCCGGGGAGCGTGGTTCCAACGAGAATGGTAATGCTCTGATTCGAAGGTTCATTCCAAAAGGACGTCCTATGGATGACATTTCCGAGGAAACCTTACAGAGAATACAGGACTGGATTAACTCTCTTCCCAGGCGAATCCTTGGTTATCAGTCATCTAACGAAGTGTACGAATTGTATCTTAAACAAGCTATTGCATAAGCACAATGACTGTTTTCAATAATTCTTTTTGTGGGCTCTGCCCACACCCGCCCTCGCCGGTAGCAGACCTCCATGCTTTGCATGAAGGTCATACAACAGGGTCTGGGTTCTGTTAGGCAGTCAAGGGTAAAGACTTCGTCCCGGCTCCGCCGGCCCTTGACTGCCGCAAATCTTGGTTGCACAGTCGTAACTTTTGGATTAGGCCGAAATTACGAGTATTTGTATGGATTCCTATGATAATTTGCACTTAATTTTTCAATTGGGGTCCCACAAAATCTTCCTCGAAGGGTTTCCCCTGCCAGAGAACTTTGCCATGGACATCAAAAACCATGCTGGACCCGTCAAAGATCAGTTCATCATTGCCACCTACCTGGTTGACATAAATAACATTTTTCCGGTATTTCCGGGCAACAGCGCCAAGCATGGCTGCCCTCAGCCGTCTCTTTCCATAATGATATGGCGAAGCAGACAGATTGATAATATATTCGGCACCCTGGGCCATCAATTTTTCCACCGGGTCAATCTCATACTTTTGCCGGTCCCAGTAGTCCTTGTCATTCCAGATATCTTCACAAATGGTAACACCCAATTTTTCACCCTGAAAAGTAAGTGGGGCCCACTGCTTGGCCGGCGAAAAATACCTGCTTTCGTCAAATACATCATAGTTGGGTAATAAAGTTTTATCCTGCCGCCCGCTTAAACCACCGCCGTGATAAAGCAGGGCTGCATTGTAAAGCCGGTCACTACCGGGGTTCCTTGCAGGAGCACCCAGAAGAATGCCAATGTTATAACTGGCCGGAATTATTTCTTGCTGCAGTGCCTCCCAGACACGACTAATAATTTCCGACCGTCCGAGAAGGTCCCGGGGTGGGTATCCCAGTACTGACAGCTCGGGAAAAACAATCAAATCCGCGCCACCGCGGGCTGCCTTATTAATTAACGGAAGCATCCTGGTTAAGTTGTGTTCAATATCTCCCACGGTTGGATTAAATTGTGCCACCGCCAGTTTCATTATTTAAATCCCCCTGTCTTAAACCAGGCTACCCTCAATCAATCCGCCCAAATTTGACAAAAATTGTTTACTATATTTTTGTTGCTGAGGCCAAAGCTGTTCAGTTTGCTGCAGTAACTTCTTAATTGCCTGGTCGCCATCTGCTTTCGTAAGTTCATCTGCATAGGCCTCTATCCATGTTTTTATCATTTCAGGAGTTACTTCCAGGTGAAATTGCAGAGCCCATACCTTTTCCTGATAGCTAAACGCCTGGTTCCTGCAAGTCTCGGAAGAAGCTAAGTGAAAAGCCCCCTCAGGGATTTCAAAAGTATCATTATGCCATTGGAAAACCATAAATTCGTCCGGCAGACCTTCAAAAAGTACTTCCCGACACCCCAGGGAAGTAAGACGTAGTGGATACCAGCCAATCTCCGTGGCAGCATTTGGCAAAACTTTTGCCCCGAGGGCACGGGCAATCAACTGGCCGCCAAGGCAGAAACCCACCGTGGGAATGTACTGTTTCACAGCTAGCCTTATCAAGTTCTTTACTTCAGTTAAGTATGGATAGGCAGTATCATCGTCCGCCCCCATAGGTCCACCTAAAATCACCAGCGCATCGTGGTTCTCCAAATTACCCGGCAAACTTATACCAGGGCGATACATTTGTCGCATATCCATTTTCCACCCCAGGTTGTAAAAGATCTCACCTAACAGACCAACTCCTTCAATTTCCACATGTTGAATAACTAGTGCCTGCAAACTATTCAACTCCTTTCCAATGTATAAACCAAAAGGTTAACCAGTTCGTAAACACAAGTCAAATAAAACTAAGCCCCAGCAGCATCATACAGTTTGCCGCCGAGGCTTCGTTGCCTCCTAATTTTGGAGAACACCTTTGCTCTCCTTTGACCAGTTATATTGTTTTATTACCTAAAATTATAATTTGGGACCGGTTTTTAAGTCAAGTTATCCCGGGAAAACGGCGCAAAAAAAAGGCCCACAGGCCTTCAAACTTGGTTCTGCTCCATTTTTCCCCTTTCCTTCTCCACCAATGCCCGGCGTAATATCTTACCCGCGGCAGTTTTAGGCAACTCCGTTCTAAATTCCACCAGGCGGGGAATTTTATATGCTGCCAGGTTTTCCCGGCAATGCTGAATTAATTGGTCGGCTGTGAGGTTGTGACCCGGTTTCAAGACCACGTAGGCTTTCACCGTTTCTCCCCGGTAGGCATCAGGCACCCCGGCAACCACTGCTTCCTGAACGGCGGGATGTTCGTACAGAACTTCCTCAATCTCCCTGGGGTAAATGTTAAAACCGCCGGCAATAATCATATCCTTTTTCCGGTCCACAATAAAGATATAACCGTCCTCAACCATGTATGCCAGGTCGCCGGTATATTGCCAGCCAGTCGCCTCTCTTGAAGCCGTTTTTTTGCACACTGGCAGCAAAACGCTGCGAATCAGAATCTCCTGTAAAGTATTCCCCTGCCTTTCATAAAAAAAT
>CAZGXM010000032.1:0-13383 GCA_964529795.1 uncultured Thermoanaerobacteraceae bacterium
ATTTTGCTGCAAGGGTTTCGGGATTTTCGTTTTTAGTTAAGGTGTAAAACTAACGTGTTTGTTATCCGTTTGAGCTGGCTACATGGGCCTTCTTTAAATATTTACTTTGACGTATCCCTGCCCAAAAAGCTGTCCGGAGCTTGTGTTATTGGCCGGGTTATGCTATAATACTGTCGCGTTTATATCCCTGCTCCGCTAAAGCGGGGCCATCAGTCCAGAGGGAGGAGGTGAAGTCCAATGCGGGCTTACGAGTGTTTATACATGGTTCGTCCGGATATGGAAGACGAAGCTTACAGCGCTTTGGTGAAAAAATTTAATGAGGTTATCACCAATGGCGGTGGCGAAATTGAGAATGTGGACGAATGGGGCAAGCGTCGCTTGGCATACGAGATTCATGATTATCGCGAAGGGAAGTATATCTTGGTACACTTCAAGAGCAATCATGAAGTGGCGCAGGAACTTGAGCGTCTCATGAGGATTAACGATGACGTGCTGAGATATATGGTTACCCGCCGGGATGAAGTCAGCCAAATTTGCGTGAAAGGATAAGGTGGTGTTTTCTTTGCTCAATAAAGCAATTCTCATTGGCCGTTTGACCCGTGACCCGGAATTGCGGTACACCGGTAGCGGGGTGGCGGTGACCAACTTTTCCATTGCCGTGGACCGCCCGTATACCAATGCCCAGGGAGAAAGGGAAACGGATTTTATCCGTATTGTAGTTTGGCGAAAGTTGGCGGAAATCTGCGCTAACAACCTGGGTAAGGGGCGTTTGGTTGCCGTGGAAGGGCGTATTCAGGTACGGTCTTATGAGAATCAAGAAGGCCAGCGCAGGCAGGCAACGGAAGTTGTTGCCGATGATGTACGCTTTCTTGACTGGCCCAAGCAGGAGAACAACCGGCAAGATGGTGTACCGGAAGTGGCAAATATGGGTACGGAAGTGGATGATGACGATGTACCCTTCTAATTTACCAGTAAGGAGGGAATAAAATGGCCAGAGACAGAAGGCGGGGCCGGAAACGGGTCTGCAGTTTCTGTGTGGATAAAATTGATGTCATAGATTATAAGGATACCAATCGCTTACGCCGTTACGTTACCGAACGGGGCAAAATTCTACCCAGAAGAATTTCCGGCAACTGTGCGAATCACCAGCGCCAGCTGACCACGGCGATAAAACGTGCCCGGGTAATGGCGTTGATGCCTTATACAGCGGAATAAGAAAAGTGACAAGGGAGCAGGAGGCTCCCTTGTTAATTTTTTGCCGGTCCGGTCCGGGGAAATCAGGGCTATTACTGATGGAGGATAATTAAGTACAGCTGGCTGCGTTAACCCTGGCAGGAAATAACAATAAAAAAGAGAAATTAGAATTGTAATGATTATAGGGAAATATCTTTTATGCTAAAGGAGTAGTTTTATGAGTTATGCACATAAAGCAGCCATCGCTAAAAATATTCAGGTGATAGAGGAATTGAAGGCCGAGCTGGTTGGTAATGCTGCCGGGGTGTTGAAGGCAATGGCCAAAGACGACCTGAATACCGCCTTGGATTCCATGGCAGCTAACCTGATCAGCACATATTTGCTGGCCAAGAAATTAGGGGTGGGGTTTGACCGCTTGGACCGGCAGGTGATTGGGAAGCTGGAACAAACGATTAGTGCTACCCTGGGTAATCAGGGGTTGGAAGCAGCACTGAAGCAGTTGCTGGATTATTTACAAGACAGTTGGGAGTGATGCCGGTTGACGACGCCGTTGACAATAAATGCCTTGGTAGAGGGGGCCCTGCTTGCCGCATTGACGGCCATTTTGGCATTGATCGGACTTTGGATTCCCCCTCTCCAGTTTATTACCAATTTGGTTTGGACGGTACCAATTGTCATTGTCATCTTGAGACAAAATGTAAAAGTGGGGATTATGAGTACCGTAGTGGCGGCAGTGCTGGTGCTCTTGTTTTCCGACCCGGTGCGGGCCTTTTTCCTTATCCTCCAGTTTGGCGGCGTGGGTATTGTCTACGGGGTGCTTTTTAAGAGACAGACCTCGCCGGGCAGGATGATGATTGTGGGGAGCATAGTGGCGGCAGCTTCGATGGTACTGATGATAGTTCTCTCCTCCTGGATTTTGGGCGTGGACATTACCGGTTGGAGTAAGGAATTTGCTGCCTCCATTGGCCCGGTGATGAATATGTATCGTCAAATGGGTCTGCTGGACCGGTTGGCACAACAGGGAGTCAGCGAGGAACAGTTAAGACAGTCTTTGGAACAATTCGTCAAGTGGTTTCAGGTACTGGTCCCGGGGATTCTCACTCTTAGTGCCATACTGTCCGCGGCACTCAACTTTGTGGTGGCCCGGGCGGTGATTAAAAAACTGGGATTTACTGTTCCCTACATACCCCCTTTTCGACGCTGGCAGCTCCCCTGGTACTCGGTGTGGGGTGTGATCCTGGGCCTGGCCTTTACATTGGCCGGCGATAACCGGCAGTGGGCCTTTTTGAGTAAACTGGGACAGAACATCATGTATGTCTACTTACCGTTTTTATTTATCAGCGGTTTGAGCGTGGTGGTCTACTTCTTTAAGGAGCGTCCCTTATCTCCGGTTTTACGGGCGATGATAATAGTCTTTGGGTTTTTCTACTGGCCGGTGGCTGTTTTGATTATTGCTTCCGTAGGTTTATTTGACCCGTTGTTCAATTATAGAAAACTTGGAAAGGAGCAGGAAAAATGAAGGTGATTTTACAGCAGGATGTGAAAAAGCTGGGCCGTAAGGGAGATGTTGTCAACGTATCCGACGGTTATGCGCGAAACTTCTTGATACCCAGGGGACTGGCGGTGGAAGCCAGCAGCGGCAAGCTGAAAGAAGTCAAGATTTTAAAGGAACGGGAAAAGAAGCGGGAGGAGGAGGAACTGAAAAGGGCGGAGCAGTTAAAAGAAAAGCTGGCTGCCATGGTAGTCACCATTTCCGCCAAGGCCGGGGAAAGTGGAAAGCTTTTCGGTTCTGTGACCAGCAAGGAACTTTCCGCTACTTTACAAAGTAAACACGGGATCATAATAGATAAACGGAAAATTGATTTACCCGAGCCCATTAAAGCCTTGGGAGACTACACTGTTAAAGTCAAGCTCCATCCCCGGGTACACGGTGAACTTACCGTTAAAGTGGTTGCCTGGTAATTGATTGCTGTTTTCGGGGAAAGGAGTATTTCATGTCGGTACAGTACAACAAAAACAGCAACATTTTTTCTCCGGGAGAATAATTGAAACACTTGCGACCCCGGACCGGGTGGATGTAAAAAATTGTTAAATCAGGTGGGGGATATTTCCTGCAACGGGTAATGAAGGAGTGACGGGCATGGTTAAAAAGCTTTTGGTTGTAAGCCTGCTGATTGTGCTTTTAATGATTACCGGTGGCTGCGCCGGGCAGGAAAAAATTTTAACGGTCTCCGGTACTGTGGAAGCACAGGAAGTCAATATCGGCAGTGAGGTTTCCGGGAAAGTGGAGGCGGTGAAGGTTGAAGAGGGTCAAAAGGTAAAAGAAGGGGACTTGCTGGTAGAACTGGATGACACGGCACTGGTGTTGCGGCACCAGCAGGCGGAGGCGGCACTGGCGGCATTAAAGGCGCAGTACCAGGAGTTGAAGTCCGGCAGCCGGGAGCAGCAACTGACTCAGTCTTCTGCCCAAGTTGCCCAGGCTGCCGCGGCGGTAGAAGCGGCCCGTGATGCCTTGAAAACAGCAGAAACCGAACTGGAAAGAATCCGTAGACTGTATCAGCAGGGTGCCGTTTCCGAGCAGGCGCTAAACCAGACCCAGCTGGCTTACAAGCAGGCGGAGAGCAGCTACCTTGAAGCGGTATCCCGCAAGCAGATCGCCGAGGCACAACTCAGCCTGGTGAAGGAAGGGGCCACCCGGGAGGCATTGGATTCCATGGCTGCTCAGGTGAACCAGGCGGAGGCCGCATTGAAGGCTGCGGCGCTGGAATGGGATAAGGCCAAAATTACCGCCCCCAAGGACGGGACGGTGCTGACAGTAAATATCAGGGAAGGAGAGCTTGCCCGTCCGGGCGTGCCACTGGTTACCCTGACCAGGCTGGACACCCTCTATGTCGAAACGTATATCCCTGAACCATGGCTTTCCAAGGTGGTGTTGGGACAAAAAGTTACCATTGGCGTGGACGGTTACCAGGAGAAGTTGGTCGGTACTTTAACTCATATTGCCGCTGAAGTGGAGTTTACTCCCCAGAACCTGCAGACCCGGGAAAAGAGAGTGGATACGGTTTACGCCGCGAAAGTAAAAGTGGAGCAGGGCCGGGAGGTCTTGAAGCCTGGTATGCCGGTAGATGTCTTTATCTCACCGGGGGAACCTGCAAAGGGCGGCAGCATATGATAGTGGCGGTCAGCAATCTTACCAAAAGATTTGGTCAGCTGGTGGCGGTGAATAATGTATCTTTTAACGTGGAACAGGGAGAAATTTTTGGTTTTCTGGGGCCTAACGGCTCCGGCAAGTCCACGACTATTCGCATGTTATGCGGATTACTCACACCCACCGAAGGGGAGGCCCGGGTATTGGATTACGATGTCTATTCCCAGGCAGAAGATATCCGCCAGAGTATCGGTTACATGTCCCAGCACTTCAGCCTTTATGAAGAACTGACGGTATGGGAAAACATGGAGTTTTATGCCGGTATTTACTCAGTGCCGCGGCGTGAAATTAAAGCAAGGTTAAAGCAATTAATAGACTGGTTGGAACTTGGTGACAGGGTGCGGTCTCAAGCAAGGCACCTCTCGGGAGGCTGGAAACAGCGGCTGGCCCTTGCCTGCGCCCTGGTACATAACCCGCCGCTGCTGTTTCTGGACGAACCCACCGCCGGGGTGGACCCCGCGTCCCGGCGCCAGTTTTGGGATATACTGAAACAGTTGGTGGGTGGCGGTACTACCATTTTTGTCACCACCCATTACATGGACGAAGCGGAACAGTGCCACCGCCTGGCTTTTATGTACCGTGGCAACCTGATAGCCCTGGATACCCCTGCCATGCTGAAAGCAAAGAGCAGGCTGGCTAACTTGGAGGAAGTCTTTATTCAGTTTGCCCGGGGAGGTGCGGGTAATGAATAGCCAGCGGCTGTTGTCAGTGATTCGCAAGGAAATAGTGCAGATTCGCCGTGATCCTCCCAGCCTGGCCATAGTCATTGTCATGCCATTGTTGATGTTATTTTTATTTGGCTATGCAGTTACCACCGATGTGGAGCATATCAATACGGCGGTGGTGGACTTGGATCACACACCGGACAGCCGCCGCCTGATAGCGAAGTTTCAGCATTCGGGTTATTTCGACATCACCGCCACTACCAGCAACCGCCGGGAAGTGGAACACTTGCTGAACAGTGGTGAGGTCAAAGTGGGCATTATTATTTCGCCTGGTTATATGAGTGAGTTGCGGCGGGGTGAGCAGGCCCGGGTACAGGCCATTATCGACGGTTCCGACCCCACCGTTGCGCGTACTGCCTTGAATAGCGTCAGGCTTCTTGCCCAGAGAGAAACTTTAAGGCTAAAAGTGCAGGGGGCGCTGGCTACCGGGACCGACATCCCCCGGATAGCTGTGGACATGCGGCCCCGGGTCAGGTATAACCCTGATTTGGACAGTGTCAAGTTTAATGTTCCCGGCCTCATTGGTCTGATTATGCAGAATATAACCGTGATGCTAACGGCTTTTGCCCTGGTGCGGGAAAGAGAGCGGGGTACCATGGAACAGTTGATGGTTACGCCGGTACACCCTGGGGAATTAATTGTGGGTAAGCTGATACCGTATGTGTTTATCGGTTTTTTTGACATGCTTTTGGTGCTTGCGGCGGGAGTGTTCTGGTTCAAGGTACCAGTTGCCGGCAGTGTGGCACTTTTACTTGCTTTGTCAGCGGTGTTTCTTTTAACGGCATTGGGCCTCGGACTGCTTATTTCCACCATCGCCAGGACTCAGTTCCAGGCGATGCAGATGGCGTTTTTGGTCATTTTGCCCTCAGTGTTATTGAGCGGTTTTATTTTCCCCCGGGAAGCCATGCCGCTGCCTATTCGCTGGTTGGGGTATGCAATACCCCTTACCTATTTTTTGACAATTCTTAGGGGGATTATTTTAAAAGGTGTCGGCATAGTCTACCTGTGGCCCCAGGTGGTGATGCTGGCCAGTATGGGTATCGTTATTCTGGGTATAGCGGTGCTGCGCTTTCAAAAGAAATTGGACTGAGTCCCCCCGGCTTTTCCGGGTTACACAACCGAATATTCAGATACAATAATTTGCCATTATTCAGTTTTATTGACGTCTTGCCGGCTTGATGGTACAATTATTATGGTTTAGATGGAAAAATACGAATGAATCATACTGTCCAATACTCAAAAGAAACAGCCAGCGATTTTCTTTTGGGTAATTTTTATGTTTGGGGGAATGAAATATTATGTCTCAATATGATGTGGTGATAGTTGGTGCCGGACCGGCGGGAATATTTACCGCCCTGGAACTGGCTAATTTACGGCCGGACATGAAAGTCCTAATGGTGGATAAGGGGCGGACAATAGAAAAAAGAACTTGCCCGGCACGGAAAACCGCTGTCTGCCAGCAGTGCAATCCCTGCGGTATTACCTCAGGTTGGAGCGGGGCCGGGGCTTTTTCTGACGGGAAATTAAGCCATTCCCCTTACGTGGGCGGGCGTATAACCGAGTATATGGCTGAGGAGGAAGCCCGGGAATTAATCCAGTATGCAGACGGCTTTTATCTCAAGTTTGGCGCTCAGGAAATAGTATACGGACTTAACAACCAGTTCATCGAGGACCTGGCTTATGAGGCCATCAAATATGCCATCCGGTTGATACCCTGCCCGGTCCGGCATTTGGGGACGGAAAAAGCGTATTATGTTTTAAAAGCCATGTATGAGTATCTTATTGAAAAACCAAACTTTGAATTCCGGGAACTTACCCGGGTGGAGGATATTCTGGTTGAAGATGGCCGGGTGAAGGGGGTCCGGCTTGTTACCAGGGGGCAGGAAGCGGAAGTTTTTGCCCCTTACGTGGTGGTTGCTCCCGGGCGCGGCGGTGCCGAGTGGCTGTCCCGGCAGACAAAAAAACTGGGCATATCCACGGAAAATAACGAAGTGGATATCGGCCTGCGGGTGGAAGTACCCAACGCCATCATGGACCACTTAACCGAGCACCTCTATGAGGCCAAACTGGTATATTATTCCGATACTTTTGACAACCGGGTACGTTCCTTTTGTATGAACCCCGGTGGGATAGTATCCGAGGAACATTATGACGGGCGGGTGGCGGTGGTTAACGGTCACAGTTACGCAGATCCCGGCTTGAGAACCCAGAATACCAACTTTGCCCTGCTTGTATCAACCAGGTTTACCGAACCTTTCAATCAACCCATTGAATATGGAAAATACATTGCCGGTTTGGCCAACATGTTGACCGGCGGGGGAATTATGGTGCAGCGTTTAGGCGACCTATTACGAGGGCGGCGTACCGATTATGACCGCTTAAAAAAATCAACAACCATCCCCACCATGAGGAGTGCGGTGCCGGGAGACTTGTCTTATGTTCTGCCCGCGCGTTATTTGACATCGATTGTGGAAACCTTAAAGGCACTTGACAACCTTGCCCCCGGCCTTTATGCGCGCAACACCCTGCTTTACGGCGTGGAAGTGAAATTCTATTCATCCAAAGTAAAAACAGGGCGTAACTTTGAAACGGTCATTAACGGGTTATACACCATCGGCGATGGTGCAGGTATCACCCGGGGCCTGATGCAGGCATCGGTGACCGGTATTGTGGTAGCCCGGGATTTGGCAAAAAAATAAATTTGCCCTGTTAAATTTGCTGGACAGATTCCCGGCAGTTTTTTAGGCAGCAAGCATAGACGGCAAGCCCCGACAGGCTTTATTGCCTGGTCGGGCTTGTTCCGATCGCCTGAAATATAACAAAAACTTTTACAATATTTTTATAATATACTGAAAAATTTACATAAAAAACAGGATAAAATGAAGACAACGGCGAAGTATTTTAATTATAAACCTGTAAAAAATTGTTTTTCACAATAAAAGGAAACTGTTTATTTTCATGGTTCTTTTTTTGCCAAATCTGAATAAATGGTTGATAGGAGGTGATTATATGTAACCCGGGCGGCAATACATTTTCTTTAATGTGGTCACTGGATGTTTCTCTGGAGCGGTAAAAATTTTTGAAAGGAGGAAATGCGGTGAATTCTTTAATTATTGCTATAATTTCTTATATCGGATTTATTATTGCTTACCGGACATATGGTAAGTACTTAAGCACGCGTATCTTCAATCTGGACCCCAACCGTAAAACTCCCGCCCACGAGTATGAAGACGGCATAGACTATATGCCTACAAGGAAGGAAATTTTATTTGGCCACCATTTTACCACCATTGCCGGTGCAGCTCCCATTGTAGGACCGGCAATTGCGGTAATCTGGGGTTGGGTTCCGGCACTCTTATGGGTGGTATTAGGCTCTATTTTTATGGGTGCGGTTCATGATTTTGGGGCGCTGATACTTTCCGCACGCCACCAGGGACGCTCGGTCAGTGACGTGACTGAGGATTTAATCGGCCCGCGGGCCCGTACCCTGTTTTTGCTGCTGACCATGTTTGCCTTATTAATAGTTATTGCCGTGTTTGCACTTGTTATTGCCGTCCTGTTTACTACTTTCCCGCAGAGCGTGCTGCCCATTTGGATAGAAGTACCCATCGCCCTTGTCGTAGGGTATTATATCTACAAAAAATCAGGCAGCCATACCCTGGCGAGTCTGATAGCCGTTATTTTAATGTATGTCTTTGTGGTTATCGGCGTCTATCTTCCCATTAAAATACCGGCTTTTATCGGTGGTAACATTATTTATACCTGGGTAGTAATTTTACTGGTTTATGCTTATATAGCCTCCACGCTGCCGGTATGGGTATTGCTGCAGCCCCGGGATTATATCAACTCCCACCAGTTATTTGTGGGGCTGGGATTAATGTTTTTAGGGTTACTGGTAAGCCACCCGCAGATTGTTGCCCCGGCGGTCAACGTGCATGTCGGTGATGCACCGGCGTTTTTCCCGTTTCTCTTTATCACCATCGCCTGCGGGGCCCTGTCGGGATTTCACAGTATGGCTGCGTCGGGGACAACGGTAAAGCAGCTGGATAAGGAAACCGATGCCAAGGCAATCGGTTACGGCGGGATGCTAATGGAAGGCGCCCTGGCAACCATGGCGATTTTGGCTGCTACTGCCGGGTTCAAGTCGCTGGATGCCTGGAACGCCCACTATGCCAGCTGGAAAGCTGCTTCCGGCCTGGGTGCCAAGGTAGGCGCCTTTGTGGAAGGTGGGGCCAACTTTGTTTCCAGCCTGGGTATTCCCCCGGATATTGCTGCTGGCATCCTGGCGGTACTGGTGGTCAGTTTTGCCGCCACCACGTTGGATTCGGCTACACGTATCCAGCGCTATATCATTACGGAATTGGCGGATGACCTGAATATTAAAGTGCTGACAGGCAGGCACCCGGCCACACTGTTTGCAGTAATTACCGCGTTTATACTGGCATCAATCAACGGCGGCAAAGGTGGATTGATTTTGTGGCCGCTTTTCGGCGCCACCAACCAACTGATGGCAGGATTGGCGCTGCTGGTGGTAACTGTCTGGCTGCTGCGGCTCAGGAAACCGACGGCCATTACCATGGTGCCCATGTTGTTTATCATTTTTATGACATCCTGGGCCATGCTTATTAATGTGAAAAACTTCTTTGCCAGCGGTAGCAACCTGCTGCTGGTGCTGAGCGTGCTGATGATATTGTTGGAAATCTGGGTTATTGTGGAGGCCGTTGTCGCCTACGGCAGCACGAAAAAATCTTTAGCGGACGAAAATATCAAAGCATAAAAATCAAGCGGCCCCAGCCGGGGCCGCTTCTTAATATTTCTTAGATTGCTTCGGGTGAAGCCGGTTTATTGTACCCTGTTTCGAGCGCCCTGCTGTTTATGGTCAACAGGGATTGTTTATCTGTAAACAATTCTTTTAACTCGGTCAGGATGGCGTCAGTTGTCACTATTTCGCTCAACTTCAACCCGACTTTCGCCATTAAGTAAAAAAGAAACACTCAAAGTCTTGAGCGTAAGGATTTCAGCAAACCAGCCCCTGTAGTGACAGCGTAGTCATAACACTAACTAGGCGCCCAGCTTAGATCAAAGCTTTCAAACAACCTTAAAGGAGATATCAAAATATCTTAAGCAGAGCAAGGAGAATGTACTATAAGTAACGGATAATATTCCCCAAAAGCAATCTTCTTGCGTTTTCAAAAGGTTATAGAGGACAATAGGACCGAACTGTGGTATAAAGATAAGAGAGAGAGACTATACTAACCGGCATAAGAAAGGTGAGACATATGTGGCAATTGGCCATAGCCCTGGGAGTGCGAATGAGCGTGGTGGCAACTTTAGCATTTGTATTCACCCGCACCAGGTTGTCCAGAAAACTTATTAAAAGACAACTTACGTGGAAGGATAAAGTTCCCCTTATTCTAATATTTGGTGCTATGGGAATTTTAGGCACCTATAACGGTATTTTGATGGAGGGCGGCGCTATTGCTAATTCCCGTGTGGTAGGTGTCATGACTGGGGGCCTTCTCGGAGGGCCGGTAGTGGGAATAGCCGCGGGTTTAATTGCCGGTATTCACCGATATTTCGTCGGTGGGTTTACCGACTTGGCCTGTGCCCTGGCAACCGTTGTCGAAGGGGCTGTGGGCGGGCTGGTTTACCGCCGTGTTGGCCTCGAAAAACTTAACTGGCGGGTTGCTTTTTGGGCTGGTTTTGCTGCAGAAGTCATTCAAATGGTTATTATTTTATTAGTTGCCAAGCCTTTTTCAATGGCCCTGGAATTGGTACAAGTTATCGGGCTTCCCATGATTATCGTAAATTCTGCCGGCGCTGCATTGTTTATAATGATAATTCTTAGTATCTTTCAAGATCAGGAAAAAGTTGGTGCAGTACAAGCTCAAAAGTCTTTGGAAATTGCCGATAAAACACTGTCTCATTTACGGAATGGCTTAACCATGAAGTCGGCTACAAAGGTGGCAAAAATTATTTACGATAATTGTGATTTTAAAGCGGCGGCTATTACTAATCAAGAGCAAATTCTCGCTCATGTCGGCGCTGGAGACGACCACCACCGCCCGGGCGCAACCAACTTAACGGGTGCCACTAGAAAATGTTTAGCTGGTGGGCAAATTACATTGGCTAAAAGCAAAAAGGATATAAACTGCCAAAACCCCAATTGTCCTCTCGGTTCGGCGGTAATTGTACCGCTTAAACGTAAAGATGCCGTGTTGGGAACTTTGAAATTATATTATATTTCCGAGGGTTCCGTTAACACCATTGACCTGGAATTTGCCAAAGGACTGGCACACCTGTTTTCCACTCAATTGGAATTGGCAGCATTGGCAGAACAATCGAGGATGTTAAATAGTGTTAAAATTAAGGCCCTTCAGGCTCAGATTAACCCTCATTTCCTATTTAATGCCCTAAATACTATCGTTTCTCTGGTAAGAACAAAACCGGAAACAGCACGGAAACTGTTAATCGAGTTGGGAGATTTTTTCCGGAATAATTTAAAATATGGTGAGGATTTTGTATCATTGAAGAAGGAGCTGCAGCATGTTCAGTCTTATCTGGCAATTGAACTGGCCAGATTTGGTGAAAAAATCCAAGTTCAATTTGACATTGATAAAAATTGTTATGACAAGATAATTCCCGCTTTACTGCTGCAGCCCCTGGTAGAAAATGCAATTAAACATGGCATTCTTCCCCAAAAGGGTGGCGGTAAAATTATTATAAAGGCCAAAGAGCATAATAATGAGATGAAGATATCTGTCGGAGATGACGGTGTTGGTATGGATAGAAATAAGATTAGCACGCTGTTTGAAGAGAAAGGTTCTTCTGCTTCCGGCATCGGCATCGGTTTAACTAATGTAAATGAACGTTTAAAAAGTATATACGGTGTAGATTTTGCACTTAATATAAAGAGTTCACCTGGAAAGGGGACTTTAATAAGTTTTACAATACCATTAAAAACCTTACAGGAGGTGGAAACAGATGCTGAAGCCACGGGTGTTACGAGTGGTGTTGGTTGATGACGAGACTCCTGCTAGGGATGAAATTCAATATTTACTGGATGAGTTACCGGATATAATAATATGCGGCCAGGCGGACAGCGGTGAATCGGCCTTGGAGATTATCAGGGAAACCAAACCGGACGTTGTATTTCTTGATATACAAATGTATGACTTAAATGGTTTTGCGGTGGCTGAAGGGCTGCTGCAGATGGCAAATCCCCCTTTAATCATTTTTGTAACTGCCTATGAAGAATATGCAGTACGTGCTTTTGAAATCAATGCAGTCGACTATATTTTAAAGCCTTTTTCAAGGAAACGTCTTAACGATGCAGTTGGTAAAGTACGAACCTTGATTAGTAACAATGACAAAGAAGATTTTATAAGGCGGGTTGCTGCTTTAATTGAAGCAGAAGGCAACTTATCCCGAAAAAACTTGCTCCAAGATGACCGGTGTTTTAAGTTTACTGTGGAAAAAGACGGTAAAATATTTCCCCTTGATGCGGATGAAATATACTTTGCTTATGTGGAAAATAAAGAAACTAAATTAGTTACCAAAAAGGGTGAGTTTTTTGTTAATCGTTCGCTTCAGGCTTTAGAGGAGGAATTTGCCGACCGTTACTTTTTTCGTACTCATAAAGCCTGCCTGGTAAATTTAAACCAGATTGATGAAATAATTCCCTGGTTTAACTGTACTTATAAGTTGGTAATGAAAGATAAAAATAAGACCAGGGTACCGGTTAGCAGGACTTATAGCAAAGAACTAAAGAGGTTTTTTAACCTGTAGGTTAGGTTGCCAATAGTGCAGCTTGACCTTTTTTTTATGCATGTTGGCAGCAATTTTTCCTGCAAAGCGTATAATGCGTTTATAATTTTCTATAAATTCAGGCTTTTTACAAGGTTTAACTCGAAATTAATTATAGTTACTTTTGACTGTCATTGTGTTGATGCTGTACTTTTTTTAAAAAATCCACCAGCTACAAAGATCTAACTATGCTGGGGAATGAATGGGGGTGTTTTATTAAGGTATGTTCGAAGCGGGATGATAATTGGTTTTATGTTCGATCACGTGGGTAACTTTAGAAAGGAGGAACAATATTGAACTCTCTGGTTATTGCTGTAATTGCGTATGTGGGTTTTATTATTGCTTACCGGACATATGGTAAGTACTTAAGCACGCGTATTTTCAAGCTGGACCCTAACCGTAAAACTCCCGCCCACGAGTATGAAGACGGCATAGACTATATGCCTACAA
>CAZGXM010000032.1:13483-28750 GCA_964529795.1 uncultured Thermoanaerobacteraceae bacterium
ATTGTTTATCTGTAAACAATTCTTTTAACTCGGTCAGGATGGCGTCAGTTGTCACAATTTCGCTCAACTTCAACAATGCGCCCAACATTACTATGTTAACGGCTTTTATGCTTCCCGACTGCTCAGCCAGGTAGTTGGCTGGCAGCGGGTACTGCCTGACATCCTTTCTTTGGGAGTGAATGTGAACTAGTGAGTTGTTAAGAATAATGGTTCCTTGGGGGACAACTACCGGTGCAAACTTATCCAGAGAAGGTTGATTAAATGCCAGGAGAAAATCAGGTTTTTCCACTATGGGCGATGAAATTTCCCGTTGGGAAACAATTACCCCGCAGTAGGCTGTACCGCCGCGCATTTCCGGGCCGTAAGAAGGAACCCAGGAAACATACTTTCCTTCTCGCAGGGCCGCCCGGGCCAGCAATTGCCCGGCAAAGAGGATTCCCTGACCGCCAAACCCGGAGAAAAGGACTTTTAAAGCCATGATTATACCTCCTTCCTGCCGTCTCTAAATTCGCCCAGGGGATAATATGGCAGCATATTTTCCTCCAACCATTTCAAGGCATCCACCGGGCTAAGCTTCCAGTTGGTGGGGCAGGTGGAAAGCACCTCAACCAGGGAAAAACCGCGGCCTGCCAACTGGTATTGAAAAGCCTTTTTAATGCTTTTAGCTGCCTTTCTTACCTGGCCGGGGTTGTGTACCGAGACCCGGCTTAAGTACGCCGGCCCATTTAAAGCAGCTAGCATTTCCGGTACTCTGATCGGGTATCCCGCGGTGGCGGGATTACGGCCTTGGGGGGAAGTGGTGGTGACTTGGCCAGGCAAGGTGGTAGGGGCCATCTGCCCGCCGGTCATACCATAGTTGGTATTGTTGACAAAAATTACGGTAATGTTTTCTCCCCTGGCTGCCGCATGCACTATTTCCGCGGTGCCGATGGAGGCCAGGTCGCCGTCCCCCTGGTAAGTAAAGACCACCCGGTCCGGAAGAACCCTTTTAACGCCTGTGGCCACGGCAGGGGCGCGGCCATGGGCGGCTTGCTGCATGTCAGTATTGAAGTATTCGTAAGCAAGTACCGAACAGCCCACAGAAGCAATGCCGATTGTCCTGCCCCGGATACCCAGGGCGTCAATGGTTTCCGCCACCAGGCGGTGAATAATTCCGTGAGTACAACCCGGGCAGTAATGAAACTTTTTATCCGTCAACGATACAGGTCTTGTTAAGGCCATCGCCATAATTACACCTCCCCCAGTGCGGATAATTTTTCCAGGATTGCTGCAGAGGAGGGCAGCATTCCCCCACTTCTACCGTAAAAGCGGACAGGTACCTGCCCGTTAACTGATAATTTAACGTCCTCCAGCATCTGTCCGGTATTCATCTCCACGACAAGAATTGCCTGGACATTTTTTAAGTTCCGGTTGAGAATTTCGGTGGGGAACGGCCAGAGGGTGATTGGCCTTATCAGGCCAACTTTGAGGCCTTTTCCCCGGGCTATGTCCACGGTCTCCTTGGCAATACGTGCTGCCATCCCGAAAGCCACGACCAGGAACCGGGCATCAGTTGTATAATATTCTTCCGCCCGCTGTTCCCTGGCGGTAATTGTTGCGTACTTTTCCTGCAGATGCTGGTTGTGCTGTTCCAGTTCGGCGGGATTCAAGTACAAGGTGTTGATGATGTGTTTTTCCCTGCCTTCGCAACCGGTGGTTGCCCAGGTGTTGTTATTTTCCGGCTGGACTTTTTCGGCCGGTGGGAAGATTTCCACCGGTTCCATCATCTGACCCAATAACCCGTCGCCTAAAATCATTACCGGGTTGCGGTATCGCTGGGACAGTTCAAAGGCTGTAAAGGTCAGGTTGTAGATTTCCTGGACCGAGCCGGGAGCGAGCACTATTAAACGGTAGTCACCGTGCCCGCCGCCTTTTGTGGCCTGAAAATAATCTGATTGTGCCGCCTGAATGCCACCCAGGCCCGGCCCGCAGCGCATGATGTTTACAATTACACAGGGCAGTTCCGCTGCGGCAATATACGAAATGGCTTCCAATTTTAAACTGATGCCCGGGCTGGAGGAGGAGGTCATCACCTTTCCTCCAGCCGCTGCGGCGCCGTAGACCATGTTTATGGCCGCAGTCTCACTTTCTGCTTGCAGGAAGACGCCGCCAACTTCGGGTAACCGGGAAGACAGGTATTCCGGAAGTTCAGTCTGCGGGGTGATGGGATAGCCGAAGAAATAGCGGCAGCCGGCCTCAATTGCCGCCTTACCCAGGGCGGTATTACCTTTCATTAACTTTTTTTTCATCAGCACTCACCCTTTCCAATGTAATGGCCATGTCCGGGCACATCAGGGCGCAGCGCCCGCAGGCAGTACACTTGTTTCTTTCGGTAACTGTTACCGGGTGGTATCCCAGGGAATTAATATCATCGCTTAATGTGAGAATTTCCTTGGGACAGTGGTGGACACACAATGCACATGCTTTACAATTGTCTCTGGTTATAACCAAAGTCAGGTGATCGGTCATAATTTTACCCCCTTTTGACAGCGGCCCGCTCCGGCGCTTTTTTACCCAGCCTTTCCAGGGCGACAAGGTCTGCTGCTTGGCTGGGGGGCACGCGCTGCTGTTTGGACAGTTTCAATATCTTACTGATGGTTTTGGGGATTTGCTCAATTTTTTCCTTGGCTTTTTGCGGATCGTAGCCTGTCAGCTCTTCTGCCACGTTAATCAGGCCGCCGGCATTGATAACGTAATCGGGAATGTACAGAATCCCCATTTGGTGGAGTTGATTTCCGTGCCTGGCTTCCGCCAGCACATTGTTGGCGGAACCGGCAATTACCGGGCATTTTAGCCGGGGAATTGTTCGGTCATTTATTATTCCTCCCAGGGCACAGGGTGCAAAAATATGGCACTTTGTACCGGCTATTTCCCCGGGGGCTACCGCCTTGGCGTGAAAATCCTTTTGCGCTTGATTGATTTTTTTCGGGTCAATATCCGTGACGATCAATTTGGCACCTTCCTGCTGCAGGTACCGGCAGAGATGGTAGCCAACACTGCCTACTCCCTGAACGGCAATCACCTTGCCTTTCAGGTCCTCCGTGCCGAAAACGGCCCCTGCGGCGGTTTTGATGCCCAGGTAAACCCCGTAGGCCGTGGCGGGTGACGGGTCGCCGCTGCCGCCGCTGATGCCCACTACATAGCGGGTTTCCTTGTGGATAACATCCATATCGGCCTGGGTGGTGCCAACGTCTTCGGCGGTGATATATTGTCCCCGCAAACTATCCACCAGGCGACCGTAGGCCTCAAGCAACTGGACGCTTTTATCCCGCTGGGAATTGCCGATTATCACAGCCTTCCCGCCGCCCAAACTCAACCCGGCGGCAGCAGCTTTAAAGGTCATGCCTTTTGCCAAGCGCAATACGTCTGCGAGGGCATCTTCTTCGCTATCATAAGGCCACATTCTGGTTCCGCCCAGCGCGGGGCCCAAAGTGGTGTCATGAATGGCAATAATCGCCTTTAATCCACTTTGCGGGTCTGCGGTACAAACTACGTTTTCATAATCTGCACGGGAAATATGTTTAATAAGCATGTTTTAACACCTCTCTTAAAAGACCAATAAAATAATAAGAGAAAGTTAAGTTGAAAACTCTATCCTTTCAAAATCATTGAAACCATAAATATCAACCTCCCGTTCAGCAGTACAAATACTATGTATAAAAAATATATTTAGCAAATATCGTGCCTGGTTTGAAAATATTCTGAAAAATGTCGCAAATCAAACCGCCCCCTGGTTTGGGGGCGATGCATATATATCAAAAAGTACAGGCAAAAATTTGCCGGTATGAAATTTTTTGCAGGCAAAAAACTTCCGGTTTGCTCCAATTTACTCCAAGTTCAGTTTTTGCAGCTTGTTGTACAAAGTTCTCACAGAAAGTTTTAACTTTCGTGCAGCCTCGGTTTTATTTCCGTTGGTTTCGCGAAGTACTCTCTCAAACAGGTGTTTTTCCCAGAGTTCTCTCAACTGGCGGTAATCTTTACCCTGGTGGGAAACCAGTGTTTCACCGGTCACCAGTGGCATGCCGGCGGACTCTGCCATCAAGTCCAAAGGTGGCAGGTGGGCCAGGGTGATTTTATTATCACTGATTTTTAAGTTTATCATCGCCCGGCCCAGGACGTTTTCCAGTTCCCTGACGTTGCCAGGCCAGTGGTAAGACAGCAACTTTTTTAAAGCCAGGTTGGAAATGTCTGCGACATTTCTCCCGTATTCCTGATTAAACTTGCGGATAATGCTGCGGGTTATGGGGGGGATATCCTCCCTGCGCTTTCTCAGCGGGGGGATAAAGATGGGGATAACGTTAAGCCGGTAGTAGAGGTCTTCGCGAAAATCCCCTTTGTTAATCAAGTCCTCCAGGTTGGCATTTGTAGCGGCGATAATTCTCACGTTGACGGGGACCGGTTTGGTAGCACCTACGGGTGTCACTTCTTTTTCCTGGAGCACACGTAACAGCTTGGCCTGAATGTGCAGCCCGATTTCCGCAATCTCATCCAGAAACAGTGTGCCGCCGTGAGCTTCCTGAAAGTAGCCCTGTTTGCCGCCCCGTACAGCCCCGGTAAAAGCACCCTCCACGTAGCCAAAGAGCTCGCTTTCCATGAGACTGTCCGGAATGGCCGCACAATTTACCCGCACAAACCGCTTCTTCGCACGATTGCTGGCGTGATGAATGGCATGGGCAAACAGTTCCTTTCCCGTGCCGCTTTCCCCGCGCAGCAGTACGGTGGCCGGGGTGGCGGCAGCCCTTTTTGCCAGCTCCACGGCCTGCTTTATTGCGCTGCTTTGACCGGTAATGTCCTGGAAAGTGTATTTGGCTTCCAAATGGCGAATTAATTGCTTGGCGCGCTCCAACTCTTCCAACAGGCGGTGAATTTCACTGACATCATGAATCACGCCTACACTTCCATTGAGTTTTCCTTTTACCATCAATGGCGCGCAGCTGACAATTACCTCCCGTTTCCCCGGACCCACTTTCATGGGCACTCCGGAAACCGCCTGCCCGGTCTGCAGCACTTTCATGTGCATGCTTTCTCCTTCGGCTATATCCACCGTAGCCGGTTTTCCCAGTACTTCTTTTTCCGTTAGCCCGGTCAGGCGGGTGTAAGCAGGGTTGATCATAATTCCCATACCTTCTTTATTGACAACGGAGATGGCATCGTGAGTAGAGTTAATAATTGCTTTTAACAGCGCCTGGGTTTCCCGTAGTTTAGTTATTTCCTCCGCTAAATTGACGATGTCGCTGATGTCTCGAAAAACTGCAGCGGCGCCAATTAAATCGCCCCCCTCGGTACGAATGGGCACCCGGTTGGTGAGGATGGTAATATTATTTATCTGCTGCTGTCTGTTTAATTCCGCCTTGCCGCTTTTCAGCACCAGGTGCAACCGGGTATTGGGGATTACCTGGGTAATGGGGCGCCCCAACACCCTGTCCGTGGGAATTTTTATAATCCGTTCCGCGGCTTTGTTAAAAAGTGTAATCTCTGCATTTTTATTAATGGCAATAATTCCTTCATAGATGGATTCCAGGATCACAGCAATTTCCTTTGAGGGAATGGACACGGGGAACAACTCCTTTAACCTTGGTTACCTATTCTAATTATATTACGGGGGCTACTCCTGCTCAACAACTTTTCCGCCGCGGACAGAATTTGCAACTGTGATAAATCTCACAAATATCATTGCAGGGAGTCACTGTTTCCATGTAGTACACCTTTTATGATGTGGGTAAGCGATAAAGTAACAGCAAAATCTTGTCATCGAGTATGGATTGATAAGAAAAGTGGGTTCGAACATCGAACATCGAATATCGAACATCGAATACAAGGGAGGGCCAAATCATGGTTAAAAGGAAGATTATTCACATTGATGAGGAAAAATGTAACGGCTGCGGCCAGTGTGTTCCCAATTGTGCCGAAGGAGCCATTAAAATTGTCAATGGCAAGGCAAAACTGATTGATGACAAGTATTGTGACGGGTTGGGGGCCTGCCTGGGATACTGTCCCCGCGATGCACTGGAAATTATTGAACGGGCAGCAGCGGAATTTGATGAGCAGGCGGTGGAAGAACTGCTGGCCCAAAGGGACGAGGAGAAGCATGTTGTCCAAAAACCGGCTGCACCGTTTCACGGCTGTCCCGGCAGCATGCTGCGTGATTTGAGCAAGGATACCGGCAGTCCTGCTCTGGAGAAAGAAGCAGGTGTAAACAGTAATGATATTACCCTGTCGATCAAATCACAACTCAGTCACTGGCCGGTACAACTGGCACTGGTACCTGCCCAGGGAGAGCTTTGGCGTCAGGCTGACGTGCTGGTGACCGCTTCCTGTGTGCCGGTAGCCTATCCCAATTATCACCTGGGACTTCTAAAAGGTAAAAAAGCAGTGATTGGCTGCCCGAAACTGGACGATATCAAGTATTACACGGAAAAGCTGGCGGGAATTTTTGCTCTCAATGATATCAACAGCATTACCGTGGCCTACATGGAAGTACCTTGCTGCATCGGCCTGGTCATGGCGGTGGAGCAGGCCTTGAAGGCTGCGGGGAAAAGCATAGCGGTGAAAAAGGTGAAAATTGACATCAAAGGCCAGGTTCTATCTTGAAAAGAATCCCACTGGCCAACTCGCGACTTGTTGATCAGCGAAATCGATGCCATAAACAATGTGAACGGGTTTGCTAAGACAAAAGGCTGGCTCAATGTCAGTTTTCCCCTTTAACATTTTAAAATGCTGAAAAAGGAAAAAACACTTTTATTGCCGGGTAAAACATGATATGATATTAGGGGTTTTGTTGAACAATCGATGGCGAAAGAATTTGAATGTTCGTCTTTTGCCGGTAATAAGCGAATTTTAATTGGTAAATAATAAAGCAAGCAGATACTGGAGGTGGACTCCTTGCCGGCAGTTGTTTTGATAGGTGCGCAGTGGGGGGATGAAGGTAAAGGCAAGATTACTGATTTTCTCGCCGAAAAAGCTGATTTTATAGTTCGTTATCAAGGTGGCAATAATGCCGGACATACCGTCAAGGTGGATGATCGGGAATTTAAGCTGCACCTGATCCCCTCAGGGATACTTTATCCCGGAAAGACATGCGTTATCGGTAACGGTGTGGTTGTTGATCCGGCGGTGCTGCTGGAGGAATTGGAATATCTTTCCCGGCAAGGGGTTGATACCTCGGGATTGAGAATTAGCACCAACGTCCATTTGATTATGCCTTATCATAAGAAACTTGACGAAGTGGAAGAAGAGCGCCGCGGGGAACATAAAATCGGCACCACAAAAAGAGGTATTGGCCCCGCATATATGGATAAGGCTGCCCGGGTGGGGATGCGCATGGTGGACCTGTTGGATGAACAGGAATTTAAAGATAAGCTGTCCCGGGTTTTGGCGGAGAAAAATTACTTATTGGAACGAGTTTACCAGACCGGCGGTTTTGAACTGGAGGCCATTTTTGAAGAGTACATGGGTTATGCACGCCAAATCCATCGGTATATAACCGATACCTCGCTATTGATTAACAATGCCCTTGATAAGCGGCGGGATGTGCTTTTTGAGGGGGCCCAGGGCACACTGCTGGATATGGACCACGGCACGTATCCGTTTGTTACTTCTTCCCATCCCACGGCAGGAGGAGCATGCATGGGTGCCGGTATCGGCCCGACCAGGATTGACCAGGTTATCGGCGTCTGCAAGGCATATACCACCAGAGTGGGTGAGGGCCCGTTTCCCACGCAACTGGACAACGAGATTGGCGATGAGATTCGCAAAAACGGTGCGGAATTTGGCACTACTACCGGGCGACCCAGACGTTGCGGTTGGTTTGATGCGGTTATTTTACGTTATGCGGTACGGGTTAACGGTTTGAGTTCCGTTGCCTTGACCAAACTGGATGTATTGGATTCTTTGGACACGGTCAAGATCTGTACCGGCTACAAGTTCCGGGGGCGGGAAATTAGAGAGTTTCCCCACAGTTTAAAGCAGTTATCCCTGTGTGAACCGGTTTATGATGAGCTGCCCGGCTGGGAGGAAGACACCTCCGGCGTCCGCAAGTTTTCCGACCTGCCGGTAAACGCCCAAAAATATATTAAACGAATTGAAGAACTGACAGGAGTGGAGGCAGCCATTGTGGCGGTTGGGCCCAAGCGTAGCCAGACTATTGCGATAAGTAAGATTTTTTAAGGCAAACCCGATTGGAGTGAGAAGGATGATGAGTGGTTTTGGCGGTTGGGGAATGGGGTCAGGTCTTTTTATGGTCTTTATTTGGTTGTTGGTCCCGATTTGGTTGCTGGGAACACTGTATTACCTGCACAGAATGGCCGTGGCTCAGGAGAAATAGCTTTTCTTGCTTGAACAGGTTGTCAGCAGGTTTGCCGAGCAGGACTGAGTTAAGAATATTTGTTATTTGTCGTACAGAAATCTCTGGGCTTGCAGAGATTTTTTTTATAAAAATAACAAAAGATTGAAAAATAGTTATGGCAGGAGGAATTGTCTTTCCTCCTGCACAACTATTATAGTATTTATACTTGAGTTTGAGAGAGGAGGAAGGAATTTCTATGCTTACCGGTAATGTCATAGACCAACTGGTTGGTGCGTTGGGAAAGGAGAATGTCTTTACAGAAAAAGAAGAACTGGCTGCCTATGCTTTTGACGCCACGGCAGACATGCCCAAGGTTGTTCCTGAGGTGGTGGTTACTCCCACCGGTACGAAAGAAGTGCAGGAAATAGTGAAGATTGCTGCAAAACATAAAGTCCCCTTGTATGCCCGGGGGTCGGGGACTAATTTAAGTGGCGGCACCATCCCTGTCAATAAGGGGATAGTGATGGTAATGGTGAAAATGAATAAAATTCTGGAAGTGGATGCGGAAAACCTGACTGCAACTGTCCAGCCCGGGGTAATTATCCAGGACTTAAATGATGCGGTTGCCCGGCATGGCTTTATTTACCCTCCTGACCCCGGCACAGTGGCAACTGCTACCATGGGAGGCAGCGTTGCCGAGTGTTCCGGCGGCTTGAGAGGCCTCAAATACGGTGTCACCAAGCACTATGTGATGGGCCTGGAAGTGGTGCTGGCCAGTGGCAAGGTGATGCGCTGCGGTGGCAAGACGGTTAAAAATGTTACTGCTTATGATCTGGTCAAGCTTTTTGTAGGTTCTGAGGGCACGCTGGGTGTGATTACGGAAATCATTGTCAAACTGATTCCCGCACCGGAAGCCAGAAAAAGCGCGCTGGCCATTTTCCGTTCTATCGATGATGCGGCCAATGCCATTGCCGGCATCATCGGCAACAAGGTGATTCCCGCCACTCTGGAGATCATGGACAACGTCACCGTCAAGACCGTGGAGAATTACGCCCATATAGGCCTGCCCACCGATGCCGAAGCCATTTTGTTGATAGAAGTGGACGGTATTCCTGAGGTTGTAGAAAAGGAAGCGGAAACGGTTGCCCGGGTGTGCAGGGTGAATAACGGGGAATTAAAAATCGCTGAAACCGCCGCGGAAAGGGACGAAATCTGGCAGGCCCGCCGGGCGGCGCTGCCAGCCCTGGCACAGTTAAGCCCCACCACGGTGCTGGAGGATGCTACCGTGCCGCGCAGCAAAATTCCGGAAATGCTCAGGGCGCTGCGCAATATTGCCGAAAAATACCGGCTGACCATTGGTACTTTCGGACATGCGGGAGATGGAAACCTGCACCCTACCATTATTACCGATGAGACAAATACCGAGGAAATGCAGCGTGTGCACCAAGCTGTGGGTGAAATTTTTGATGTGTCCTTGAGTTTGGGGGGTACGTTGTCCGGAGAGCACGGTATCGGCATTGCCAAGCAGAAGTATCTGGAACAGGAATTCGGCGAAGCAGGCATTGAAGCTCTCAAGGCCATAAAAAGGGCACTAGACCCGGACAACCTGTTAAATCCCGGTAAAATTGTCCGGATTTAGGGGGCTGTGATATGGCATATTACGACTCACTGGATAATGTGAAGGCAGAAATCACCAAGTGTATGAAGTGCGGCAACTGCCAGGCCGTGTGTCCCATCTATAAAGAAGTGATGGGGGAATCCGGCGTGGCCCGGGGCAAGATTCAAATTGCCGGGGACTTGCTGGAAGGGAAGTTGGAGTTTACTGACAAACTGCAGGAAATTTTCAGTCTTTGCTTGACCTGTAAGGCCTGTGCCGCCAACTGCCCGTGCGGTGTACACCCTGATCAGGTTATTCTTGCTGTCAGAGCGGCACTGGTGAGAAAAAAAGGCCTGCCCGGATTAAAAAGGCAGATTTTTGGGCTGATGGCCAACCCGCAAAGATTCCGCATCGGCCTGGGTATGGCTAGCAAGCTCCAGGGTATCGGCCTGAAAAAAATTGACAGCAAGGAGCTGGCCAGGCCTCGTTTTCCCATTGGCCTGGATATGAAACGGGTAGTGAGGCCCCTGGCTGCCAAGTCCTTGTTAGCTGTTGTTCCGGAAACCAATAAAATCTCGAAACCCCGGGCAAGGGTGGCGTTTTTCACCGGTTGCATGCTCAACTACGTTTACACTGAAGCCGGCCGGGCGGTGATAGATGTGCTTAATGCCAACGGGGTGGAAGTGGTCGTCCCCAAAAAGCAGCACTGCTGCGGCATTCCCGTGTTTGTAAACGGGGATGTGGCCACTGCCAAGGAGATTGCCAGGTATAACCTGGATGTATTTGCTGGCGGAAACTATGATGCCATCATTACTCACTGCGGCACCTGTATCGGTGCCTGGGTGCATCATTACCATGAACTGCTGGCTGATGACCCCAAATATGCGGCAGTCGCCCGCGAACTGTCCGCCAAGGCATTTGACGTCAGCCAGTACCTGATTGA
The DNA here is from genome assembly GCA_964529795.1 of uncultured Thermoanaerobacteraceae bacterium. Taxonomy (GTDB): domain Bacteria; phylum Bacillota; class JADQBR01; order JADQBR01; family JADQBR01; genus CAZGXM01. Next base: position 24,347 of record CAZGXM010000032.1, read on the forward strand.
TGAGCTGGGCATGCGTGAACCCGAGGCGAAACTGAATTATACGGTGACATATCATGACCCCTGCCACATGGTGCGGGGGGTAGGCGTTGCCCGCCAGCCGCGGCAGGTCATCAAGAGTATCCCGGGAGTAACCTTGGTGGAAATGAAGACACCCGACCGCTGCTGCGGCAGCGCCGGTTCTTTCAGTCTTATGCACTACCAGCTTTCCAGTCAGATACGCGACAAAAAGGTTGCCGATGCACTTTCGGCAAACTCTGACATGGTGCTTACCAGCTGCGGCGCTTGCCGCATGCAGTTGGAAGATGGTTTGTACCAAGCACGGGCAGATGTGCCGGTTAAACATGTGGTGGAAGTTTTGGCCGAAGCATATGCCCAAGAAGGAGGAGTTAACGGTGAACGAAAAACTGGTTGACGAATTTACCGGGAAAGCTGAGGCTGTATCCGCAGAGGTGGTCAGGGTAAAAACCTTTACAGATGCATACAAAACAGTGTTGGAAATTATCCGTGAAGCCGAGGTGAAGCAGGTGGGCTCTGTGGACAACGGCCTGTGCAAGGGGTTAATTCCCCTGCTGCGGGAGCAAGGCATTGAAGTGGTAACCGCAGGGTCCCCCCGCCGGCTTGCCGAACTGGAAGTCGGTGTCATTCCCGCAGACATGGCCATTGCCGAAACCGGCACCGTGGCCCATGATGCCACTGACCTTTTCAGTCGTTATTTTTCCATGCTCTGTCCCACCAACATCGTGCTGCTGTACACAGCCAGCATCAAAGCGAACATGCTTGAGGCCATCAAGGCACTGGAAATCAACGGGGTACCACCGAGATATGCCGCCTTTATTACCGGACCCAGCCGTACCGCGGATATTGAGCGGGTGCTGACTATCGGTGTGCACGGCCCGGGACGTCTATGCGTCATACTCATTGATGAGGGGGAATGTAACGATGGCGGTAAGTAAAGAATTTCAAAGCAGGGTGAAAAAAGCTCTAAACAATGACAACTTGCGTCGCGCCCTCACCAAGTTCGGGAATGATTACCCTGCTGCCAGAGAAAAAGCTTATGCCGGGAAAGATGTGGAAGCGCTTCGCAGTTATATCGCCAAGGCAAAAAGACAGGCAGCAGAGAATGCCGATACTCTGATAAAGCAGTTTACAGAAGAAGCAGAAAAAAGAGGGGCAAAGGTCTATTTTGCCCGTACCGGGGAAGATGCTAACCGCTATATAGCCAAAGTAGCCGCAGAAAATGGGGTAAAAAATATTGTCAAGTCCAAGTCCATGGCCTCCGAAGAAATTTACCTCAACAAGCATTTGGAGCAAAGAGGTATTGAAGTTACTGAAACGGATTTGGGTGAGTGGGTCATTCAATTGATGGGCCAGAAACCTTCCCACATGGTAATGCCCGCCATTCATTTGACCCGGCACGAGGTTGCAGATGCATTTTCCAGGCACCTTAAGGAAGAACTGCCCGCAGACCCCTACAAGCTGACCAAAGTTGCCCGGCGGGAGCTGCGCAAGAAATTTCTCAATGCCGATATGGGCATTTCCGGAGCCAACATGGCGGTGGCCGAAAACGGCGCGCTGGTGATTATGACCAATGAAGGCAACGCCCGCCTGACCACCACCCTGCCGCCCATTCATGTGGCCCTGGTGGGGATTGAAAAATTCGTTGATAGCATGGAGACCGTCACCAAGGTGCTGGAAGCTCTGCCCAGAAGCGCCACCGGGCAGACCATTACCAGCTATGTGACCATGATTGACGGCGTCACCCCCACCTGGAAAGACGGGAAAGTAATTGATAAGCAGCTGCACATCGTCATCCTGGATAACGGGCGCAGTGACTTGATGAAAGACCCTGTATTCCGGGAAGCGGCCCAGTGCATTCGCTGTGCTTCCTGCCTCAATGTCTGTCCTGTCTACCAGCTGGTGGGCGGTCATGTGTACGGGTATATCTATGCCGGCGGCATTGGCAGCATTTTGACTGCCTTTTTCAACAGCGAGGATGCCGCCTTTGACCCGCAGAACCTCTGTATCAGCTGCGGCAAATGCGTTACCATCTGCCCCGGAAAGATAAATATTCCCGACCTGGTCAAGAAACTGAGGCAGAGACTGACAGAGAAAAAAGGCCTTTCCTTTGCCGAGGATTTCGTGCTGAAGAAGATATTGGTCAGGCCGCCGACATTCCACAAGTGGTTAAGAAGGGCAAAAACCCTTCAGAAACCTTTTGCCGAAGAAGGATATATCCGCCATTTACCGCTGGCTTTTTCCAAGCATACCGAAAACCGCAGCCTGCCGGCTATTGCGGATAAGCCGTTAAGGGATATTATCCCCAATATTAAGAAAGAGGTTAAGAAACCCGGGGCAAAAGCGGCCTTTTACAGCGGCTGTATCATTGATTTCAGCTATCCGGAAGTGGGGGAAGCTGTCTTTAAAACCCTGCAGGACCGGGGTATTGAAGTGATATTTCCCCAAGAACAAAGCTGCTGTGGTGCACCTGCTTCCTATATGGGAGACAGGGCCACTGCCAAAAAGATGGCCAAGCAGAACATTGAGGCCTTGGAACAGGCTGGCGCTGACTACATCGTGGCAGCCTGCCCCACCTGTATTCACGCACTTAAGCATGATTTTCCAGAGCTATTGGCGGGTGACAGCCACTGGAAGCAGAGAGCGGCAAAACTGGCGGCCAAGGTAAAAGACTACTCGGAACTGATGAATGAACTGCCGCAAAATAGTAATGGCAGCAAGGTTAGTAAAGCCAAGGTTACGTACCATGATTCTTGTCACTATAACCGCAAACTCAATCTATCCGATAAACCCCGGAAGCTCCTCAGGGAAAGCTACGACCTGGTGGAAATGGACGAGTGTGACCGGTGCTGTGGTTTTGGCGGTTCGTACACCGTCAAGTTCCCTGAAATATCCGCTGAGATTATGAAGCGTAAGATTAAAAATATCGAAGACAGCGGTGCGGAAATTGTGGCCATGGACTGCCCCGGCTGCATGATACAACTCAAGGGCGGCCTGGACAAAGCTGGCAGCAAGGTAAAAGTGATGCACACTGCGGAACTGTTGGCTGAAAGAGATAAATAACGTGACGGTACTTACTGGATAGATTATGCTGTTGATGTTATCATAAAGATGTTGTTGCAAAAGAATTTGCAGAGGGGGATGGGAAATGGATCTCAGGCAGGTAAGAGAGACTGCGAAAGAAAAAATGAAGGGTTACTGCCGGGTTTGCCCGGTATGTGACGGCCGTGCCTGTGCCGGTCAAGTGCCGGGCATAGGCGGTACCGGTACAGGCAGTGCCTTTGCTGCAAACCTGGAAGCTTTGGCTAAGGTCAAGCTGAACCTGCGCACAATTCACCGGGCCACTGAGCCGAATTTATCATTAAGGCTTTTTGGTGAAGCCTTGAGTACCCCGGTTATGGCGGCACCCATTACAGGAGCTTCCATTAACATGGGTGGAGCCCTGACCGAACGGGAAATGGTGGATGCCATGCTGCAGGGCGCCCTGGCAGCCGGTACCCTGGGTATGACCGGGGACACCGGTGTCCCCGGCATGTATGATGACGGGTTGGCAGGTATCAAAGCAGTGGACGGCAAAGGGATTCCCTTTATTAAACCCAGAAGCAACGATGAAATTAAAAAACGCATTACCAAGGCAGAAGCAGCGGGTGCCTTGGCAGTAGGTGTGGACGTGGACGGTGCGGGGCTAATCACCATGGCTTTAAACGGCCAGCCGGTGGGGCCTAAATCCATTGAAGACATTAAAGAATTGGTTTCCTTTACAAAGCTGCCCTTTATCGTCAAAGGGATAATGACTGTAGACGAGGCAGAATTGACGGCGGAAGCCGGCGTAGCGGCGATTGTGGTTTCCAATCACGGCGGGCGGGTACTGGACCATGCTCAAGGCGCGGCCAGTGTACTTCCTGAGATTGCTGAAGCGGTTAAAGGTAAAGTGACCATTCTTGCCGACGGTGGTGTGAGATCCGGTGTAGATGTACTCAAACTGCTGGCCCTGGGTGCTGACGCCGTACTGGTAGGGCGGCCGTTGATTATCGGTGCTTTCGGCGGTGGCAGCGAGGGTGTTAAACTGACTATTGAAACTTATACCAAGCAGCTGCTTCAAGCCATGATTTTAACCGGTAACCATGAGGTGACAGCAGTTTCCAGAGAGACAGTGGCGTAATAAAATGTAATGTGACTGCTCGGAGAAAACAAGTCAAAAATATTATTGACAACTCAAGAAAAATGCTGTAGCATACAGTATTGTGAGGCGTGAGCCATTAGCTCAGTTGGCAGAGCACCTGACTTTTAATCAGGGTGTCCCAGGTTCGAGCCCTGGATGGCTCACCATTTTATTTTGTGCCAGGCACCACTAAAATTCGACAAAAAACGAATAGACCGGCACCAATC
>CAZGXM010000033.1:0-5563 GCA_964529795.1 uncultured Thermoanaerobacteraceae bacterium
GGGGAAACCACCGCCTGCGTTGTAACAAGATATTGAGATAGAACAAATGCCGTCCAAAAACGTTATCTTTGGGAAAATGTTTCAAACGTTGGTGATACCCCGCTTTTAATGCTTTTTTGCTGGAACCGCGATGGATTAATGTTTCGGCAGCCAGCCTGGCACCAAGAAAGGCCGCAAAATAACCGTCTTTCAAAATCCGGCCATAACCGGTCAAATCACCGATTACCAGCCAGTCATCTCCGTAAAAATTTCCGGAAGCACCGGTATATACCTGGGCCGCGCAGATGGTATGACAGCGCAAACAGCTTGCCGCGTCTGGCAAATCAATGTACTTTTTCACCTGTGGATGTTGGAAGAGTTCGGTTAAGTCTTTCTTTTCCAGTTTTTTATTTAAGACAGTGAGAGTCAGCCATTGCGGGCCTTTCGGGATAAATGCCACCACACAACCTTTAATAATTCCGTCAAGAATAAATAGGCGGTTATCAATGCTGTTATGTAGCGCTTTACTGGTGTCAACTTCGGTGACCGATGCCGGAATGGTGGGCGGTGGCTGGTAACCGGTCAGGCGCTGAAAATTTTCCAGCATCGGCCGGTTAAGTGCCCGAAAACCGCAGGCAATAACCACCACATCGGTGAGGATTGTTTGATTGGAATTGTCGGGGTTTCTCTTGCTGAGAACAACTCGCCATTTATGTCCCCCATCGTCCAGCTTCTCCACTTTTTTTGCCAGGGTGGGCTCAATGACTTCTATTTTTTTTGCGGTCTCAGGAGATAAACCAACGGCAATCCTGTCCTTGATTGAATCATCAAAACCGGGCACCCCAAAACGACTGGTCCTTAAAGTTGCCGTCAAAGGGTGTGGGAGGTTGACCACCACACTGCCTTCCGGGTTAACGTAAATACATTCCTTCACTTTTTTCAGCACCAGGTTGTCAGGTATTGGCAGCTTGTACATACATTTCAAAGTATGCAGGGCCACGTTGGTGATTAACCCACCGCAATAGTTGCAGTTGGTGCTGTTAACCATGGTAATGGGAATATTTTTTTTATACTGTTCCGCCAGTGTGGCCAACTGCCGGGCAAAGGCACTGCCGGCTATGCCCCCGCCAATAATTGTCACATGGGTGCCGTCTTTAATGCCGTTACCTGTACTTCCATTTAACGGGCGATAATGATAATCCAGCTTTTTAGAAAAATAGCTCTCCAATGCAGCGACCAGTGTCTTTGCCATAATATCCCCCTGTCTCATTTGATCTTCAGCGACCGCAGGCGGTTGACAGCGGCTGCCACTTCCTGCAGCCTGGGTAAAGCATAATTTCCGGGATGTTGCTCGAAAAACGGGGAAATAACATCGAGTCCCTGCCTTTCAATATCCTGGAAAGTCATCTCTAATGCCCGGCACAACGGCCTGTCGCGGAAATATTTTTGTGCGGTGTAGTAAATGATATCCCCGATAGCCCGGGTTTGACTGGTATCCACCAGCTGCTCAATTTGTGTCAAATCTATTGTATGGGTGCCAAATTGCAAGCTGTGTATAGCCCGGGCTGTTATTTTGGTCTTCCCGCCCTTTTGGGGGTTGAAGCTTTTCCCGTCAGGCACCCTGTTGGGAATGGCGCCGAACTCCGTACCACCTTCATCCGCACGTCCGGTTTTTACCCGGGCAGCAATGTCCTTGGCTTTGTGGGTAACATCAAATGGACGGTATTCGTCCATCATGATCACCGTGTCGGCAACATCCAAGTAATCCCCGGAACCGCCAATTACCAGTATTGTGGAAACACCCATAAATTCGCTTAACTGGCGTACTTTATCAATAAACGGGGTAATGGGTTCTTTTTCTTTGGTTACCAGGTGCTGCATGCGTACATCGCGAATCATGAAGTTAGTTGCACTGGTATCTTCATCCAAAAGTAGCAGTTTGCAGTGTGTTTCCAGCGCTTCCATGATATTCGCCGCTTGAGAAGTACTGCCGCTGGCGTCTTCCGATGAAAAGTTCCTGGTATCCAGCCCGTAGGGCAGGTTGTTGATGAATGGGCTGATGTCGACTTTTTCCACCCGGCGGCCGTCCTCTGCCCTGATTTTCACGGCTGACGGCAGGCTGACCACTCTTTCCCGGCCGTCGCCGGGAATATGGTTATAAACACCTTTTTGGACTGCCTGCAGCAATGTTGATTTTCCGTGGAAACCACCGCCGGTTATTACCGTTACTCCCCGGAGGATACCCATGCCGGCAATTTGACCGCTGTTTGGCAGCACGAAAGTAACCTCCAGGGTCTTGGGACTGGTGAACGGTACTGCTTTGCCGGGGTCTAAAGGCCTGTCGCTGATACCGCTTTCCCGCGGTAATATTGAGTCGTTGCCGATAAAGGCCACCAAACCGTGACTTTCCAGCTGGTCTCTCAGGTATTCCTGGTCTTCCACTGAATAAATATGCTCCCATAAAGTCCGCGATGGCAAAGACTCAAATAGCATCGCCTGTTGTACAATCCGGGGCAGTTCGTCAAGAAACATGGCCACCGCCTGTTTACCTAAAATTCGCCTGCCCCGGGCCGGCAAACCGATACTGACCCTTGCTTCCACATAACTACTGTTAATAACTACCGCAGTGCGTTCCAAAACCTGCTGTCCCGGTTTGTCCACGCTGACCATGCCGCTTTTTCCCGTACCCCGGGAACCTTTGGCCAACTTTTGAATGGTTTTTAAGATCTGCCGGTTAAGAAAATCACACAGCGCCGTGTTGCGAATTTTAGGATTGTATGCACCTTCAGGGAAGCCTGCAATGTCCTGTGCAACCCGCAAGCGCACCCGGGACGGGGAGGCAAACGGGTCTCCCTGGACATAATCAATATAGAGAGTAAAATTACCGCCCCGGTATTCGCCGGCAATGCCCTTATAAGCCTTGTACCCTTTTCCGTCAATTGCCAGCAACTTTTTGCGTAATTGTTCCAGTGTTTGCAAGATATCCCTCCTACCAATTTAATTTTCTCCCTTATTTTATAATTATCCTTCCCAAGAAACAAAAAAGCGCCAAATGGACTGGTGCCATTTGGCGCGGAAAAACCGTGAGTAGAAATCACATACGTCCTGCCTTTCTGGCCTGTTTATGACAGCTGGCACAGCTGGATGCATCATGGCAGTCATAACACTGGCTATCCCCTTCTCTCCGTACTTCGTGCTTGTGGTTATTCTCCCAGTCAGCAGGATGGAGACTGAAGTGACACTGTTCACAGTATACTGCAGTTGTCGGTGCGGCAATTACCTTCTCATCCTTTGCCTTGTTATGACAAGCCAGGCAACCTTCGGGAAATGCCCTGGCCTTTTGCGGGTGATCTAGAGAATAAACCTTGGTATGGCTGGCCGGCCGGTCAATGTGGCAATTGTAGCAAAAAGCATTGGTCCTTGCCGCCTTGCGTACATTCAGCAACCTGTCTTCTTCAGGCTTAAAATTTTCTTTTTTAATAACATCGTATTCGTGACAGTCATTACAACTGCCCACATTTTCAAACGCTGCCAGGCCGTGTTTTTGTCCCCAGCTTGGATTATCGTGGTTGGCCGGAACCTGTTTGTCGCTATGACAGGCATTACATTCCCTGGTAGCCATGACACCATTGTGGCACTGCATACATTTGTCCATGGGAATCCTGTTTCCCATAGCAGTGATGTTTACTGCATCGTCAGTACTGAATGAATTGGGGTCTATACCCGCAGCAATTACCTTTTCAGATACGTTGGCATGAGTCACGTTATCGTGACAGTCAATACAGTCAATACCAATCTCCAGATGCAGGTAATGGGGAATAAGCAAATCTCCCGGCGGCGTCACTATTCGCTTGGGATTGTGGCAGCCCAGGCAAGTTTCGTCCTTGATAAAAACATCGGTTTGTAAAGGCAGTTTATATCTCTCGGTCCACTGCCTGAAGGCAAAGGCAGGTATCGATACGTTCCGGTGACAGGAATTGCACTTGATGTTGTTATGCGCGGTAACCTGCCATGTCTTTACCTGAGGTTTCATGGCGTGACAGCCGCTGCAGGCATTCGGGTTATTATTATATTTTAAATATGAACCCAAGCTGAAACCCACCACGGCAATTACCAGGTAGAGCAATATCAATTTTCCTTTTCCCAGTTTGGGGCGCCGCTCAGTATAAAGTTTTTTAGAACCCATATCCGCCCTCCTCTATACAAAAAGTAACGAAATAAAAGTACCCATCAGCAGTATGAAGATGGTAATGTAGACAACCAGTTCAAAAATAATCAGTCCCCGGCTGTGAGCGAAACGGCTGTGCTGTTCGTGCCCTGCAACCGGTATGCCTTTTTTCCGGTACTCTGCGAGCAACTCTTCATACTCCAACGGGTGTTCCTCTTTCATGTGTTCCCGAGATATGGTACCGTTAATCCACACCTTGCTGGTAGGAAAGACATGCGGGTTAAAGTGTACTGCAAAAAAGTGACCAATTGCCACGGCTAACATGGCGACAAATGCTTCATTGGTATGGGCAATGCGGGCAATATGCAGGCCTGTCTGGGTCAGCCAGCCGAACATACCCGGAAACCACAGTATCAATCCCGTTCCTCCCATGACGATAATGCCCCAGAAAACTGCCAGGTACTCAAATTTTTCCAGGTAGGTATACCTGCCGTACTGAGGGGGTTCCTTGGTTAAACCCAGCAGGTACCTGGCATGATGCACGGCATCTTTCACATCTTTAAAGGTGGGTACCATGGACCAGCTTGGCCCCTTGGTGGCAAATTGCCCGACCATCCAAACCAGGTGATAAAAGCCGCTGAACAACATTATTACCGCAAAAACCAGGTGGGTCATAAACATGGTTTTAAAGCTCCCGAACAAATTCACCACAACCTGGGACCAACCCCAATTACCGTATTTGATGGGGAAACCGGTGATAATTAACATAATCATACTAAGCGCGAGCAGCAAGTGCTGGTACCGCTGGTGCCTGTTCCAGCGTTTTATATTTTTTGGCAATACAATTTCTTTGGTACTCATTTTCTCACCTCCCTAAACATTAAGCCCCGTATCTTTAGTTTTCACATGTTTTTTGGCTTTATTGATGCCGCGTAACTGCCTGAAAAGCTCAAAGATAACAATAGTACCATCTTTCGTTACATCAAACAAAATCAAGACAATAAATAGTTTCCAGACAATGTAAAGCGGTAGCGCGGCTTTTTTATCCCGTGGCGTCACATGTTCCTTTCCTTTTGCAAAGCCTTTTCTGGCAAAAAAGTGACACCGGGCGCAGGTTTCTGGTCTATTTTCTGCAGAAACCATGGACTGACGGTCGGCAGCGGGCAAAATATTGTGATTGCCGTGGCAGTCAGCACAGGTTGCGGCACTGGCATAGCCGAATTTTACCGCCGTGCCGTGAAAACTGTAATTATAGGTGTCCCAGACCTTGCCTTCATGGCACTTGGCACAGACAGCGGAAATATTGAGCCGGTGATAAACGGCATCAGGATTTTCTTTTTTTAACACATTATGCGAGCCGTGGCAGTCACTGCAAAAAGCAGTCTCTTTTCCTGCCGACGCCAATTTCCCGTGAAC
>CAZGXM010000033.1:5663-28657 GCA_964529795.1 uncultured Thermoanaerobacteraceae bacterium
GGCAGTCACTGCAAAAAGCAGTCTCTTTTCCTGCCGACGCCAATTTCCCGTGAACACTGTTTCGATAATTTACGGTGATTTTATCATGACAGGCTTGACATCTTTCCAGCACCTGCTGCTCTAATGCCAACCCGTAAACCGGATTTTTGTGGGGTATTTCACTTTCCAGCCCCGGGTGACAGGTAGTGCATGCATTTCTGCCGTGGACGGATTGTTTGTATTCTTTTTTCGAAATATACAGGGAAATTTCTTTGCCGTCCCGTTGGACAGTGAAGCCCTTTTCACCATGACATTGCAAACACTGTTCGTTTACCAAGGCCGCTTCCTGTAAGCGGTCTACTGCAAATGCAGACCCGGAGAACAGGAATAAACCAAAAACGATCCCCGAAACTATTACCAAAAGAAAGATAGTGACAAACAGACCAGTCAATATATAAGCACAGGTATTACCTAACCTGTTCCTCCACACGCTAACTCACTCCTCTCTATAGCCTTTTGTTGGCTATGGCTTGAATTTCCTCAAGCTTGGTTCTCCCGGCTGCTGGGCCTTTGGAGTGAGTCTTTGGGTTCCCTTCAAAGAAAGGCAGCTAAATCACGCTATAATACAGCATTGTCAGCAGGAAAAATATTCCGGACAGTGTTATTAAGGCAAATGCAATGACAAACCAGGCTGTTAAAAAGTACGTGAAAAAGTTACCTAGTACCAGACGCAACATAATGGCTCACCTCTTTCTTTTGGATTTGGGCTGAAAATCGTTAGCCTACTTGTCGAACTCGATTATTTGCGCTTCTCCTTCACCAGCATCTGAAGTCAGTTTAAACTGAATACTGTTGATACCTTTGGTATTTATGTGCACGTATCGCTTGCAATGGCGGCATTTGATAATGATAGTATCTTTCTCAATCTGGCAAACTATTTTTTTACACTGGCAACGGAAGAAATCGTTCATGGCTCTACCTCCTTGTTTGTTTTTTACTGTCTTTCCCAAAAAACGAAGACTAACCCCGTGATAACGGTGCTAGTCTTTTTGGCTGGTAAATGCCTAACAGACATTGACCTGATTGGTTATACAGTTTTTATTTAAAAATAATAGGCTGGCATACCATCAGAGAAATCATGGTCACCAGCCTATTGGACTTGAGAGTCTACCAGACTATGGACTGAGAGGCTTTTTTGATTTTATTGAAACACCACTAGCCGATGTTTAAGTATTTGATTCCGTCGTCAACTTTAAATTCCACATCTATTAACCCCTTGGTATGAATGTGAACATATCTTTTGCAGTACCGGCACTTGATAATCACCACATTACCTTCGATTTGACAGACAATCTTTTTGCATGTGCACCGGAAATCTTTCACAGGATCCCCCCCTTAAAACGGCAAAAGCCAGCATCATTTTCCAGATGCCAGCCTTTTGACTTCAAGTCTATAGACTACAAATCTCTTCATGGTCCATATTTACTTTTTTGTCCCTTATTGAAGTTTCTACAGTAACTTTACCCCTGGTACGAATGATAATGAATCGCTTACAATGACGGCATTTAATGATTACCGCATCTTTATCAACCTGACAAATAATCTTGTTGCATACGCAACGTACATCGTACATAAAATCCCCACCCCACCCAATTATACGGAAGTAAATAAATTAAAATCCGAACCTTTAGCATCCCTCCTTTTCAAGATATTCCAGGCTAATTCCAGGCAGCAAACCCGGAGTTAGGAGTTAATAAAACAGCCGGCCCCATCAGGACCGGCCATACTTGTATTCTCATAGACTCGGCCTATTGGTTAGGGGTCTCTATGTTCCTTATTCATTATTTACTTTTGGTTGTGATATTGTGCTCTTATTCACAAATCTCTCTAAAACCACTTTTGTTATATCTTATTCGCGACCAATTAAAAAATTCCTGCTAATTTAAAAGAACTTTTTGGAATTATTTACAACAAATCGGCGGTCAGGGGAATTTTCCCCGTAACCACCAATTTGCTTGTTACGGCTATCTTTATTGTCTTTCTTTGGCATGACACGTTGCGCAGCTGGTGGCAGCGTGACAGCTGTAGCAGGCAGTATCACCGTCTGCCCTGACTTTTTCCGGATGTTTTTTCTTCCAGTCAGACGGGTGCAATGTAAAGTGACATTGGCCGCAGTACACATTGGTAGTAGGCGGCGCAACTTCCTTTTCCGGTTCCTTTTCTTTATTGTGACATGCCAAACAGCCCTGGGCAAACTGCCGTGCCCGTTCGGGATGGTCCACCGAGTAAACTTTTGTGTGCGTTACCGGTCTCCTGATGTGACAATTGTAACAGAAACCGTTGGTTCGTGCTTCCCGTTGTACGTTGAGCAAAGGGTCGGCATTTTCGTCATAAGCCTTTTTGTTGGCAATATTATACTCGTGACATTGGTTACAACTGTTAATGTCCTTGAATGCCGCCCGACCATGCTGGGTATCCCAGTCGGCCCGGTGATGCGATGCCGGCGCTTGCTTGCCGGTATGACAGGTATTACAGTCTCGCGGCGCTTTTGCCCCGTTATGGCATTCCATACACTTATCCATGGGAATCCTGTTGCCGTGGGACGCCAATTCCTGTGCCATTTTTAGCGTGAATTCCCCGGGGTCTATTCCCCTGGCCATAATTACCTCTTTATTCACATTGGCATGCACAACCTCTTCATGACAGTCAATACAGTCAAGTCCTTTTTTCATATGCAATTCGTGGGGAATTACCAGGTCCCCCGGCGGGGTGACAATACGCCTGGGATTATGACATTGAAGACAGATTTCGTCTTTCATGAACTTGTCATTTTCAATCGGCAAACGATATCGCCCGGTCTTTTCTCTGAATTTAAATGTGGTCATGGACAAATCCTTGTGGCATTTAATACATTCCACATTATTATGGGCCGTAACTTGCCACGTCTTGACTTGAGGTTGCATTGAATGGCATCCCCCGCAGGCTTCGGGATTCTTGTCGTATTTTAAATAAGATCCAAGCCCGTAACCCACAACCGCAATAACTACGTAAATCAGCAGCAGTCTCAAAAAACGTTTGCGTTTTTTCGGTCGCGGATTGTTATACGGTGATGAACTCATAAACTACCTCCCCTCTCCCCTACATAAAACCTATCGGTAAAAATAACTTGAGAAACCACACCAGTATCAAAACATAGATAATCATTTCACTGATGATCAAAACCTTGTTGCCGCTGTATTTATTTAAGCTCATTTCCCCGCCCCCTCACATTTTTAATTTGGCGGTATCGTCTTTGATGACATGTGCATTCCGGGAACTGTTGGCACCCTGCTCATCACCCAAAATTTTTGCCAGTTCTACCGGATGTTCGTGTTCCATCAGTTTTTGAGACATCTTCCCGTGGAACCAGACAAAGTTCATGGGGAAGAAATCCGGACTGAAGTGGACATTATAAAAGTGCCAAACAAAAATGGCTAATATGGCCAACATCGCTTCATCGCTATGGGCTATGCGGGTACTTTCTATCAGCCACCTGGGAAACAATCCCGCAGCGATATCCGGAAACCACATCATCAATCCCGACCCGCCCATGATGAACATACCCCAAAACACCGCCCAATAGTCAAATTTTTCCTTATACGAATACCGGTCAAATTTTGCCCGTTCTTTGGAAAGCCCCAATAAGTAGCGCATGTGTTGCATCAAATCCAGGATGTCCTTTAAGGCCGGCACGGTGGCCGTACTGATCTCTCTTTTAACAATGGGATAGATAATCAAATACAGCAGGTGATAAACCGAACTTGCCAGCATTATCACCCCGCCGGTCAGGTGAATGGTAAACATTGTGTCGAAACCGCCAAACAAGGCCGTTACTTTTGGTGCCCACCATGTATGGTTATACTTGATTGGCAGGCCGGTGAAGGTAGCCATGAAGAAACTGACAAACATCATTATATGTTGAATTCGCTGATGAATATTGAAACGCTCAAACTTCCGCAGACGTTTACCGTACGCGCTTTGGAACATTTTTCCCCTCCCCCCTTCCTAGTGCCGGGTGGTCTTGCCCGCTGCTGCCTCTTTATACTTGCGGAGCAATTCCAGTTCAATATGAATTATCAGCAAGGTGATGGTGATAATTGTTAACCAGGTGAAGAATTTAAGCGTCCAGTACATCGGTGCACCGGGACCGCTGGGTTCAAAAGTCCAGTGTTCTTTGCCTTTTGCAAAATTTGACTGTGCCTTAAAATGACATTTTGCGCATGTTTCCGGAAGATTGGCTTTGCTTACCGTTGATTTCGGGTCTTCCGGTCCCAAAATACGATGTCCGGTATGACAGTCGGCACAGGTTGCCGCTCCGGTACTACCCAGATAAACCGCTTTCCCGTGGAAACTTTCCGCATAACTTTCAGCCACTTCGCCGTCATGACATTTGGTGCAGGTACGGGTGATATTATTGCGGTGTACCAGTGACTTGGGATCTTCCTTCTTTCTGACATCATGGCTTCCATGACAGTCAGCACACAATGCCGTCTGCTCGCCTTTTGCTTTCAATTGACCGTGAACACTGGCTCGATAGTCCACGTTGATATCTGCATGGCAAGCTTCACATTGTTCTGCCACCTGAAAGGCCAATTCTTGCCCGTAGACTACGTTTTTATGCGGAATACTGGTAATACTGGCATGACAAGTGGTACAAGCATTGGTCCCATGGATTGATTGCTCGAATTCTTTCCCGGCGATATACAGGGATTTGGTTTTGCCCTCACGCTCTACACTAAAGTTTTTGGCTCCGTGGCACTGCAGGCAAGTCTCGTTTGTGAAATTGCCGGTGTTTTCAGCAGCGAACGCAACCGTTGTACCTGCCATGACGAAAATCAAGCAGAGAAGCATTGGCAAGATTAGTCTTTTTAATGCCACGTGGGATTCACCTCTTTCCGAGAAAATAAAGGCCGGCAAAATATTCTACCGGCCTCCGGACTTAAAATCTCTGGACTCTTACTTGTATTCAATTTTCTTTTCCCCTCCACCGGTAGTTTCAAACCCTCTGATGTTAATAATGATAAAACGTTTACAGTGGCGGCATTTAATCACCACAACTTCTTCTTTTAACTGGCAAACAATTTTACCGCATTGACATCGTAAATTCTCCAATCCTTCCATAACATCTTTGCCCATACTATCCCCCCTTTAAGCAGTGAAAATTGTGCGGTTAGAGAACAGCCTTTGGAAGAACTCCTTCTGTGTTGAAAGACGGCTCTGACCTTCTTGATTACATAGGCAGGAAAGGCGGCCATACCACAATCAAAGCCAGTGCAAACGTCAGGACACTGATTACTGCACCGAAAACAAATGTAGAAGCAACGGATAATGCACCGTTTGTCCATCCCAACACATAGCGGCTGAGATACAAGCCGCTGGCGAAACCAAAAGTAACAGCCAACAGCGCACCAGCAACTAACATCAAAAACAATGTCATTTTAAATTTCCTCCTTTCAAAGATAAAAGGCCAGCGAAAATTAAATTCGCCGGCCTCCGGACTTTCAAGTCTCTGGACTCCTATTAATATTTCTTTGATTTTCTTTTTTCAGGCCTTCTGTCAAGACCCCTTCCCCATTACCCACCGCACCTCGGTTTTGCCAATACACCTGAACCTTTCCCTCAACCTCACCTCCCGGTTTGCTTTCCCCACCCCTCTTTTAAATTCCCCGCCCGGAACCTCAGGCCTTTAACCCCAACCCTCCTTCTGAACAGAAAAAATGCCAGCTTTAAATACAAAAAGCCAGCATTTTCCTGCTGGCCTCTGGACTTAAAGTCTCCGGACTTTTCTTGGTATAAAGTGGTTAGTTAGCCATTTCACAACCGCAAACACTAGATAATTTCTTGCTTATTTGTTAAATTCGCTATTGAACTGTAAATTCCTGCTACATTGGCAAAATTTTTTCAAAATTTTTAGGAATATGGTTACTATATTCATATGTAGACTTTAATGGCAAATTGCCTGTCTGTTAAAAAAATTAAGGCAGTGTCTTGAACACACTGCCCATAAATGTTTTATTCCAGGGCCAGCCGGACAAGTTCGGATACCAGTTGGGGAAAAGATTTGCCGGCTGCACGGGCGGCATCGGGGAAAAGACTTGTTTCTGTCATGCCGGGAATGGTGTTAACTTCCAAAACATAGGGCTGTTCATCCGCGGCAACCATAAAATCCACCCTGGCCAAACCTTTACAGTTTAAGACCTGGTAGGTTTCTATGGATAACTTTTCCACTAACTTTGTGACCGCCGTGGATATCCTGGCAGGAATTATGTGATCGCTGAGACCTTTGGTATATTTGGCCTGATAATCGTAAACGCCCGTATGCGAGACAATTTCAATTAACGGCAATACTTCCGGGTCATCGTTTCCCAGCACCGAAGCAGTAACCTCTATACCGGAGATAAATTTTTCAATAAGAATTTTCTTGTCAAATTTCAGGGCATTCTTCATGGCGCCGGCCAGGTCATCTTCCGGTTCCACAAAATACACACCGATACTGGACCCCTGATTGGGAGCCTTCACCACCAGTTTGCCGGAAAGTTGCTTGCGGATACTTTTTGCCTTTTCGTCCAAATTGCCCTGCCTACTGTCAAAAACAACATATGCTGCCGTCGGTATCCTGGCGGCCGCTATCATTCGTTTGGTTACAATTTTATTCATTGCCATGGCACTGGACAAGACACCACTACCTGTGTAGGGTACGTTAATTGTTTCCAACAATCCCTGGATCGCGCCGTCTTCACCACCAGGGCCGTGGAGGGCAATAAAGGCCACATCGGGATTTAAGTTTTTTATGTCAGCAGCTACGTTGGCGCCTACATCTATTAAATGTGCTGAATAACCCGCCTGTAGTAAAGCGTCATAAACAGCTTTGCCTGTACGTAGCGATACTTCACGTTCGGTGGATTGACCGCCGTACAACACAGCTACTTTCGGCATTGCTTTTCCTCCTTTCGAAGCTTCTCACCAACTGAGCGCAGGTTCTGCAAACGGCACCCCGATAATTGCCTCCATTTTACTCAATTTTATAGGAATTACAGAAACTGCAACTTGCAAAGTTAAGTAAAACCTGTTAAAATAAACAGTGCTGAAGGGGAGTAGCTCAATTGGTAGAGTAGCGGACTCCAAATCCGTTGGTTGCGGGTTCGATTCCTGTCTCCCCTGCCATAAAAAGGGCCTGATATGGGCTCTTTTTTTAATTGTATGTAAAGATGCGGAATCCTTGCCTGTATTTATCCTGCCCGGAGTATGTATTTCCTGGTATTTCGGAACAATGAAAAGCTTAGGCTAATGTCTATCCTGAATAATAAACATTAGCCTGATATCATTACTTGGTTAATGAGCTAACAGTGATCTAAGAAGTTTTCTTGTTTTTAGCCTCTTCAATAATCTTCCGGGCAATATTGTCCGGGATTTCCTCATAGTGGTCAAATTCCATTTTGAAACTACCTCTGCCCTGGGTAATGGATTTCAGGTCGATGGCATAGCGGTACATTTCCGCCAGGGGTACATGGGCTTTAATAACCTGGTACTTCCCTTGCGGTCCCATACCTAAAATTCTACCCCGCTTGCCATTCAAATCGCCCATGATATCGCCCATATAACTTTCCGGCACTGTTACTTCCACATTCATCACCGGTTCCAATAATACCGGTGCTGCCGACTCCATGGCTTTCCTGAAGGCCAATGCTCCGGCAATTTTAAAAGCCATTTCCGAGGAGTCTACAGCGTGATAAGACCCGTCAACCAGCACCACTTTGATATTGGTTACGGGATATCCTGCGACCACACCTGCTTCCATTGCTTCTACAATACCTTTTTCCACTGCCGGGAAGTACTGTTTGGGTACGGCGCCGCCAAAAATAGTTTGTTCGAAAATAAAGTGTTCATCAGCGGGAAACAAGTCAATGTAGACATGACCGTACTGCCCGTGACCGCCGGACTGTTTCTTGTGCTTACCTTCCACCTTTTGTACCGGCTTGCGGATGGTTTCCCGGTAAGGTATCCGTGGTGCAAAGCTTTCCACTTCCACCTTGAACCGCTTTCGCAAACGTTCAATCATAATGTCCAGGTGCAGTTCTCCCATGCCGGTGAGCAGTGTCTGTTTGGTTTCAGCATTTTTCTCCAGTGTAATGGTCGGGTCTTCTTCCATGATTTTTGCCAGAGCGCTGCCCACTTTTTCTTCATCGCCCTTGGATTTTGGCGAAATTGCCACGGTAAGATTGGGTACCGGAAACTCAATACCTTCCAGCGCTTGCGGATTTTGTTTTGTTGTCAGCGTATCGCCGGTAGTTGTATGCTGCAACTTGGTAACAGCGCCGATATCTCCGGGTTTCATCTCCGGCACGCCATGCTGGGTTTTGCCCTGCATTACATAAAGCTGGCTGATTTTTTCATCTTCTTCTTTATTTGCATTGTAAACTGTAGTATCAGCTTTAAACACGCCGGAAAATACACGGAAGAAAGTAAGCCTGCCGACATACGGGTCGGATATGGTCTTGAACACCAGCGCCGCCAGGGGTTTTGCTTCTAAATTGTCCTCGCCGGTCGCTTCAAGCGGTGAAGGCAGGTAATCAACCAGTAAATCCAGCAGCAGGTCAATAGCAATGTTGTTGGTAGCCGAACCACATAAAACCGGCGTCACTTTCCCGCTTTCAATACCGGCTTTTAAACCTCTCTTGATTTCTTCCACCGTTAATTCCTCGCCATCCAGATATTTCATCAGTAATTCATCGTCTGCTTCCGCTGCAGCTTCAATAAGTTCTTCACGGTAAGTTTCCACACTGTCAGCCAATTCCCCGGGAATATCTCCCTTGGTAGCCTTGCCGTTGTCGTAAGTATACGCCTGCATATCCAACAGGTTAACAACGCCCTTAAAACTCTCCTGCTCGCCGATGGGAAGCTGTACCGGAACAATGCTGCTTCCTTCCAGCATTTCTTTCATACTGTCTACTACACGGTAAAAGTTGGCGTTTTCCCGGTCCAATTTGTTGATAAAAGCAACACAGGGCTTGTTTGCCTCCTGGGCATAATCCCAAATGATTTCCGTCTGAACCTCCACACCGGATACTGCACAAAGGGTAAATAACAGGCTGTCTACTACCCGCATGGCGCCCTTCACTTCACCGATAAAATCGGAATAGCCGGGTGTATCCAGCACATTAACCTTGACATTTTTCCAAATACAAGGAGCCAACGCGGTATTTATAGTGACCTTCCTGTTTATTTCTTCAGGTAAGTAGTCGGTAGTTGTATTCCCTTCATCCACTTTACCCAGGCGTGATAGCACACCGGTATTATAAAGCATGGCTTCTACCAAGGATGTTTTACCTGCTCCACCGTGGGCCACAACCCCCACATTTCTAATTTTGTCTGACTGAAATACTTGCATCTTTCTCCTCCTTTAACTGTTTACCGTATTTAACAGGCTCAGATCTGCCCGGATAAATATTTTAATATACTATTTTCCCAAAAATGTGAAAAACCCTTTTTTCCCACAGCAAAATTTTTGTTGTAATATTTGCCTTGTTCAAAATAACCTTTCACCAAAATTTGCTTGTTCTTATCAGGGAGATCCCTTTGGCAATCACGTCTTGAACATCATTTGATCATTTCTTTCATATTGTCGTGAGAATGCTGCATTCCTAACCAATATAATTCCCGTGGAAATTTCTCCCTATTCCTTCAACAGGGTTTCATTTCTATTAATTACTCAAATCGCATATAAATCTAAGAGTGGACAGGAGGTGGACCATGACCAAGCAATCCTTTTTCAAAGGCGCCATGATACTGGTTACCGCCAGTTTTTACAATCGTTTGCTGGGATTTGTCTATAAAATTCTCGTAGTTCGTTTGATCGGTCCCGAAGGTATCGGCCTTTATGAAATGGTCTTTCCCTTTTATATACTCGTCCTGGTAATAACTACCGCCGGCGTACCACTGGCTATTTCCAAATTGGTGGCGGAAGAAATGGCCCGGGATAATCTCCGTGGTGCATATCGCATCTTTCATATTGCCGTCCTGTTTTTAACTCTTGCCGGTGCTACTGTAACACTGATTCTCTACCGGACGCTGCCGCTGGTTATTAAATATTTTTACAGTGACCCCCGGGTATACTGGAGTTTTTGGGTAATGATTCCGGGAATATTTATCATCTCGCTTTGCTCTGCTTTCCGCGGCTTTTTCCAGGGGTTACAACAGATGACTCCCACCGCGGTAAGCCAGGTGGCCGAGCAAACAGTGAGGTTTTTCGTGGGCTTGTGGTGTGCGAAAATGTTTCTCCCTTACGGCGTGGAATTTGCCGCTATGGGAATGGCCATAGGAATGATATCCGGTGAATTTCTGGGCCTGGTACTGATGATATTTATATTCGCGATGAAACACCCGCGCATCGGCACGGGTATGCTGCGCCCGCTGCAGCCTCTCAATGTCCTTGCTGTAGTTAAGGGGATTTTTTACCTGGCTTTTCCTATTACGTTAACCAGGATAGTTTACAGTACCTCCATGGCGGTACAGGCATCCCTGGTACCACAACGCCTGCAGGCTTCCGGCATGACCATCCGGGAAGCTACCGAAGTATTTGGCCAGTATTCCGGTATAGCGGTTACCCTGCTGCATCTACCCACCATGGTCACCCTGTCCCTGGCAATTACCCTGGTGCCGGCCATATCAGAAGCAATTAGTGCCGGCAACCACCGGCAAATACTGCAGCGGGTAAACCAAGCCCTGCAAATCACTTTGATCTTGGGTTTACCCAGTGCCGTCATATTTTTACTGTTTCCTTTCCGGTTGAGCCAATTGCTGTTCGGTACCGCTGAAGCAGGAATTCCATTGAAAGTGCTGGCATGGGGGGCGGTGTTTCTTTATCTCCAGCAGACTACCACCGGTATCCTGCAGGGCTTGGGAAAGGTAGGCATCTCCTTGTTTAATGCTGCCTGTGGCGCCGTGGTGACATTATTGGGGATTTACTATCTTACCGCCCTCCCGTCTCTGGGTATCCGCGGTACTGCCACCGCCGCCAATTTGGGTACACTTGTGGTGGCTTCCCTGAACTTGTTTGCCATCTGGCAGGTTGTGGGATTGAACATTAATTTCAAACAGACAGTACTGTTGCCTGCGGGCGCTGCAGTTCTCATGGCAGTTACGGCATACCAGTTGGATTTGCATCTCCAAAGTTACAACCCGTGGCTAATTATCCCCATTTTGGCGGCCAGCGGCGGCCTGTATTTTTTGCTGCTGGTGGCGGCTAAAATAATTAAACTCCGCCACATCCGCCGGTACATTTGCTGAAATCAAAAAAATCCCCGCTAAATTCTCAACTGCCATGATTTTATCTGTTCTAAAATCCGGTAATTGGTCAGGTCAAAATGAACCGGTGTCAGCGAAATGTAATTTCCATTTACTGCAGCAATGTCGCTGTCTTTTCCGGCATGGACATTTTCCACTTCCCCGGCCAGCCAGTAATAACTTCTCCCCCGGGGGTCCGTTCTTTCCTGCACGGAATTGACATAACGTCGCATCCCCAATTTGGTGATTTTTATGCCTTTCAGGTCTGCATATTTTTGGTAAGGAATGTTAATGTTGAGTAAAGTTTCCCTGGGAACTTCGTCAATACTGATTTCTTTGCACAATTTGGCTGTAACTTCTGCCGCCACGGAAAAGTCACTTTTTACATCATGTGAAATCAGGGAAACCGCAATGGAGGGAATTCCTGCCATAGTTCCTTCTATGGCTGCGGACACCGTGCCGGAATACAACACATCGGTACCCAAATTAGCGCCCAAATTAATACCGGATATAATCAAATCGGGTTTGCCCGGCAGCAGCGCTTCCAAGGCCAGTTTTACACAATCGGCGGGAGTACCGGAAACTGCATATTGATTAGTGTCGCGTTTATCCGCACGCAGCGGTTTATGTACTGTTATCCCGTGTCCTGATGCGCTGCGTTCCCGTTCCGGTGCTACTATATATGTTTCTGCCAGCGGCTTGATGTGAGTAAACAGTGTTTGAATACCCCTGGCGTCAATGCCGTCATCATTAGTGATCAGAATTCGCATAATCCGCTTTCCTCCAATCGTCAGGGCAGGACACTGAAACGGTCCGGCGGCCAGTAACGTAAAAAAGCTTTCCCCTTTACCCGGTCGAGAGTCAACCATGCCCCCCAAGCATGGCTGTCGTAACTTGCATTTCTATTATCACCCAACACAAAAATTGCATTATCCGGGACCCGTACCGGTCCGAAGTTGTACCGGGGACGCTTATGCCGGTATGGTTCAACCAGTTCTTTACCGTTTATAAAAACTTTTCCGTCTGTTATTTCTATAATTTCCCCGGGCAAACCAACAACTCGTTTTAGATAATCATGCTTTGCACCAATAATTGCCGGTGGCGCAAAGATCACGATGTCTCCCCGCTTGGGATTGGCAAAATTGTAAATAAACTTGTTTATCAATACCCGGTCGTTAATTTGAATTGTAGGCAGCATGGACCCCGTAGGGACCACCCTTGCCTCAACGACATAGGCCCTTAAAACGAGAGATAAGACCAAGGCTACCAGGATAGCGACAACTGTCTCCTTTAAGAAGGACCAAAACTTTTTCATTGTACTAACCCCTTAGCACTGTTACGTTTTCGGTAAAAACCCAGCTAATTTATTTCAATAGTACCGTCAGAAAAACAAGTATGCAAGGTCCGGCAGCGGGGACAGCGAATTACCCACATGCCGGCAAATGAATACACCAACTCCCATTCTGTGCTTGATAATGACAAATAGCACTTTAAACAATAGTCCAACAGCTCCATAAATGCTACTCCTTCCAACATCTTTTACTGCATATTATGATTTGGAAGCGGACTGTGATAAATTATACACGATAAATACTGATAGTCATGGTATTTTCCGCGGTATCCTTAGTCAAACCAAACATAATTTTTTCTTGTTTCAAATTTTTGTTTAAAAAGTCCACTATCTGAAAGAGCTTGTCATCTGCCGGTAACGTTTTGGTTGCAAAGGGTATTAGCTTTTCCGCGGCCATTCGACTCCCTCCTAATTGCTTTCACGGATAAGGCTGAATGCCTCCGCACGAGTAGCCTCGTTGGTCTGAAAAATTCCCCGGACTGCTGAAGTCAAAGTTTTTGAACCCGGTTTTTTTACTCCGCGCATGGTCATACACATGTGTTCAGCTTCAACAACGACAATAACACCCCTGGGGTCCAGTGCTTCCATAATCGAGTCAGCAATCTGTGAAGTCAGTCTTTCTTGCAGTTGCGGCCGTTTGGCGTAACCTTCCACAACTCTGGCCAGTTTACTCAAACCGGTTATTTTTCCTTTTCGCGGTATATATGCTACATGAGCTCTGCCGTAAAAGGGAAGCAGATGATGCTCGCACATGGAATACATGGGAATATCCTTTACCAGCACCATTTCCTCATGGTTTTCCGTAAATAAAACTTGCAGGTGTTCTTTTGGGTTCTGTTCCAGACCGCAAAAAATTTCCCTGTACATGCGCGCGACCCTGGCCGGCGTCTGCCTTAATCCTTCTCTATCAGGGTTTTCTCCGATAGCTTCAAGAATCATCCTGACGCCTTCTTCTACACGTTTCAAATCCATTTTTCTACCTCCGACTTTTTTAACGCAAACCGATTAACTTGTGTAATTGTGGCAGGATGCGTACCTCGGACAAAACGCAGGATAATTCCCATTGATAAAAACTTAGCACACTGTCAGACGGTATATCCTCACTTTTAGCGGACACCGGTTGCAGGATAAGGGGAATTTCACAATTCACCCCTGCAATCATTCGGGCAACAGCTGCCAATACCGGCAGTTTTACCTCCCGAGCAATAACAAGTTTCACGTATACGGAAGAGCAGTTTTTATAGGCAAAGGTGAGAAACTGCCGGTGGGCTTCCCAGGGAGTTTCGGGTATGGCCGGCGAAAGTTTCACATCCATGCTGACAATGTCAATATTGCTTGCAACCGCTTGCAAAGCAGCAACTAATGTACCGTTGGTTTCCAATAACACCTTCCCGCCGTTTTTACGCCACAAAAGGGAAATTTCCCTGACCACATCCGGTTGTAATAACGGTTCCCCCCCGGTAATGCTGAGACAGTGGTGCCTGGCTGGCTGCATTTGCTCCAGTATTTCCCATAATTCGCTAACGGTTACAGGGTTTGTTATCATTTCCGGGTCTTTTTTATTTGGATATTCAATTCGTACTCTGGACGGAGGGAAAAAACTTTCTTTGGTATCGCAATAAGTGCAACGCAAGTTACACCCTGCCAGGCGCAAAAAGAGATGCCGGCAGCCGCTGTATATTCCCTCACCCTGAAGAGACGAAAAAATTTCGCAAACCTGTGCGGCGGCGCCCATCTTTATTGCACACCTCTCACTTTACAACATGCCCTGTCCATGGATTCTATTTCGGCGACGTAAGCCTTGATAATTTTTTTCGCAAGAGAGCGAACATCAGCGATGTCCAGGTCAGCGAGGGATGCCGTTTTTACCGGCGTACCCGCGTTTGTTACATTTAACCCCGTGTGTATCAGCCCGGATACCGGGCTTAAAGTAGCAATGGAGACGGACAGTTTCCCGCCGTTGTAATACAAATCATCTCCCTGCCTGGTGAGGTCGATACCGGTAAGGGATTTGATCGTTTCTTTGATTATCACTACCAACAGGCGCTGCCGGGTAACCATTACGGTCAGGTCATTGGTAAAGTGCTCTACAAGAAAGTGGAGCATATTATCAGCACGGACCGGCGCATTGGCCAACACATCTTCCATGTCCACCATCTCTTTCAAATCAACATGACAGCGGCCTTGGAAGCCAACAACAGAATCCCCCGGGATTTTAAAAGTCCTGTAAGCAAACAAAGAACTTAACTGGCTGCCGTTGTAAGTCATAGTTTTGTCAATCCATAAACCCTGCATAATTAACCTTGGCCTCCCTTAATGCCCGGTACAAGCGCCGGCAGCTTTCACACCGGCCGCACATTTTTTCTCCGCCGGCATAACAACTCCAGACATACTGCCAGGGAATTTCCAGTTTGGCGCCCGCTTGGGCTATTTCCTTTTTGCTTAAAATTTGAGTTGGGGCCCAAACCTTCAGCCTGTTTAACGTCGCGTAGGCAAAATAGTCATTGGCCCGCTGCACAAAATCAATACTGTTATCCGGAAAAGTTTCCGCCTCTTCCGCATTAAAACCGGCAATGACGACACCGGCATTCAAACTTTCGGCAAAGCAGGCAGCAATGTTGATAAAAAGCCCGTTTCTATTTGGAACCCAAACAGAGCGGGCTGTGGCCCTGGTAATTTCCGTGTCGTCCAGCTCAGCCAAAGTTAGCTTGGGAACATTGCCTGCCGCCTGCAGCGCACTTTTATCCACAACGCTAAGCCAGGGTAAAGAAACAGTCAGGTGGTCGACGTGATAGTACTGTGCAATTTTCGCAGCAGCCTCTATTTCATTCTTTGCTGCCTGCTGGCCGTAGTCAAAAGTAAGGGCCTTGACAAGGGTTAATTTCTCTCTGGCCATGGCCAAACTGACCACGGAATCCATGCCGCCGGACAGCAGCACTACTCCTTTATCCATTTAATCCCTCCCGGTAAGTGGCGGCAGCATCCGGAGATTCCCAGACAGTCACCGCATCCACCGATAGATGAGCTGGAAGTTTGTCTTTCATCCCGTTAAAGAGCAAGCGGGCGATATTTTCCGCTGTGGGATTTATGTCTTTAAACTCCGGCAAATCGTTGAGAAAGCCGTGGTCAAAGCTGCCGACAAGATTTCCCAACTGGGTTTTTAAATAACCAAAGTCAACAAGCATTCCCCGGCTGTCCAGTCCCTTGCCCGAAATATGTATTTCCACCAGCCAGGTGTGGCCGTGTAAGTTGGCACATTTGCCCTGGTAGTTATTTAAAAGGTGGGCCGCACTAAAACGTTTTTTCACCGACAAGACATACATTTTCTTTCCTCCACTTTAAAACTGCGGCTTTAACGACAATGAGAACAAAAACCGTAAAACTTAACCTTGTGGTCCACTATTTTAAAATCAATTTTTTGGGTGATTTGTTCTTCCAGTGCTTCCAGCAAGTCATCACTGAACTCAGTTACCTTGCCGCAATTCAAACAAATTAAATGATGATGGTGATGTATTTCGCTGTCATTTAATTCATAACGGTTCTTACCGTCATCAAAACTTAACTTCTGCAGCACTTCCAGTTCAGCAAACAAATCCAACGTTCGGTAGACAGTTGCCAACCCTATTTCCGGGTGTTTCTCCTGTAAAATTTTGTATACTTCCTCGGCGCTCAAGTGTTCGCCATCTTTTTTCAGAAAAAGCTGCAGTATTTCCTTTCTCTGGGGTGTAATTTTATAATCTTTTTGTTTCAACATATCATAGACCTTATTTGCCCGTTTCTTCATAAAGGACCCCACCTCATTGATAACTTTTATCAGTTATATTTTACCGCCAGCAACTTGGCTTGTCAACACCTTGGTAGAGCTTTCAGCAAAACTTTCGTTAAGTTTCCAGATACTCCCACTTGCCACAACGGCCACCCCAGCGTGCCAACAGGGTTTTTTCCTGATAAATATTCACAATTTCGCAATAATTGGAACAACCCTTGCACTCAAAGCTTTTGGCCGCAAAGTTCTGGTCCGCAATGTCCAACCCTTTAAAATGAGAGATATTATTCACTCGAAAATGGTCTAATGCCAGATATGCCACGCCCAGAGCGCCCATTACCCCGAAATATTTGGGGATAATTACCGGCTGTCCCAAAATATCTTCAAATGCTTTGGCGATGCCGGCGTTGGCGGCAACACCCCCTTGAAATACTACCGGTGCGAGAATTTCCTTTCCTTTACCCACATTGTTAAGATAATTTCGTACCAGGGCCTGGCATAGACCGGCAATTATTTCTTCCAGATTATATCCCAACTGCTGCTTGTGTATCATGTCAGATTCAGCAAAAACCGAACAGCGCCCGGCAATACGGACAGGACTTTTCGCTTTCAGTGCCAGGTTGCCAAACTCTTCAATGGGAATACCCAAGCGGCTGGCCTGCTGGTCCAAAAACGACCCTGTACCCGCGGCACAAACTGTATTCATGGCAAAGTCAGTAACAATACCCTCTCTGAGAATAATAATTTTTGAATCCTGGCCGCCTATTTCAATGATGGTCTGGGCATCGGGAAGCAAATGAGCTACTGCCACGGCATGGGCCGTAATTTCATTTTTTACTACATCGGCACCAAGCATGACCCCGGTTAAGTTTCTGGCACTGCCCGTAGCTCCCGCCGTTTTAATTTCAACTTTTCCCTCCAGCTGCGGCCGCAGGTAATTCAGACCTTCCTTAATTGTTTTTATGGGTTGTCCCTTTGTTCTAATGTATAGTGTTTCTAGTACCCGGGCGTTTTCATTCAAGACAACGAAATTTGTACTGACTGAGCCCACATCAACGCCCAAAAATCCCTGCTGCAAGACTATCACCTCTGCCCTTTTGCTTTTGTTTCAGCAAGTCAACAAACGCCTCAAGGCGTGTCTGCACGCCGGCCTTACCGGTTTGTTCATCCAAAAATATGGTCAATACCGGGATGTTAAGGTCTTTGCTGACTTGACTTAATATGCTTTTTGCCACGATTTCCGGTATACAGGTAAAGGGCGCCAGTTGTATCACCCCGTCAAACCCGTTTTTGGCATACAGCACGGTTTCCCCTACGGAATTGATGCCGTGGCCGCCTACCAGTTGATTCAAGTATGGTTTGGCAGCTTTTTTGACATCTTTTTCACCGTCAAAAACGGTATTATCTCTTGTCCAGTCCGTCAGGTAAATGGAACGGTGGGTTTCCACACCCATTTCTCCCAATGTCTTTTCGATATCAAGATTGATAAAAGGTTCCAGCACCACATAAATTTCGCCGATCAGCCCGATACGCAACGGTTGCTTGTCACGCTTTTGTTTTATATTTTTTAACAATTCAACCGTTTCTTCCTTTGCGCGAATTATTTCCTCTCTGGACCGGGCCGCATCAATCATGGCAAGACATTTTTCAAAAGTACGCGTAGTCGCACCTTTTTCCACTTCGTAGGGACGAATTTTATGAGATAAAATTTCCGTTTCGTCCAGTGCCAGTAATTTTATCCATGAATCCTTGAATACTTTAAAAAACATTGGCCAACTGACCTTGTTGGGCCTGGTTACCAAACCAATTTTTTTGATAAAATCCATTACACCTTTTAAAGGCGGTTCAAAAATCAGCATTTTAAATTCATAGCCTAAATCCTTTAGGATTTTCTCATGGAGCAAACCGTAAATACCGGCCCGGCACGGTCCGACGCCACCTGAAGAAATAATCATTTCCGTCCCTTGTTCCAGCACTTCAATATAGCTGCCCAAAAGAATTTTAAAAGGTATGCAGGCAAATTCCGGGGAATACCGTACTCCCAAAGATAAGGTTTTCTTGCTGGGTGTAGGTGGAACTACGGCCTGGTGTCCGAGATTTTCAATCAAGTGCTTAAAGGCAATATGGGAGGTACCCATATGCGGAAAAGATATCTTCATTTTTTCTCCCTCCGAAAACGCACCATATCTACAAATGCTTCCAGGCGGGTCAAAACACCTGCTTCCCCAGTATGTTCATCAATAGTAAGAGTCATAAAAGGGACCTGATATTTTTTCGCTTCCAACTGCATTAATTTGTCCAACATGGCATCGGGCCCGCAACCAAACGCGCTCACATGAATAATACCGTCCACCGGTTTCTCCAGGTAATGATAGGTGGCCCAAAGCACCCGGTTTGAATAATGCCAGAAAAGGTTTTTCGATAGTTTATGCCGGTAGCGGGCCAGTAAGGAAAAGGGGACCATTTCCGCGGTGAAAATTGAAGCTTGTAGCTCTATTAACTTGTAAAGTAAATTGACGCTGATATAAGGGTCATAAACCTCATAGGGATAACCGAGGACCGCCAGGTTAACCGTTGGTTTGCCCGTCCGAGTGGTTAGTTTGCCGTGATTCCCCGGTAATATTTCACTGGGAAAGACACCTTGATTTAATATTTTTTGATACTGGTAATGAGCTTTGCAGGCCTGTCGGTAGGCCTGCATTATCCCAAAGGAAGACTGCCGCAACACTTTACCGATTTTATAACAGGTGGCCAGTAACCCCCTGGCGCCCTTTTTCAGTTCAATACGCTGGTCAATCAAACGAGGCAAATCGGAAATGGAGGAGCGGACCATGTCCGGTAACCCTAAAAACTTGGGACAAAAGGTAGTCTTGCCGTCCACGCTGACCATCCTGGGGATAAAAAGGAAATCTGCTTTGTCACGCAGGGCAACCACATGCCCATGAAATAATTTTATGGGAATACATGCATCATTAACTGTTTCTTTTACGCCCCAATCTATTATTTTCTTGGAAGATACAGGTGAAGTGATTACTTGACAGCCCAAACTGCTGAAAAACGATTTCCAGAATGGATAGTAAGAAAAATAACTTAAGGAAGCAGGATAGCCTATTATTTGAGTCATATCAACTCACCTCGACCCAATAAATATCAATAAATTCTATTCCATGCTTACGGAATCAATGCCCATGCTTTTCGCGCTGATCTTTTTATCAATATTCCACAAAAAGCAACAAAATCCTCTCATGGTAAAAAAGTACCTACAAAAAAAAGCAACCAGAAACTTGGCTGCGGTTTTGGGAGAATATTTCAGTCGGAACAGCATAATCTTGTATAAAAAGTTTTGGAGGTGACCACCTTGCGACAGCAAAATACGGCATCAACGCAGCCGGGCATATTCAACCCGATTTTCAAAGGTATTTTCACGGCACTGCTTTTAACAATGATTTTTACTTTCATTATTGCTACCGTTGTCTATGTTTCATCACTGCCGGAGCGCTATTTGTCGGTACTGACACTGGTAGTACTCCTGGTCAGTGTCTTCTTTGGCGGCAATAATGCTGCAAAAAACGCCGGTGGTAGAGGACTGGTGGTTGGGTTTGCAGTGGGGCTGGGGTTCTTCATTATACTTGTGTTGTTGTCATCTATTTTCGCTCCGGGTACCCTGAACGTCTGGAATTTGCTTGCAAAACTGGTCTATTCCCTGCTTGCCGGAATGTTGGGCGGCATATCAGCTGTGGCCAGAATGTAATTCGGTGAAAGTGTATGGATAGAATGTTCAAGGTGCGACTTTACGCCGCACCTTGAACTTCAGGCTGAAAATTACAGTTTAATTGAGCAGGTGTAAAATAATTAACACCAGGCCACCGATAATCAAACAGGACGCAAGTATTAAACGGAAAGTCCGTCCAGCCGAAGAATATCTCACTGTAATCTTCCCCCTGTACCTTTTTCTCTATTTCTCCGGCCATGTCCCGACTATTTTTGTAATATACCATTTGTTACCGGCATTTTTATTAAGCTGTACATGCACTTGCATGACAGCGGGCTCTTTCCCGCCGGTTATCAATTTACCTTTCACCCATGCTTTATTTTTTGCTATGGCAAAATCATCCGTGATGTAGCGTGATTTGCTGAGATTGCTGTTTTGTGCTTTCA
The DNA here is from genome assembly GCA_964529795.1 of uncultured Thermoanaerobacteraceae bacterium. GTDB lineage: Bacteria > Bacillota > JADQBR01 > JADQBR01 > JADQBR01 > CAZGXM01. The sequence continues at coordinate 26,240 of CAZGXM010000033.1, forward strand.
TGGTCATTATTGCCTTGTCGTTGGCAAGTTCCCCGGCCGTTTCCCAGTTATTTTGCGAAACCGCCGTAAAGAATTTGCCTACCTGGTCTACTGCCGGAAAAAATTGAATGTCACTGATAATCCAGTGATTATTTTCAAGCCGCAACGTGATTTTTTGGGTATTATCGGGAATGATCCTCTTTGACGAAACCCAAACCGCTCTTCCCAAAACCCAGGCAGAAAAATCATTTTCCTTTTCCCAGCGCATCACCACGAACGAAACATAGTCCAAACTGCTGTCTTTTGCCAGCAGTCCCTGCCAGTATTTACGAAAACCGTTCTCATTCAAATTTGTCCAAACCTGTTGGGAAGTTAATTCCCTTACCTTACTCCAATTACTTTGCTCAACACTACGGTAAACTTCGCTCACCGCCGCCAAAGGATGGTCAACCGCGCGGAAGATTGAAACCGGTGCCACGGGAAAAGGGTTTGCCCGAAAGTATAACCCGCCAAAAATTACTGTGCTGATTAACATCATTACCGGTATAACCATTAATCTCAGTTTCATCATGTCCCACCTGCCTGTGCCGGAGTTCAATGGCTGACTGAACGGCAACTTTAGCCAATCCTTTTGTAAATATTACAGGTCAAGAGGGTAATTTATGCCAATAAAACAGAAAGAGCGCGGGTTAAAGCTCTCTCACTGACGCAGGACGTAACGAAGGATATTTTTTAAAAAGTTTGGCAGCGGTATAAATATCACACGCACCTCTCCATCACCTCTTTTAAAGGTATTTGCTTTACCAGTATATGACCGACCCAAAAGATGGTGCAAAAATCCAGCTCATTTTTCAGCTACTGACGAAAATCCTCCGGCAAAAAACAATACTTCTGCCAAAATTCCATGATTATGGTCACTGTCATACAGCCGAAACCTAACAGGTATAAATAAGCCGGGGCACCGGACCACCAGACTGCCAAGGAAAATGCAGTCAAACTTAAAATATGGGTAAATTGCTGGTTGCGTAACAAAATTAGCAGGGAAAGCCACATTGCCAAAAATAACTTCAGCATTGCCGGATCAATGATCAGTAATCCCCCGCAAAAAATTGCCGTTCCCCGCAAGCAATAACAGTTATTGGTTGCCCTGTGGACAACAATCGCAGTCAATATCCCCATCACCGCGACCCACTGCCATGAATACCAGAAATTTAACGCCACAAGCGTAATAATCATTCCCTTGATCGCTTCCAATAACACAGCTATTGCCGTAATTTCAAAGCCCAGGTTTATTAGCAAATCCTTTACTGTCAGCTTTTCGCCGCTTTCATCAAGCAACGGGGTAACCTTGAACCGTATAAGCAACGACCTTACCGGGATTGCCCCGGCAAGCGCTGCAAAGACCGCAAAAAGAAAAAATTCCGGCATACTTTTCCCTCCATAGGTTGTCTAAAAACAAGATATGATGGTTCAAAGGGGAATATGCCAGAAGCCTTTAAATTGCTGCCGACAGGCCGGCAGTATAATTTGTTTAGTATTTAGGTATGCGGATGTTGCTAATCATCAACAAGCCCAGGAGCGTAAGGAACGAGGACACCCACAGCAGGTGCAGTTGACCGCCCAACAAGCTGAAGATAGCCACTAACCCGCCGGCCAGTGTAATGGGGACTCCCAAAAAATATTCATGAATGTTCAGGGTATTAAAGCGGGCTAATCTTATTGCTCCGCATAGGGCAAAAAATACGGGGATCACATAAGACCAAAGCAGGGGCTGTGCCTGGTAGAACTGGGCATATACTAAAATTGCCGGGGCAATACCGAAAGAGACCAGGTCCGACAGGGAATCCAGTTCCTTGCCGAAAGATGACGACGTTTGCAAACGGCGAGCGACCCGGCCATCCAATCCATCAAACACCACGGCCAGCAATATCATCAAGGCGGCAATGCCAAAGTCGGATTTTAACACGGCAATCAATGCGGAAAATCCCAAAATCAAATTGCATAAAGTGAAACAGTTGGAAATCTGCTTTTTCACTTTATTAACCTCCCCAGAACTGTTTCGCCGCCCTTTACCGCATCGCCTTCAGCAACAAGTATATCCACATTGACGGGCAAGTAAATTTCCGTACAAGAACCGAATTTGATCAAGCCGAAAATTTCGCCACGCCGCAACCGGTCTCCTGGGGAAACGTCGCAAACCACGCGTCTGGCTACCAGACCGGCTACCTGCGTCACCAGCACCTTGCATTCGCCGTCAATAGCCAAATAATTGCGTTCGTTTACACGACCGGCCTCCTCGTTGTAAGCAGGCAGATGTTTCCCCGGGTAATACCGCACCCAACGCACCTCTCCTGCTACCGGCGCCCTGTTAATGTGTACATTAAATATATGTAGTATATTCATAGTTTTGGGATAACCTCGAAGACATGGAAAAAAGCG
>CAZGXM010000034.1:0-28490 GCA_964529795.1 uncultured Thermoanaerobacteraceae bacterium
AGATTCCCAAAAAGGCTTTTTGTCCAGGCGGTGATGTGCCTCCACAAAACGAACGGTACCGGTGGTTCCGCGCATCACCAGGGTATGGGTGGCGGCCTTGCCGGCATAGTACCTGACCCCGCGCAGCAGACTGCCGTCGGTAATACCGGTAGCGGCAAAGATGACATCATTACCATTTACCAAATCATCCATGGTTAGCAGCTTATCTACCGGCTTGATGCCCATCTTTTCCGCCCTCGCCAGTTCTCCCTCTTCCATGGGGACCAGCCGCCCCTGCATTTCCCCACCCAAACAACGGAGTGCCGCGGCGGCCAGCACTCCTTCGGGAGCACCGCCAATACCCAGCATAATATCCACGCCGGACTCCGGAAAGGCGGTTGCCACAGCAGGGGAGACGTCGCCATCGGAAATTAATTTGATGCGCGCGCCCGCGGCACGGCAGGCCTTGACCCGTTCACTGTGCCGGGGACGGTCCAGGATAACTACGGTCAGGTCACCCACATCTTTGTCCAACGCCCGGGCGACGGCACGTAAATTTTCTTCCACCGGCGCGTCCAGGTTGACAACTCCCCTGGCCCGAGGTCCCACGGCAATTTTATCCATATACATATCCGGTGCATGCAGCAAATTCCCCTGGGGGGCTACCGCCAGGACGGCAATGGCGCCGGTGAGCCCTTTCGCCACAATATTGGTCCCTTCCAGGGGGTCGACGGCAACGTCAACCCGGGGAGCAGAGCCCTGGCCCACTTTTTCCCCGATGTACAGCATGGGTGCCTCGTCCATTTCCCCCTCACCGATAACAATTGTACCGTCAATACTGACTGTATCAAACACGGCACGCATGGCGCGCACCGCGGCATCGTCCGCTGCTTCTTTATTTCCCCTGCCCATCCAGCGACCGGCAGCCAGGGCCGCCAGTTCAGTTACGCGGGCAAACTCCAGCGCTAATTCCCTCTCCATAGTCTCCTCCTTTTGTTTTCTTCCTTATTTATCCTTGACAGTCTCCCAATCCGCCAAAAAACGCTCTATGCCAATGTCGGTAAGCGGGTGTTTCATCATCTGCTTGATAACCTTGTACGGTACCGTGGCAATATGGGCGCCGGCCAGGGCCGCCTGGGTGACGTGCAGCGGGTGGCGAATGCTGGCGGCAATAATTTCCGTCTCCAGCGCGTAGCGGTTGAAAATCTCTGCTATATCCGCAATAACCTGCATCCCCTCATGTCCGATATCGTCCAGCCTGCCTACAAAGGGGCTGACATAGGTTGCCCCCGCCCTGGCTGCCAGCAGCGCCTGGTTGGCGGAAAAAACCAGGGTTACGTTGGTCTTGATTCCCTTTTCCTTGAGCCTGCTGGCAGCTGCCAGACCATCCTGAGTCATGGGTATTTTGATGACCACATTGGGATGGATTTTTGCCAGTTCTTCCGCCTCGCTGACCATCCCGTCAGCCTTGAGGCTGATTACTTCCGCGCTAATGGGACCGTCCACGATTTCGGTAATCTCCTGGACCACCTGCCGGAAATTACGCCCTTCCCTGGCTATCAGCGAAGGGTTGGTGGTCACTCCGCTGATTACTCCCGTTTCACTGATTTCACGGATATGCTCGACATTGGCACTGTCAATAAAAATGCGCATTTTCAGCCCTCCCGTTCTTCATCAGGATTCATGATGTATGGATGCAATTAGTATTCCTAATTCGTGCCAAATTCATTAAATCCTGCTAAAACCAACGTGAAAAAAAGCCGCCCCGAAGGACAGCCGTGCGGAAGTCACGACAGCAAATTCGCATTAGGCCTCAATCCCGGGCACCCGGAATACCCGGTGCGCATACTATGCCTTGCCACTGCTGCCAAACAGGCGGATTTTTTCCTGAATAACTTTTTTCATGGCCTCCCGGGCGGGCCCGAGAATTTTTCTCGGGTCAATTTCTTCCGGTTTTTCTTTTAATACCTCCCGTGCCCGGTTGACAAAGGCCTCCCTCAAGTTGGTATCGATATTAACCTTGCGGACACCCAGCTCAATTGCCTTCCTGACGGCCTCATCCGGCACCCCGGAAGAACCGTGAAGCACAATGGGCACATCCACCAGTTCCCTCACTTTCCGGAGCCGCTCAAAATCCAGCTTTGGTTCACCTTTGTACTGACCGTGGGCAGTGCCAATGGCAATGGCCAGGGCATCCACGCCGGTTTTTTCCACAAAAATCTTGGCCTCTTCGGGATCTGTAAGCATGGCTTCCCTGTCACTGACGGAAATATCATCTTCAGTGCCACCGATTTTACCCAACTCGGCCTCCACTGACACTCCCACAGCCCGGGCCACATCAAGGACCCTGTTAGTCAAGGCTATATTTTCCTCCAAAGGCAGTTTTGACCCGTCAATCATCACGGATGTGAAACCCTGGCGGATACAGCGCATTACCTGCTCAAAACCGGTACCGTGGTCAAGATGGAGCGCCACGGGAATATCCGTGCCTGCTGCGGCAACCTTGACCAGACCAACAATATATTCCAGACCGGCATACTTTATTGCTCCCTGGCTGGCCTGGATAATTACCGGTGCGTCTTCTTCCCCGGCGGCAGCTACAATTGCCTGAACAATTTCCATGTTGTTGCAGTTAAATGCACCTACTGCATATCTTTCTTGTTCGGCTTTTTTTAAAAGCTCTGAAACAGTTACTAAGGGCAAGATCATTTCCTCCTTTTATCCATGCTGGAAATTTATTTTCTTTATTTACTTTTTATTACGGTTTTTCCTTGAGCCAAATCGTACCGTATTGGCTACCAATAACCCCTGTGCAGTGAGCAGCAATTTATCCAGGTGCTCTATTCTCCGCAGGTCTTCCCCGTCCAATGCACTAATGGTATCACTGTTGTCACAGACGCTGCACTTCACCTCCACCATGTCCGGAAATATTTCCAATTCAACATCTGCATTCCCGCACTGACAGCGTAAATTCCCCTTTTCGACTATACTATAAAGATGCTCCAAAATTGTATACATTATTTCCGGGTTGTCAAAATTGTCATCATACCCCAACTCCGAGGCCAGTTGGGCAACAGAACGCTCCAATTCCTTCATCACGGACTTGACCGCTTCCTTCCTGCCGGCAAAGCCCGCTTCCAGGTCGGTATCCACGCAAAAAATAGTAGTGGCGCTTTTCGACCAAAGTATTTTTCGGCTGAAATTATAGATATGAGTTCCTGTACACATACCGCAGGTAAACTCCAAGGAAAACGACCGGTGGTCTTTGCTGCTTAACTGCCCCAGGAAAGTGCCACAGCTGCATTTCAAGGTTACGCTCTTCCTACCTGAAAACTGAAACAACGACACGGCATTATACTCCATTTTCCCGCAGTGGGGACAACATAATGCAATTACGGTAGTTGTGGAGATAAACATGAATCAACCTCCCCAGTATCAGTTGCATAGTGAAACCGGCTAGCAGGTCATATCACCTGCAAGATCGTTCTTTAGCACATTTTTAACCAATTTTCTCATCTCGTTTACATCAAAAGGCTTATTTATGTAATCGGTGATACCTAACTTTTTCGCTTCAGATATTATTTTCAATTCACCGTATGCAGTCATGAGAACTATTGCCCCGGTATATTTCGCTTTTTTCAATTCCCTGGTAACGTCCAGGCCACTCAATCCCGGCATTTTCATATCCAGTAAAATCAAATGGGGAGTTTGCCTGCGCACAAATTCCAAAGCTTCTTCCCCATTGCTGGCCAGATACACTTCCCTGTCATCTCCACGAAGAACCTCGGCCAAAAGTTTCCGCACCCCAACCTGGTCATCAACAACCAAAATCACCTGTTTCTCCTTCATTATGCCCCGGCGTTAACCAGGTCTCACCTGCCTTTCAGTTTTGCTCTGACAAAAGTCGGTACAAAAGTTGGCCCAGTGGTTTATTTCGCAATAAATTAACAAAGTCCTGCCTGGAAAGAAAAATGCTTGGTTGAAACAATGTCAATGAGCAACCATTGTTCCACTGTCCAAGAAAACTCTTTCACCGTTTAAAAAGTAACATCTTTCCAGATTGCTGTCAGCAGTTACCCGGCGTAAAAATACCGTGACCGTATCACCCACATTGACGGCTGGAAGCTCACCAAAGTCCACCATGCTGAGCTGCATTCCCACCCGTCCCACTACCGGGTACGCTTTTCCCTGATAATAAACCTGTAACTGACCGCCGGCCCGGCCAAAAAAAGACAACACCGTCTTTGCCAGCATTCTAAACAGGTCCGGCCAGGACTTGGCCCGGCTTATTGCGGTAACCGCAAATCCATCGGCAAACCCCATTGGGATAATGCCGATATGGGTATTCCGCCTGGTAACAAACTCATGCCCGTACCCCACTCCTGTCCCCGCAGGCACTTGACGCAGGTATATCACCCGGCATTGTGCCGTCCAGGGGTCCCGCAAGTCCAGATCCGCCGCACTGCCGCCGGGATATTGCCCGTAAAACAGTGTGCCCACCCGCACCAGGGACCGGTGCATCCGGGGGTAATTCAAAGCAGCGGCGCTGTTACAGCAGTGAACCAGGGGAATGAAAATACCGGACTGTTCCAGGTCGGCCACTACCCGGGAAAATAACCGGTACTGGCGTTCGGTGAACTTTCTGTCCGCCGCCCGGGGAAAGTGTGTGTAAATGCCTTCAAATGTCAAATTGTCATTGCTGATTATTTCCGCAGCAATTTCGCGGGCCCGGCCCGGCAAAATGCCGGTCCGCCCCATCCCGGTTTCGATTTTCAAGTGGACCGGGGCATTAATACCCAATTCTTTCGCCACCTGCCCAATCCGGGCTACTTGACGCGCACCGCTGACAGTCAATGTCAACCCGGCGGCAACAGCCTTGCCTACCTGCTCCGGCAGTGGCGGGGCAAATACCAAAATCGGCGATTTGATACCTGCGGCACGCAGTTTTAACCCCTCTGCCACATAAGTAACTCCAAACCAATTTACGCCCGCCCCGGCCAAAGTTTTTGCCACCGGTACCATACCCAAGCCATAAGCATTGGCCTTTACCACCGCCATTATTTGCGTGTCCGCTTTAAGCAGGGCCCTGACCTGCCGGTAATTATGTAATATTTTGTCCAAATCCACCTTAATCCAGCGGTTCCCATCCATGTTTATTTCCCCCGCAAGGCTTTCCTGGCATTGATGAGCTGCCGCACGCCCTTGTAATAAAGGGGTTCGGCCACATTCCAAAGGTGGTAATACAGCGGTGAATAAACCAGGTCATACTCACCGATAAATTGGATATAATCACCGTTAAAACCTTTTTTAAACCTGTATAAACCGTACAGGGGGTTATCTTCCGTCAGGTCGCCAGGTACACCGCGAAAGTCATAGACGGAGCAACCCCGCCTTTTGGCCCATTCAATCATGGTCCACTGCAGCAGGTAGTTGGGCATCACGCTGCGGTGCTCATTGCTTGATGCACCGTAAAGATACCAGGTAATATGCCCCATGGTGAACGCCAGGGTGCCCGAAATAGGGTTGCCCCGGTAATAGGCCATAAAAAGCTTGGCCAAATCATTTTCCACCAACTGTTCCCAGATTATTTTAAAGTAGTCATAGGAACGAATAAGAAATTTATCCCTTTCCGCGGTAATCTTCAATATTTGGTAAAAGTCACGAAGGTCCTCGCTGCCGCACTGGTCCTTTATTTCCACACCCCGGCGTTTGGCCAGGCGAATGTTATACCGTGTCTTGCTGTGCAGGTTGGCAAACAGTTCGTCCAAGGAGGGAGTTATATCCAGACGAAAAACGAATTTGGGCTGCACTCCTTCAAACCCCTCCCCGGTACCTGCCGGCCTGAAACCGGTGTCCTTCAGTAAATCTGTGACTTCCTTGTTTGGCGCGGGAATATCCGGGTCAATTTTCAGCAGTATGGCTTTATGCTCCTTTGCCAGTGAGGCTACCTGCTCCAGCAAATAGGCAAAGAGCTTCCTGTCCCGAAAATCCACCACCGGTCCCCGCGGGGCGTAGAAAATAGCTTTGTTTATACCAGGCAGTCTTCTTTTTAAAAGGGAAACTGCCGCAACAATTTCATTCCCGTCTTCCACAACCAGACGGACGGGTTCCCAACCGGTCCGGGCTTTAACCTCACCCCAGTGATACGACTGCAGGATGTGTCCCTTGGGGTGGCCGGCAACAAAATCGTTGAATTCTTTTTTCTCCTGTTCCTGGATAATCCTTCCCCTGAAGGTCAAAGTAATCCCTCCTGTAATGCATGTCCCAAAAAGGTGTCCTGAACACTGGTATGTTTTTTTCTTTCCCGTCTAGGTGTATTCTCTCCTGCCAAAAAACGGGTATACTTGAAAAAAAGACTTTGGAAAAATCCAAAGTCTAAGCTTTCCCAAACTTCTTCTCAATTGCCGCACCGATGAAATCCCTGAACAGCGGATGCGGCCTGTTGGGGCGTGACTTGAATTCGGGATGGAACTGGGAGGCCACAAACCAGGGATGGTCTGCCAGTTCAATTACTTCCACCAACCGGTCATCTGGTGAAGTGCCGGCGATAACCATTCCCGCCCCGGTCAATCGCACCCGGTAGGTGTTATTGAATTCATAGCGGTGCCGGTGACGCTCGTAGATAATCTCTTCACCGTATGCCCGGTAGGTCCTGGAGTCAGATGCAACCTTGCAGGGGTAAGTCCCCAGGCGCATGGTACCGCCCAAATCATCAATTTCTTTCTGCTCGGGCAGCAGGTCAATAACGGGGTTGGCTGTTTCCGGGTCAAACTCGGAGCTGTTGGCACCGGTTAGACCGCAGACATTCCGGGCAAACTCCACCACCGCCAACTGCATTCCCAGGCAGATGCCCAGGTAGGGAATGCGGTTTTCCCTGGCATATTGCACGGCGGCAATTTTCCCTTCAATACCCCGGTCACCAAAGCCACCGGGGACCAAAATTCCATCCGCTCCATTGAGAACACTCAGGTCGCCGGGTTCTTCCAAAAGTCCGGAATAAATCCACTTGATACTGATGCCTGTCTCATAATGAATGCCTGCATGGCGTAATGCTTCTACAACGCTCATATAGGCATCCTGCAGTTCCACGTATTTTCCCACCAGGGCGATGGTTACTTCTTTTTTCGGTTTCTTAATCTTTTCCACTATCTCTTTCCAGTCATCCATCTGCGGCTCATCAGCTTCCAGTCCCAGCCGCTTGATGACAATTTCATCCAGGCCCTCCCTGGCCAGTATCAACGGCACCTCGTAAATGGAATCCGCATCTACCGCCTGAATGACTGCTTCCTTGTCAATATCACAAAAAAGCGCTATTTTTTCTTCCATTTCCTTGGACAGGGGTTTTTCGGAACGACATACTATTACATCCGGTTGGATACCGATACTGCGCAGTTCCTTGACACTGTGCTGGGTGGGTTTTGTCTTGGCTTCACCGGCAGCCTGTAAAAAGGGGACCAAGGTAACATGAATATACATGACGTTTTCCCTGCCCACATCGCTTTTTAGCTGGCGAATGGCCTCCAAAAAAGGGAGAGATTCAATGTCGCCCACAGTACCGCCAATCTCCGTAATCACCACATCGGGGTTATGTTCCCGCGCCACCCGGTATACCCTTTCTTTTATCTCATTGGTAATATGCGGGATCACCTGAACGGTACCGCCCAGGTAATCACCGCGCCGCTCCTTGTTGATAACCGCCCAGTAAATTTTTCCCGCAGTTACGTTACTGCTCTTGCTGAGGCTTTCATCAATAAAGCGCTCGTAATGCCCCAAATCCAGGTCGGTTTCCGCACCGTCATCGGTAACAAATACTTCCCCGTGCTGGTAAGGGCTCATGGTGCCGGGGTCAATGTTGATATAGGGGTCAAATTTTTGAATGGCAGTTCTCAGCCCCCTGCTTTTTAAAAGGCGCCCCAGGGAAGCTGCGGTAATACCTTTGCCCAGAGAAGAAACAACGCCACCGGTGACAAAAATATATTTCGGCATGAGAAAACCTCCTGTATGTCCAATTGTCGCATTTATTCTATCTTTATCCGGAAACTTCGTCAAGATTATGGTGCCACATTGCTACCGCTACATCCTTTCCGGCGCGGACACGCCGATTAGACCCAAAACGTTTCGCAGGACCACCCTGGTGGCCAGGGCCAACATTATCCGGGCATCACTCACAGCCGGGTCATCTCCCAACACCCGGCAGTGGGTATAAAAGCTGTGAAACTGCGAGGCCAGTTCGTGGGCGTAGCGTGTCAACCGGTGCGGCGCCAACGCCCGGGCGGCACCGGCTACCACTTCGGGAAACTCGGCCAGTTTCCCGAGCAGTTCCAATTCGGCACCGGTGTCCAGGAGAGTATAATTCACCGCATCGACACCGGGGATTTTTCTTCCTTCCTCCTCTGCCTGGCGCAGAATACTGCAAATACGCGCGTGAGCATACTGGACATAATAGACCGGGTTGTCCTGGGATTGGGACTTGGCCAGGTCCAAATCAAAATCCAGGTGACTGTCAGCGCTGCGCATCACAAAAAAGTACCTGGCAGCGTCTTTGCCCACTTCCTCCACCAATTCGCTCAGGGTTACGTATTTCCCGGTCCGCTTGGACATGCGCAGGATTTCGCCGCCCTGAAACAGGCGCACAAGCTGCATAATCACTACCTGCAGCCTGTCCGGCTCATACCCCAGCGCCTCCATGGCACCTTTCATCCGGGAAACGTGCCCGTGGTGGTCCGCGCCCCAGAGATTAATTACCCATTGAAAACCGCGCTCGAACTTGTTGCGGTGGTAGGCAATATCCGCAGCGAAGTAAGTGGGAATACCGTTGGAACGAACCAGTACCTCGTCCTTTTCCTCACCAAACTCCGTAGCCTTAAACCAGAGGGCATTGTCCTGTTCCACCAGGTAACCCCTTTGGTCCAGCTGTCTGATCGTTTCGTTTATCTCACCGGAATCGTGTAGGGACTGTTCACTGAACCAGACGTCATACTCCACCCCGAACCGGGTCAAAACCTCCTTGATGGAGGACAACTTCTCTTCCAAAGCATACTTCACCAGCATCTCCCGTCTCAGTTCCGCATCCACGTTTAGGTACTTGTCACCCACCTGGTCAATAAAGCGTTTCACCGTGTCGATCAAATCAGCACCGTGGTATCCTTCATCGGGGAAGGGCACATCATGGCCCAGCTGCTGCAGGTACCTTGCTTCCAAAGACCTGGCAAAATTCTCTATCTGGTTGCCGGCATCATTAATGAAAAATTCCCGGGTGACATCATAGCCCACGGCTTCCAGCAAATTGGCAATTGAGTCCCCCAGGGCCGCACCCCGGGCATTACCCATATGTAACAGCCCCGTGGGATTGGCACTGACAAATTCCACCTGCACTTTTTTGCCTGCCCCGAAATCACCGGTGCCGTAATTTCCCCCTCGTTTTATCACGTGGGGTACCACACGGAAGAGCCAGTTGTTATTAAGCTTAAAATTGATAAATCCCGGCCCGGCTATTTCCAGTTCATCGATCATGCCGTCTGCCGGAAAATTTTCCACAATCGCCGCCGCTATTTCCCGGGGCGGCATTTTAGCCTGCTTGGTCAATAACAGCGCCAGGTTGGTCGCAAAGTCACCGTGCTGTTTTTCCCGGGGAACTTCCACTATGAAGTCGGGAATATCTTCATAATTTATTTCCCCCGCTTCTGCAGCCGTTTTTAAGGCAGTCTTTAATTTTTCCGCAAGTTCTTTTTGAATCTCCGCAATAAAGTTCACTTAACATCCCGTCAGAGACGGGTACACCTCCTTCGGTAACAACTTTCGCCAATATCTGAAAAAAATTCATACTTTAGCTTAATACTTTGCCCGGAAAACTGTCAAGTAACTTGAAATATATTGTTACCGGAAAATTTTTTTCAATAAAAGGGGAAATCGCGGCAGCTATACCCCCCGCGATTTCCCACTTTGGGTTAATTGCACTTATGACCGTTTAGGACATCCGGTCATATGATTTAATTCTCACGCTGGTTTTCCGCCTGCCTCTCTGCATTAACGGCGGGCAGAGTGGCAATCCATATGCCCCGGGCAGTGCCGGCGTTATCCCAGTCGAACAGTAACCGCTGGGAGTCGTCAGCCCAGTCAACCCAAACTTCCTTTTGCCCGCCGGTTCCGGGCACTACTTTGTAAATAATTTGTACAGTCAAGTCATCCTTTAAATATAATACGTGCAAAACGCCATTTGTATCGGTAAAGGCAAGCTTGCTGCCGTCGGGAGCCCAGGAAACAAGCCGGCCGCCGCCTGTTTTGGTCAGCTGGGTATTAGCACCCGTCTCCAAATTCACCAGCCAAATTCCTTTATCGTCCCGGGATTGCTCATCCGTTTTGCCTACGTTAACCGCCAGCATCTTACCATTGGGATGCCAGGCGGGGACCATGGATTTCGCTGCAAAGCCGGAAGTTACCCTTTGCGGGTTGCTGCCGTCCTTGTTTACAACATAAATCTCGTTGGTAGTCTCTCCTTCCTCCCCGGTCATGGAGCGGAAGTAGGCTATTTTTTCCCCATCGGGAGACCAGGCGGGATTGGTCTCCACAGCCGGAGTCATGGTAACCACCCGGTTAATGCCGTCGGTATTAATGGCCATGATGTCCACATTGTCGGAACGGGTGGTGAGATAGGCAATTTCTCCCTGCGAAGACCACACCGGGTTATATGCCCAGAGGTCTTCACCGTTTTTCGCCCTTTCAATAGCTTTTCCGGTGGTGTCAATTGTCAGGTCCGTCCCGTTACCGGCCAGGTCATCCACCCATATTTCCAGGTAACCGTTACGCCTGGTAACATAAGCTATTTCCGAACGGTCGGGAGACCAAACGCCGCCGCCTGCCAACACAGGCAAACCGTACCCACCGCTGGAAATCATTTTGCTGTCCCGGCCGTCAGGCGATGTTTCCCAGACAGTGTAACGCTCTTCACCGGTTTTACGCCGGGACAGGTAGAAAATCTTGCCGTCTTTACCCCAGACCGGGTGAATATTCATTAATTTGGTGTCCGTGACCACCGATGTTAAAATCACAGTGGGAGAAACCGGCTCAAAATCCGGATTATCACTTATTTGCAGCCTGTTACCCGCATCACTACTATCAGACTTGTCAGGTGTGGTTGGCACCACGCTCCGGGCAGGCGGATTCTGCCGGTCTTTCACACCTGCATCCTTACCGACACTGTCATCCCCGGTGTCCTCTTGGGGCTTTTGTTCGTCGTCCCGGTGGTTGAAAATTTTACCGGACATCTCCGGTTCATTACCTTGTTGTAACGGGGTGAGGGCATTTAACTGGTTACTGCCATAGGCAAACAGCACACCAATGGCCACAAAAATGACAAAATATGACATGGCCAACAACGCCCTGGTTTCCATATCCAACATGGAATTAAGCCAACTGCCCGGAGAGAAGCCTTTTTTGACCCTTTTCCGTTTTTTTTGCGCCGGGCAGGTTTCCACCTCAGGCGCACCGGGTATCTGCCGCATGACCATACTGGTGAAACTGGCGGGTGGTTCTACAGGTGTACAGCTCTCATCCAGCAGCTTATTCACCCGGCGTACCACATTTAACTCTTTTTGACAGGAAGGACATGCAGACAAATGTCGGTAAAGTGCTTTCTGTTGTGTTCCCGTCAGTTGCCCGTCCAGATGACTGTGTATATACTGTTTAGCTTCTTGACATCTCATGCTGTCCCCCCCTTTCCAAGACAATGGCCAACTTTTTCTGCAACAATGCTTTCCCCCGGTAAAGTCGCGTTTCTACCGTAGTAACAGGTACATCCATGGCTTCGGCTATCTCGCGGTAGCTGAAGTCTTCCAGGTACCTTAGGACCAGCGGTATGCGGTACTTCTCCGGCAACTGCCGGATGGCTTCCCTGACCAGCATCTGCGTCTCCCTGGTTTCGCAGTGGTCTTCGGGCTGCCCGTGGTCACCCGGCCGTAACGGCGTAAAGTCAATGATTTTTTCCAATGAAATTTCACTGGGCGCCTTCTTCTTTAAGGCTGTATAACAGTAATTGGTAGCCACCTTGTACATCCAGGAAAAAAACTTCCTGCTGCCATCAAATTTATCCAGCACCTGGTACAGGTGAAGGAATATTTCCTGGGCCAAATCCTGGGCTTCGTCACTGTCATTGGTTAAACGAAAAGTCAAACTATATATTTGTTTTTGATAGCGGCGGACAATTTCGGCGAAGGCTTCGCGGTCCCCGTCCAAACACAGTCCCACCAAAACTTCATCCATCAACCGGTCCATGCCCATGCTCCCTGCCTGTTGGACTTTTTCTTACTTTTTCTTAATGAGGATGTTCGAAAAGTCTCTAAAGAATAAGCTCCTTTTCGAGCACGCGCTTAATGTAAATATTTAAAAACACTGCATTTTACATATAAATACTATCCCAATCCCGGAAATCTTGCAAAAAATTTTTTCCTGCAGCTTTTATTCAGCGTATCTTGCCATCTCTAATTAAACCAATAATCATCCAGGCCCCCAGCACTGACGCAGTGGTAAAACCGATTATGCCCAACAGCGGGTAACCGATACGCCACATGGGTCCGGGATTGGCATGAATGATCAACGCCGAACTGACCATCATGGCCATAACAATCAAACTGATTGCCAGGCGGGTGGATGCCACGTCGAGTTTATCATATAAAAGTTCCAGGCCCCGGTGAACAAAAACAATCTTCAGCTCTCCCTGGGCAAGATTGGCGATAACCCGGGCAAAGTCTTTCGGAAAGGCAAGGAAGCCCTTGACAAGGTTGGCACTTTGCTTGTAAATCCGCTCCCGGGTAAAAGTTGGCTGCAGGTGGTTTTTCAGGTAAGCCAATGCCAGCGGCCGGGCCACCCCGACCACATCGATATTAGGGTCAAATTGCCGGGCCAGGCCCTCGGCGGTAAGCATGGCTTTCCCCAACAGAAAAAAACTACCCGGCATCTTGATACCGTGATTCAAGGCAATATCAATCATACCGTTGATCAGGTGGCTGAAACTGATGCCGCCGCTGCTCAATCCCGCCGCCCGGTCCAACATCTCGGATACATCCTGGTAAAGATGTTCTTCATTTACGGGTTTTGTAACCACGCCGATTTTTTTTGTGATATCGACTACGGAACAGGTATCTTTTTCATTAATAGCCAGCATCAGTTCGGCAACGGTAAAACGAAACTCCTCGTCCAGGCGTCCGGTAATACCGAAATCCACCAGAGCCAGTTCGCCGCCATCCAACCAAAATACGTTGCCCGGATGCGGGTCACCGTGAAAAATACCCTGGCGGAAAAAAGGCAGCAGCACGGCATGCAGCACTTTTATTGCAAATTCGCCGCCCTCCTTTTTCCCGGCATACCTGCGCACCGCCTGCTTGGCAGCTATTCCGTCCACCCAGTCCATGGTTAAAACCCGCTGGGACGTGTAAGCCCAGTGTACCCCGGGCACCCTGATACCACTGCCGGCAAAAACTTCCTCAAAACGTTCCATGTTCAGGGCTTCTACGGTAAAATCCAGTTCCCTTTTTATCTGCCGGGTGAAGATATGGTTAATTTCTGCAACATCACACACCCTCCCCACGACGGAACGCTGCAGCAGTTTTTCCATATCCCTTAATATGGCCAGGTCTTTTTCCATCAACCTTTTTACATCGGCACGCTGTACCTTCACCGCCACATCGCGGCCACCCGGCAGCCTGGCCCGGTGCACCTGGGCAATAGAGGCACCGGCAGCAGGTTGATAGTCAAAACCCTGGAATATTACTTCCGGCGGGCGTCCCCATGTCCTGATGAACTGCCGGCGCACCTCGCCTGCATCGAATTCCCCCACTTCATCCTGCAGCGCGCAAAATTCACGGGCGTATTCCCGGGGCACCAGGTCCGGGCGCGTACTTAAAACCTGGCCCAGTTTGACAAATGTGGGGCCCAGGTCCTCAAACAGCAGGCGTACCCTTTCGGGCAGCGTCAGTACCCGCGGGGAGACATCAACCGGCACCGCCGGTTTGGGATAATGAGGCAAAAGTCGCTGCCGCCAGTAGCTGATACTGCGTATTCCCCGGCGCTGCAGTAAAAAACTGAAACCGTGGCGGCTGACAGTACGGAAAATCTCCCGGTAACGGTCTCTGTTTTGGTACTTGCGGTAAAGATTTTTCCATTCCATTTTTTTACCTCTCAGCTGATTTTTTCCAAGTCATTGCTAGTATGTAAGATTTGCCGCCGGTTTTATACGCAGAGGATTTTGTATGCAGATAATAGTCCTTCTATTTCCCGTCTCTCAATACGTACTAATTTGTTGCAAAATCTTGTCCCATTTTTAAAGGAATTTTTTCACAAATGTAGAAATAAGGTTTGTTCAGGAAATAAATTTAGCGATTACTGAATATTTTTCGTAAAAAGGGGGTGGCGAGATGCGTTACTGGCTGACTTTGGTCATTACCGGCACGGTACTATTTGCACTTACTTTTCTGCTCGGTCTTTCAGTTATTGGTATAAACATTGTCGGGCCTGAAGGGGGAGGGCATAAGGAAGAAGTTGCAGCCACCTCTCATGACAGCGAAGCAACGCATCCCGGCTCCCAGCATGAGGAAGGCGCCGCAGTGGTAAACCCGGAACCCGGAGAAACAGTAAATAACGCCGGGCAACTGCAGGAAAAGGAGGAAACAGGCGGCAGTGCCGGAACAGGAAAAAAACTTCCCGGCGAAACAGCACCCGGCAGCGATAAGGTTGATCAACCGGCGAAACCGAATGTGGGAAAAAAACCGGCTGCCAAAAAAGTATCCTTTCAGTTTACTTTAAAAGAAGCCGGTTTTATAACTGTGAAGGTTTTAAACGAGGACGGCAAAACCCTGGCCACACCATTCAAAGACAAGCCGTTGACCAAGGGTAAGCAAACTCTCTCCTGGGAAGCGAATATCAACGGCAGGCCCCTGCAAGAGGGAACGTACCGGTATGTAGTGGAAAGTAACAACAGGGGTGTGCCGGTACTGCTGTACCATGAAATAAGCGAAGCCAGGGAAGTGAACCCATACACCGAAAGCATTGCGGACTTCCGCAGGCAAATGAAATATTTAAAGGAAAATGGCTATAAAACCCTGACGACAAGCCAGTTGGTCCAATATATGCAGGATGGCGCCAGTATACCGGAGAAAGCTGTTGTGATAACTTTTGAGGACGGCTATGCCAGCGCTTATTCCCGGGTACTGCCGGTCCTGGAAAATTATAATTTCCATGCACTGCTTTTCGTCCGGGGAAGCTTTATTGACAGCAGCGAAAAATTGACACCGGCACCCCTGACTTGGGCACAAATAAGGGATTTGGCCCGTTCGGGCGTATTTGAAATAGGCAGCGACGCCTATGAACCCGATGCCTTGCACCAAAAAACCGGAGAATCTGTTTCTCAATATAAAACACGAGTGGAAAAAGACCTGACCAAGGTCACGGCAAAAATCTCAACTGTCATTGGCGAAAATACCGCCGCCATTTCCTGGCCCGGCAGGCCACCAGCGCAGGCGGTCAGCATAGCACGTAAACAGGGCTACCGGTATTTCTTTACCGTGGGCAAACAGCAGAACTTCTTCGGAGACTCAGTTGGCGACATTAAACGCCAGTTGATATCATCCGGTATTGGCCTGGCAGGTTTTACCAGGATAGTGGCAATATCCTCAAAATCTGCTGTTGTTAAACAGGCAACGTTTGAAATTTAAGCTGCACCGGACAGCTCGCAGGGACCGTTTTATATGTACCAGGCCTTTGTAGCACCCGGGAAAAAGGTTGACCATGCCTTGAATATCATTAAAAAGCATGGCGGAAACACCTGAATTAAGGTGTCTCCTCCCGGTAATACCGGACCGTATCCAATACCAGGACATATGCTTGGCCCCTGCTTAACAGGCGGTTGGGGTCATAATGCTGCTGAAATTCCCTGCCGATCATACCCCGTTCAACCATTAGCCGGTAGAGGTCGTCGGCATCATAAGCAAGATAGTATTCCGGCAGCCCGTGCGCCACGGCCAATATCTCCAGCATTTTTTTCGGGTACAACCCCACGTTTGCAGTAAGAGAAAAAATTTTCCCCTTGTCCGGTACGTGCCGGGGAACCGCACGTTCCATGGCCTGGTAGAGGAGGTTGGCAAAGGACAGGTCGCTGATGGTCTCGGAAAGACTTAATTTATTGTCGTAACCCTCGATGATTAACCCCATGGGACGCAGAGCCTTTACTGCATTATAAGCCCAGTGATTGTTTTTTTCCTGCTTTATTGAAAAAGCTTCCAGGTATGCACCCTGCTCTACCAGTTTTTTCTGTATTTGCTGAACCAATAGTGAATTATTGGTAATGTCTCGTACTTTGACTCCTTTTTTTAAGGACAAAACCGCAGTCACTCCCGCAGCCTGCCCGGTTACCATTCCCACCGGCACAACCCTGGCGCTTCCCGCCGCCAAAGAGGTGAAACTTGCCGAGCGGCCCACCACCAGAAGGTTTTCCACTGTTAAAGGCACCAGGCACCTGAGCGGGATGGCATACTTGGCAGGGTTGCCGATAACATAGCCCCAATCCTCCGGCGACATGGCCTGGATGTCCACAGGATAAGAAGCCAGAGCAATGCGGTCGGGAAAATCCCTATTTTCCATGATATCGTTAATATTTAGCCGGTATTCGCCGGCAATATGCCGGGTTTCCCTTACATACAGTTCCGGTGCGGTTGCTACCAGTGTTGCCTCACGGAAACCGGGGACATTTTCCCGCAAAAAGGGCACAATCCTGTCAACCTCTGCTTTTGCCTCAAGCATGGCCTGCTCCCGGGAATTTCTATCCAGGCCATCCACATTGAAAATCTGTAAGGCGTTGACCATCACGGTACCGTCATTTTGCAGTCCCAGGTTTAAGCTGCGCAGGCGGAAGCGGTCATTCCCGGCCTTGTAATCCTTGACAAACTCCTGAAAACCCCAGGCAGACTTTTTGGTGCTGCCGGTAAAATCCGCCCCATCTGCGGCCAAATAGTGCCTGACAGCAGGCCAATCCACACCGGCCAACTGAAATACCAGGGTGCTGGACATAACCCTGTCCCAGCCCACATCTTCAGCCCCCAGCGTATAAGACACCCCGGCTGCCGCCGCCAAATCAGCATCCTGGGTGGCATCAACAAACCGCCGGGCAAAATATTTTTCTGATTTCTCTTCATGCTGTACCTTGATCCCCACCAAGGTTTCCCTGTCCCAGCCAATGATAGGTGATAAAAGTTTGCGCCGGTAAATAACCGTCAGTTTTTTTTCTTCACTTACCAGTTTGGTGAAAAACTGTTCCGCTTGTTTGATGTCAAAGGCGGCGCCGCCCACGGCTTGAAAAAATTCGGCAAATATGCCTCTGGTAAGCAGTTCCCTATCCGGCCCGTAATTCATATCCAGCATGTTTAACCAGCTGTAGGTAATCAAGCCTCCTAGACGCGGGCGTTGAACGACCAGCAGCGTTTCACCTCCGGCCCGGGCCGCGGCAACAGCAGCTGCTATCCCTTCCGGTTCCCCACCCAGTACTATTACATCGTAAACCCTGGCATCCCCGCGCTGGAAAAACAAGCCCACTTCTCTCGCCCGGTTTTTGGTTGTCTCCAGGGCGGAGTCCCATCCCACGACGCCCAGCCAACCGGCCAGGGAAAAAATCGTGCCAATGAATATTATAAATAGAAAGCGATAGACACGCCGCTTGAAACTGATCTGATACTGGGGGTTAAGAAAATAATTGATTGCCAGCAAGAACAGTAAAAACAGTATTGATGCCGCAAGAACCCCCAAAACAACCAAAGCTTCGAGCATATCTTCTACCCCGCAGTTACAGTTTTACAGGTGTCCCATGATTTCCCGGTGAATGGCCATACCGTCCAGTTTGGGACTGCCGCCATTAAACCGGAGCAGGTGAGTCTTGGACGTGTTAGCATCATTCAACCCGGCTTCCGTGGAAAGAATGTATTTAAAGCCCAGTTGCTGCGCAATATTAATGCTGTCTTTGCCGGCAGCACCGTAGGGCAGGGCCAGGAATTCCACTTTCCGGCCCAGGTTCTGCTCCAGCAGTTCTTTGGATTTATGTAAATCTTCCTGGATACGCCGGCGAAATTCCGCCAGGGTCTCCCGCCCGTAAACCGCGCGATAAACCCGGCCCGCCAGTGCCGGTCGTTCCGCACCCTTGGCGCTGACCGGCACGTATTTATGGCTGTCGTAAGTATGGGAGTAAAACGTATAACCGTCCCGCTGCATTTCCTGCATTTCCGCCCAGGTGAGTTTGGGAATTTCCCCTTTATTCTTACCGACATGACCGACAATGACAAACATGGCAGCGGGTATGTTTCGACTTTTCAACGCCGGGTAGGCATACCGGTAAAAACTGTCGTAACCGTCATCAAAAGTTACCACCACGGCATTGGCAGGTACCTGCCCCTGACCGTCAAGAAAGGCGGCAGCCTGTTCCAAGGAGATAAAATTATAGCCCAATTCCCCCAATTTATCCAGCTGGGCGGTAAAACGCCCGGGGCTGATGGTAGCTGTACTTTCGCGGGTATCAATATGATGGTACATAAGTATTGCCACCCTGTCCCGGTAATAATATGATTTGCCGGCCTGTTCACTGCCACCGTCATCAACCGGTTCGCCGCCAGCGGCTATGCCCCCGTCGCCCCGGGGACCGGGACGAAGTCTGAAACCGGTACCCTGCCGGTTTTTCCCGGTGAAGTCGCCCTGTTCCTGCGGCTGGTAGTAATACAAGCCCAAACCAAAAGAAATTAGCAAAACCGCTACCAATACCCCTATTTTTAACCTCATCACATGTCCTCCAATTGGTAATATATGTATGAATTTAACCCCAAATATTTATATCGTGGGAACAACCGGCAAGTTACAGCCATACTTTGAGAAAAATTTTATCCCGGGCCTGCACTGATTATTATTTCTGTTTATCCCGGCGCAACTCCTGCAGCAAATAATTACAAAAAAAGAACCCCTGGAGGGTTCAAAAAAATCCGAGTTTATTTAACACACTGTTTTGATATCCCTGACGAAAGTCTCCAGCCGTGCCGGCAGTTCCCGGGCAGGATGCTTTTCCACCAGCTCCACCAAAGCGCTGCCCATAATAATACCATCGGCAAACCGTACCGCCTGCCGGGCCTGTTCTCTGTTGGCAATACCAAAACCAAGCAGCACGGGCAAATCGGTAATCTGCTTCAACCGGTCTATTTCCGCAGCCAGCTGCTGGCGGACGGTGTCTCTTTTACCGGTGACACCGGTAACTGCAGTATAATAGATAAATCCGGCAGCATGGTCCACTATTTTTTTGGCCCTGTCCCTGCCGGTGGTGGGCGTCACCATTGCTATCAAGGATAACCCTGCCTGTTTCCCCAACCGGCGCAGGCTTTGCCCTGCTTCCAGCGGCAGGTCGGGCACCACTGCCCCGTCCACGCCGGCGGCTGCGGCATCCCGGGCAAATTTCTCCACCCCGTAGGCATAGACGGTATTATAGTACAGCAGTAAGACCACAGGTGTGCTTCCCAGCATGTTGTTTTGCCGCATCCGGGAGACCAGAGCCAATACCCGGGGTAAATTAGTCCCGTTTTCCAATGAGCGGTAGGAAGCTCTTTGAATAACCGGGCCGTCCGCCAGCGGGTCAGAAAAGGGTACACCCAGTTCAATGATGTCCGCGCCGCCGCAGCACATCGCGGTAACTATTTTTTCCGTCTGTTCCAGAGAAGGGTCGCCGGCGGTTATAAAGGGCATAAAGACTTTTGCCCCTTTTTCCCGTGCCCGGGCAAAAACAGTGTCAAGACGGTTGGTAAAACTTTTATTCACCGGCTTTCTCCTCCTTCCGCACGGTATCAATATCCTTATCGCCTCTCCCGGAAAGGTTTACGACAATAATGACCTCATCTCCATTTTTACCGTTAAAATATCTTTCCATCTTTTCCAGAAAAGCCAGGGCATGGGCGCTTTCCAGGGCCGGGATAATCCCCTCCAATTGAGTGAGAAGATGAAAGGCCTGTAAAGCCTCCCGGTCCGTTACCCCCAGGTACTTAACCCTGCCGCTATCCTTGAGCCAGGCATGTTCGGGGCCAACCCCGGGGTAATCCAGGCCGGCGGAAATGGAATGGGCTTCTTTAATCTGGCCGTACTTGTCCTGAAGAATGTAGCTGAACGCGCCGTGCAGTACTCCTTTGCTGCCTTCACAAAGGGAAGCTGCGTGCCGTTTTGTCTTCAGGCCCGCACCGGCAGCTTCAATGCCGATTAACTTCACGTCCTTTTCCTGGAGAAAAGGGTAAAAGATCCCCATGGCATTGCTGCCACCGCCCACACAGGCAATGATATAATCAGGCAGCCGCCTCTCTTTTTCCAGTACCTGCTCTTTTGTCTCTTCGCCAATAACTTTTTGAAAATCCCGCACCATCATGGGGTAAGGATGGGGGCCCACCACGGAACCGATGATGTAATGGGTATCGCCGACGTTTGCAACCCAGTCCCTGATGGCTTCGTTACACGCATCTTTCAAAGTCTGCGTGCCGCCGGTTGCCGGTACCACTTCCGCACCCAGCAATCGCATTTTGTAAACATTTAAAGCCTGGCGCCGCATATCTACCGCTCCCATGTAAATACGGCATTTGAGACCAAAATGGGCGCAGACAGTGGCTGTTGCCACCCCGTGCTGCCCGGCCCCGGTCTCGGCAATAATCCGTTTCTTCCCCATCTTTTTCGCCAGCAAGACCTGTCCCAAAGCATTGTTAATCTTATGGGCACCGGTATGATTTAAATCCTCCCGTTTGAGATAAACTTTCGTTTTCAGGCCCTGGCGGGAATACCGTGCCGATAACCGGGGCGCCAAAAACAGCGGCGTAGGCCGGCCGCTAAAGTCCCGGAAGTAGGCATTAAGCTCCGCCCAATAATCATCCCGGGCGGTGTAATACCGGTACGCTTCTGCCAATTCTTCCAAGGCGGACATCAAAGTTTCCGGCACAAACTGCCCGCCAAATTCACCAAAATAGCCATTGCTCATATTAAGCACTGTCTCAACTCTAGTTACTCCCATAATTTTATCCTCTCCTCACCGTGCCAGTCTCCCTTACCCGGTGCAAAAAAGCGGCAATCTTCTCCAAACATTTATCCCCGGGCTTATTTTCCACCCCTGAGGAAACATCCACACCCCACGGGTTTACCTGCAAAATCAAGTCGGATACATTCTCGCCGTTTAAGCCCCCGGCCACGACCAGCGGCTTATCGGGCCAGTGTCTCTTGAATTCCGCCGCCAGCTCCCAGTTAAACCTTTTTCCCGTGCCCCCCGCACTTTGGGGATGATAGGTATCCAGCAGCACACCATCCACCCGGCTGACGTAGCCATCCACTTCCTGAAAAACTTCCGGCCCACGGACGGCAAAAGATTTCACCAGGAAGGGCCAGGGGCCAACCTTTACATTCTTTAAAGAGTTTCTTAACCGCCGGCAGTAGTCAGGGGTTTCCCGCCCGTGCAACTGCACGGCATTGAGTGACAGCCGGTTGACCAGCTCTACTACCTGTTCTAGGGGGTGGTCGGCAAACACCCCCACCGCTGATTTCCCATTTCTGACACACCTGCCAATTGCTGCAGCCTGTTCCGCAGAAACGTAGCGGGAGCTTTCCTTTACAAAAACCAAACCTACGGCATCGGCACCCAGTGCCAGTGCGGCCCGGGCCTGAAAGGCTTTGGTCAAGCCGCAGATTTTTACCAGGGGTTTAGACATAAACAGCACCCGCCGCCCTGAATTGTGCCAATAACTTTTCCGGACTGCTGTCCTCTACCAGCGCCTCGCCCACCAGCACCCCGTCAAACCCGGCGCCCGCAATCTTCCGGACATCATGGCCGGTCCTGATACCGCTCTCAGCTATTTTTACAGCGGCATCAGGCAAATCCCCCGCCAAATCAAGGCAAGTCTTTATTTCCACCGTAAGAGTTTTTAAATTCCGGTTATTTACACCGATCACAGCCGGTTTCAGTTTCTTTGCCCGTTCCAGTTCCCGGCGGTTATGTACTTCCACCAGGCAATCCATTCCCAGTTCCCGGGCCTGAAAATATAACTCCTCCAGCTGCCTGCCGGTAAGCAGGGCGACAATCAGTAATACTGCTGCCGCTCCGGCAGCACGCCCCCGGTATATCTGCCACGGGTGAATGATAAATTCCTTGTGCAACACGGGCAGGCTCGTCTGAGATGCCACCCGGGCCAGGGTTTGATAACTGCCTTTAAAAAAGCGCTCTTCGGTAAGGACCGATATGGCCGCTGCACCACCGCGTTCATAAGCGGCCACCAAACTCTTTATATCCCTTTGCTGGCGCAGGATTCCCCTGGAAGGCGAGGCTTTTTTCACCTCGGCAATAACCTGCAAACCCGGTCCGGAAAATGCCCGGGAAAAACTTCCGGCACGGAAACTGCTGCTTTCAATTTGCTCTTTTAATACTGGCAGCGGCAGTTCCCGGCGGCCATTCTCTACCTCCTGTTCTTTGACTGCCCGGATTTTTTTAAGAAAGTCTGACATGAACCTTATCCGCCCCCGTTTTTTGCTGTAAAAATGCGCAGTCAGCGGCCTCCCCCGCCAAACGGCTGCTGGCGGAAATCAGTTGTTCCAATTTGGCCATGGCCAGCCCATGGTCAATAATTTCCGCTGCCAACAGTACACCCTCCTGCAGGCTACCTGCCTTATCACATAAACAGAGGGCAGCAGCAGCGTTTAACAGCACTACCTGCCGTTTGGGGCCCCGTTCCTCTCCGGACAACACTCTTTTCGTAATTACTGCATTATCTTCTGCGGTACCGCCGGTTAATTCTGCCGGGGTACATCTTTCCAGGCCCAATTCTTCAGGTGTAATCTGGTAGTCCCTGATACTGCCGTCCCGGACCTCACTGACAAAAGTGGTACCGGTCAGGGTTATCTCATCCATGCCGTCAGCACCGTGGACCACCATGGCCCGTTGAATGCCAATATTTAACAGCGCCCGGGCCAATACCGGGGTCAAGTGGCGCTGGTAAACACCGACAATCTGGTACTTTGCCCCGGCGGGATTGGTCAAAGGACCGAGTAGATTGAATATGGAACGAAAACCCAGTTCCTTACGGGGTCCGGCGGCATACTTCATAGCCCGGTGGAAAGTGGGCGCGAAAAGAAAACCAATACCTGTTTCCGCCAAGCACCGCTCCACCAGCTCCGGCGCCAAATCAATTTTTACCCCCAGGGCCTCCAGCACATCAGCGCTGCCGCTTTTGCTGGATACCGAACGGTTGCCGTGTTTGGCCACCGCCACCCCGGCACCGGCCACTACGAAAGCCACGGTGGTGGATATATTAAACGTACCCAGCCGGTCCCCGCCGGTACCGCAGGTGTCAACAACAGGCCGGCGCACGGACAGCGGCACCGCCTTATCCCGCATGGCCAGCGCACAACCGGCAATTTCTTCGGGAGTTTCTCCCTTCATCCTCAATGCAGTCATAAAGGCCGCAACCTGGGCCGGAGTAACCTGATTGGACATGATCAAACCCATGGCCTCCCGGGCCTCATTACTTTCCAGGTGCTGCCTTTCCACCAGTTTGTTAATGGTTCTCTGCATACTAACCTCTCCTCTCCTGAACTAAGCTCAACTCTTTTCGATGTTCGAAGCTCGACTTTGATATCGGAAGATTAACTTCTCAGGAAATTCGCTACCAGCTGCCTGCCATGGGGAGTCAGGATTGATTCCGGGTGGAACTGCACGCCCCAGGATGGATGGAGCAGATGTTTGATAGCCATTATTTCCCCCCTTTCAGTGCGGGCAACAATCCCCAATTCCTGCGGCAGACCGTCTTCCAATACAACGAGAGAATGATACCGGGTGGCGGAAAAAGGGTTGGGCAGCCCCGCGAATATGCCCTGACCACTGTGAAAAACCTTCGAGGCCTTCCCGTGTACCGGTTTTTCTCCTCTTTCCACTCTGCCGCCAAATGTTTCCGCCAGGCACTGGTGACCCAGGCAGACTCCCATGATGGGAACAGTTTTGTAAAAATGGTTGATTATTTCCTTGGAAATTCCCGCATCCCCCGGAGTACCGGGTCCCGGTGAGATAACTATATGGCTGGGAGCAAGAGCCTCTACTTCCGCCAGAGTCGTTTGGTCATTACGCCTGACCACCACCGGCAGCCCCAAATCACCAATTATTTGCACCAGATTGTAAGTAAAGGAATCATAGTTATCAATCACCAGTACCGTCATTACCCCTCACCCCCCTGGCCATGACAATGGCTTGAAGCATTGCCCGGGCTTTATTTAAAGTTTCCTCATACTCCTTGTCCGGTTGGGAGTCTGCCACGATACCCGCACCGGTCTGGACATGGGCCTGCCCCCGGTGAATGGTAACGGAACGAATATTGATGCATGTATCCATCTGACCATGGTAGGAAATGTATCCCACCATACCGGCGTAGGGCCCCCGGGGTCCTTTTTCCAACTGGTTTATAATTTCTATGGCACGGATTTTCGGTGCCCCGGACACTGTTCCGGCGGGAAAGGCTGCAGCCAGGACAGCCAATGGCGTTACCCCGGGCAGTACCTTTCCCTTGACCCGGGAGACCAGGTGCATCACATGGGAGAAGTATTCCACCTTGGCGAATTCCTCCACGGTAACCGTACCAAACCTGCATATCCGGCCCAGGTCGTTTCTGCCCAAGTCCACCAGCATTACGTGCTCCGCCTGTTCTTTTTCATCATTAACCAGCTGCCGGCTCAACGCCCTGTCTTCTTCGGCATCCTTACCTCTCCTGCGAGTACCGGCAATAGGCCGCAAGCTCACCTCATCTTCTTCCAGCCGCACCAGCATTTCCGGGGAGGCCCCCACCAAAGCCAGTTCACCCAAACTGAGATAAAACATATAGGGCGAAGGATTGACGGTTTTCAGACAGCGCAGCAGCTTTAACGGGTCAAAATTTGCTGGCAGGGAAAAGCGCTGGGATAAAACAACCTGAAAAATGTCACCGCTATTAATGTATTCCTTGGCTTTTTCCACAGCGGCACAAAACTCTTCCCTGCTAAAATTGCTGCCGGCATTTAACTCCTGGCTGCCCGCACCTGCTTCCACCCCGGGCAGGCTGACACTCTTTTTCAACCGCCCGAGAATACTGTGGATCAGGCGGCGAGCCCGGGAATGGGCCTGCTGCGGGTCATCGCCGGGCAAGGTGTTGACCACCACTTTCAGCGTCCCTTTCAGGTGGTCAAAAATTAACACTGACCTGGTAAATAGCAGGTTGACGTCGGCAATGCCCGCTTCAGGCGTACAACCCTTTTTCAGGACCGGTTCAAAATACCCTACCCCGTTAAAACCCATATAGCCCACAGCACCGCCGAAAAAACGCGGCAGATTTTGCTCTCCCCGGGCGGTATACCGGCCCAGGAGACGCTGTAGTTCATCCAGGGGCCGCACACCTTTTCTTTCCTTCCAGATGAACTCCTTATTGGGGAAAGCCTCCCCGTTTTCCGCCGTACCGATTTTGATACTGTCCCCCTCTGTCTGAAACACCAAATAAGGGTCATTGCCGACAAACGAATAGCGGGCAATCTGCTCACTTCCCTCCACACTTTCCAGAATAAAGGAATAGGGGGTCTGCCCCAGTTTCATCAGGGCAGTAACCGGAGTTTCATTATCCAGCATGATCTCGGTATAGACGGGAATCACCTTTTCACCGTTTCGGGCTCGTGTTAAAAACTGCTCCGCAGAAGGATAATACTTGTTTCCGCCTGAAATTTGCTTGCAGCTGCCCAAACCGGACCGTTTTCCGGGCTTTCGCAGGGACCTGCCTGCGGCATTGATAAAGGGCGCCAGTTCCTTCACCATCCGGCCAAAGGCTTCCAGTTCCAGTGACTGTTTCCCGTCACATAAAGCATCCTCGGGGGAATTATGAACCTCCACCAACAGCCCGTCAGCGCCTACAGCTACCGCTGCTTTGGCCATGGGTACCACCAGTTCCGCCCGGCCGGTACTGTGACTGGGGTCGACAATCACCGGGTATCCGGAAAGTGATTTGGCCAGGGGGACGGCACTTAAATCCAGGGTAAAACGGGTAGCGCTCTCGTAGGTGCGAATGCCCCGCTCGCACAAAATAATCCGGGTGTTGCCTTCCGCTGCAATATACTGGGCAGCAGATAGCCACTCCTCAATGGTGGCGGCCAGGCCTCTTTTCAGTAAAACCGGCTTGTTAATTTGCCCCAGCCTGCGCAGCAGCTCGAAATTCTGCATGTTTCGGGCACCTACCTGCAGCAGGTCGGCAAAGGCCGCCACCTGCTCCACATGGGCCACACTGACCACTTCGGTAACTATGGGTAACCCCGAAACTTCCCTAGCCTGCAGCAGTAAATCCAGGCCTTCTTCTTTCAGCCCTTGAAAGGAGTAGGGTGAACTCCTGGGTTTATAGGCCCCGCCCCTCAGGACAGCGGCTCCCATCTCACCCACAGCCCGGGCAATTGTCAATAATTGTTCCCTGCTCTCCACGGCACAGGGGCCGGCCAAAAAATGAAATTCCCCGCCCCCAAAATGGATACCGCCCACCTCAACAAGTCCACCGCCGGGGTTTTGCTCCCCGTCCCCTTTGACCACACCATCCAGTCCCAAGGTCATAACTCTCCCTCCTTGTTACACTGCCAGCTTTCCCGGAAAAAAACATACGAAAAGCCGGTAAGTCCAAGTCAAGACCTACCGGCTTACTGCCGAAGATATATTGACAAATACCGGAGCGCCCAAAAGAAAATATCCAAACACAGATTCCCCTTCAGGTAAAATACGGCTCAAAGCCCGTAATCAAGCACACTCCGCTCTGCTCTGCTAATCTCCCTAAGCTAGGCTCAACTCAAACTAAACTCTGCTTTAATTTTTGTCAATTATATCTTATCCGGCTGTATCCTGTCAACAGAAATTTTAGGAAATTTTAGGAAATAAGCGGGAAGCAAAGCTAACGTACCAGCAGCCTGCCATCCGCCGAAAAGCAGCGGCGGCGGACCAGCAGGGTTACCAGGATGCTGCCCATGGCCGTAGCGCCCACAATCATCATCATAATTACAAGCTGGTACTTGATGGCCAGAATAGGGTCTGCACCGGCCAAAATCTGGCCGGTCATCATCCCGGGCAGGAAAACAATTCCCATGCCCATCAAGGAGTTGACCGCCGGTATCATGCCGGCGGCAATGGCCTCCCGGGTAATAGCCGCTGATGCTTCCCTGTAATCCGCCCCCAGGGAAAGATACGTTTCCACCACCGCCACCTTGTCCCGCAGCTGGCTAAACAACCTTTCCAGAGAAATGGCTATGGCATTCATGGAATTCCCCACCACCATGCCCCCCAGGGGGATAAAATAGCGGGGGTGATACCAGGGGTCGACATTGATAACAACGGCTGTCACCAGGTAAGTTACCACCATATAACTTAAAAACATGGAAACGAGGGTGGGGGTATAATAGGCAATTTTATTTTCTTTTACCCTGCCCTTAATAATATTGGCGGCAAACACGATCATTACCGTAAAGACAAGCAGGACCAGCCACGGTGAATTAAGCTGGAAAACGTATTTTAAGATATAACCCATTAACACCAGTTGGGAGATCATGCGCACCGTGCCCCAGAAAATATCCCGGTGCAGTCCCAAGTTCAGGGCAATGGAACTAAAACCTGCCGCAAGAATAAAAATTAGACCAAATACAAGCTGATATGCGCTTAAGTTAATCAGTGCCATCGGTTCTTTCCTCCAAGCCCCTGTTCGCAAGAAAAACCCGGCGCACTGTTACACCGGTAGGCAGGAAATCATTATGACTGACCATGATAATACCAATCCCGCTCTCTCTATTAAGTCTTTCCAGCAAATGCTCCACCAGCCTGCGCGCTTCAGGGTCCAATGATGCAGTGGGTTCGTCTAACAGCAGTATTTCGGGATTTAACAGCAGCGAGCGAATTAACGCCAGCCGCTGTTTTTGTCCCACCGACAATTTGTCCGCCCTGTGGTCCGGTGAAATCTCATTCAACAAAAAATATTCCAGCCACTCCTCGATTATTCCGTCTTCGGGCAGCACCGCGTTGCGCAACTGCCTGAACTTAAAAGGCAGCAGCAAGTTCTCTTTTACCGTGCCCGGCAGCATCACCGGCGCCTGCTGCAAATAACTGACCTTGATGCGCAGCAGATTGCTGTTCCATTCCTTGAAAGAAGTCCCGCGATAAAAAATTTCCCCCTGCCGGGGAACATCCAGCTTGCACAGCAGCCGCAGCAGGGTTGATTTGCCCGCCCCCGACGGCCCCTTTAACAGGAAAAACTCCTTGGTAAAACTAAAATTAACCTTTTCCAATACCGGAGCATCCCCGTTGTAGCTGAAGGTAACATTTTTAAGAACTAGCGTTTCCTCACTGTTTCCCGGCAATTTCAGACACATCCTCAATTTAAGGTTTGCTGTAAACCCTGCTTGCATTATAAAATAAAAATTTTGTTACTTCTCCTAATGCTCTTCCTTCTTTT
>CAZGXM010000035.1:0-27335 GCA_964529795.1 uncultured Thermoanaerobacteraceae bacterium
GCGCAGTTCCGAACATCTGGCGCAGCTGAGTGAGCATGGTATCGTACCCATTGATCTGGTGGCAGTAAATCTTTATCCTTTTAAGCAGACCATCAGCAAAGCCGACGTTACCTTGGAAGAAGCCATCGAAAATATTGACATCGGTGGGCCCACCATGGTCAGGGCGGCGGCAAAAAACTTCGAGAGTGTACTGATAGTGGTTAACCCGGAGCGGTATGCAGAAGTGCTTCAGCAATTGGAAACCGGAAATGTAGACTGCCAATACCGGCTAAAACTGGCGGTAGAGGCTTTCACGCACACTGCCGATTACGACCAGGCCATCAGCAGTTATTTAAACGGCAGGCAGGCCGGTAACGACTTTCCCATCAATTACATAGTCAATGGTCAAAAAGTACAGCAGTTGCGCTACGGGGAAAACCCGCACCAGAAGGCGGCCTTTTATCGCCTGGAAAACGCGGGCCACGCCTGTGTGGCAACGGCAAGGCAACTGCAGGGGAAGGAACTTTCCTATAACAACATTATTGATGTGGATGCTGCTCTGGAACTGGTGCGAGAGTTTGCCGAGACTGCAGCGGTGGTCATCAAGCATACCAACCCCTGCGGCGCTGCCCAGGCAACGGAACTGGCAGAGGCATACCTTAAAGCTTATGAAGCCGACCCTGTGTCCGCGTTCGGAGGGATAGTGGGCTTAAACCGCAGGGTGGATGAGAAAACCGCCCGGGCCATGGTAGCAACCTTTTTAGAGGCAGTGATTGCTCCCGACTATAGCGATGAGGCATTAAAAATCCTGGCGGACAAACCCAATCTCCGCGTCCTGGCAGTGGGAGACCTGGACCGGCAGGTGGCCGGCGACCAGGTAAAAACGGTAAACGGCGGGTTCCTGGTACAGAATGCGGACACGGGGACGATTACGGCTGAAGAGTTAAAGGTTGTCACCAAGGCCGAGCCCGATGAGAGGGAACTAAGCGAGCTCCTGTTTGCCTGGAAAGTGGTCAAGCACGTTAAATCCAATGCCATAGTGGTTACCAAGGACAAAGTCACTTTGGGCGTGGGTGCCGGCCAGATGAACCGGGTGGGGGCGGCAAGCATAGCCCTGCGCCAGGCCGGGGAAAAGGTGCGGGGAGCGGTTTTGGCCTCTGATGCCTTCTTTCCTTTTAAGGATACGGTGGCCATGGCGGTAAAGGCAGGTATAACCGCCATCATTCAGCCCGGGGGCTCCCTGCGGGATGAAGAATCCATAGAGGAAGCGGACAAACACGGTATTGCCATGGTGTTTACTGGAATGCGGCATTTCAAACACTAGGAGGTATTTACGTGAAAGTACTGGTGATTGGCGGCGGCGGCCGGGAACACGCGCTGGTGTGGAAGATTGCCCGGAGCCCCAGGGTGAAAAAGATCTACTGTGCACCGGGGAATGCCGGGATTGCCCGCCATGCGGAGTGTCTGGATATCGGCGCTACGGATATAACTGCCTTGCTGGCTTTTGCTTATGAGCAAAAAATTGATTTGACCGTGGTTGGTCCGGAAGCACCTTTGGTTGAGGGCATTGCGGACGTGTTTGAAAACCATGGTTTGAAGATATTCGGCCCCGGAAAAGCAGCCGCCCAACTGGAGGGCAGTAAAGCATTTGCCAAGGAAATTATGGCTAAATATAATGTACCCACGGCACGTTATGCTGAGTTTACCGCTGCTGACGCCGCCAGGGAGTACATTCGCCGTCACGCTGCGCCCTGTGTGGTGAAAGCGGACGGTCTGGCTGCCGGCAAGGGCGTTATTGTAGCTATGGATGAACAGGAAGCGCTTAATGCCGTGGATACCATCATGGAAGAGAAGACCTTCGGGGTGGCGGGAAACAAGGTGATTGTGGAGGAATTTTTGGAAGGGGAAGAGGTCAGCGTGCTGGCCTTTACCGACGGCAAGACCGTTGTTCCCATGGTTTCCTCCCAGGACCACAAGCGTATTTTTGACAATGACCGGGGGCCCAATACCGGCGGCATGGGGGCCTACTCACCGGCGCCGGTCTATACCCCTGACGTCCAGTCTGTAGTGGAAAAACAGGTGCTGGATGCGGTGATACAGGGCATGGCCAACGAAGGCAAGCCCTATAAAGGAGTTATTTATGCAGGGATGATGGTAACCAAAGACGGCCCCAAGGTATTGGAGTTCAACTGCCGTTTTGGTGACCCGGAAACCCAGCCGGTGCTGATGCGCCTGGAAAGCGACCTGGTGGAAGTCATGCTGGCGGTGGTGGAGGAAAGGCTCTCAGACCGGGGAATAAGGTGGTCGGATAAGGCCAGCGTCTGCGTGGTCATGGCTTCCGGCGGCTATCCCGGTTCCTACGAAAAAGGGAAAGTAATTCACGGGTTGGATAGAGTGACACGGGCCACGGTTTTCCACGCCGGAACCCGGTTGGCGGAAGGAAACATCGTTACCAACGGCGGCCGGGTGCTGGGGGTTACTGCTTTGGGTAAGAGTATCAAGGAGGCAATTGAAACTGCATATCAAGAAGTAGGAAAAATCTCATTTGCAGGTATGCAGTACCGTAAAGATATCGGGCAAAAAGCCCTCAAACGGCCGGGGAATTAATCCCCGGTTACTTTTATAGCGGGGACGGTTTTTTGACTTGAATAGTTTTCCGTTTTCTGGAATTCAAGTCAAGAACCGTCTCCATTTTTTGTATGGATTGGATTACTGCTGGAAATGCTAGTGTTACGGGACGTTCATTGTTTGGGAACAGCGAGACTAAATCGTTACCCCGCGAAACAAGATACTGGAGGATAAGGAATGGCCAAGTTGGCGCTTGAAAAAGGACGAATTGGTAACTGGCAGTTATATCTCATAGTACTGTTTATTACTTTACCTACAGCTGTCCTCGCTGTGCCGGCAGTTACCACCGGTATTGCCAAACAGAACGGGTGGCTGGCTACCGTGATAGCAACCGGGTTTGGTTTAGTGATTGCACTAATAATTGGACTTTATTATAAAATATTTCCCGATAAAAACTTAGTTGAGGTAAGCAGTTTTGCCTTTGGAAAATGGCCGGGAAGTTTAATTGGACTGTCCTATGTTTGGTTCTTTTTGCATATCAATGCCAGTATTATCCGGGAGTTTGGGGAATTTTTAACCATTGCCGTTATGCCGGAGACCCCGTTGTCAGTATTTACTATTACCATTGTTTTACTGGCGGCATGGGCGGTTTCCCAGGGTTTGGAAGTAATCGGGCGGATGTGCGAGTTTGTCTTTCCTTTGGCCATAGCCGCTACACTGTTTTTAGTGCTACTGGCTTCCGGGGAAGCGAATTTTACCAATATCGGGCCTGTTTTGCTCATGGACTGGAAAAAATGGCTTGCCGGTTCCTTTATACCTAACGCTTGGATGGGGGAAATAGTACTGCTTTCCATGGTTGTCCCTTTTGTTTACCGGCCCCAAAAGAGCCAGTGGTGGATAGCGGGCGGGGTGCTGACAGTTGGTTTTATTTTAGTAATTATTACCCTGGCGGTCACTTTAGTATTTGGCTATGAGGAAGCCGGCAGGTTGATTTTTCCCACCTTTTCGTTAGCGCGAATTATCAGCATTGGCGACTTCATTGAACGGATGGAATCTCTGGTGATGGCCATCTGGGTTGCCGGCGTGTTTCTAAAGATTACCATTTGGTACTACATGCTGGTACTGGTTACGGCACAAGTTTTCGGACTTAAATCCTATAAACCTTTAATTATTCCCTACGGATTTACGCAACTTGTTCTTTCATTTTGGGTATATGATAATTTCCCGCAGTTTATCCGCTTTATAAGTACAACCTGGCCTGTTTATGGAATTGGGGTTTTTGAGCTGGGACTGCCTTCAATTATCTTGCTAACGGCAGTTGTCAGAAAGTATCTGGGAAATTCGGCTTAAAAATACTCAGCGGGACCGTCTCAGGGAGCAAGTGGGGAAGCGAGAACCGCCCCCATTTTTTGTATATATTGGTCGATTGCAGGTAAAGCTAATCCTGACTTTATTGAAATACTGGAGTGGTGTTCTTGCGTCGCTTTATCAGGCCTTTGGACATGGACCAGTGGAAAGAAAAACGCCGCAGCAAGCCTGCCAAACAGATAGTAGTTGCCACAGATTTGGGACAGTTTTTCCTGGAACAGGATATTAAAAAAAACCAGCAGAACTTTGAAACCATTTTCAGGAAGTGCAGTGATATTGTCATCAGGCCCTTTTCCATCGGCGGCAAATGTGAGGTTGGCACCTTGCTGGTGTATACCGACGGTTTGATTGAGAAAGGTACGGTCAACAATTTCCTCATGCGCTCGGTAATGCTGATGCTGGGTGAAAAAGAGGAGAACTTGACCAAAGAGAATGCTTTTCAGTTGTTAAGAGACTGCGTCATAAGCATTGGTGAGATATCAGAGCTGAAAACCATTGAGGAAGCAGTGGACAAGATACTGGCAGGCGAGTGTATCTTCATGGTGGACGGCCATACCGAGGTACTTTCCCTATCCGTGCGCGGCTGGGAGAGCCGTGCTATCAGTGAACCGCCCACGGAAGCGGTGGTGCGGGGGCCGAGAGAAGGTTTTAGCGAGACGTTACGGTTTAATACGGCCATGCTGCGGCGGAAAATAAAGAGTCCGGACTTGAAAATAGAGATGAAGACCAAGGGGAAATTCACAAAAACCGATGTCGCCGTCTGTTATATCTCCGGTCTTGCCAACCAGGGGGTACTCCACGAAGTTTTTAACAGGTTGGAACGTATTGAAATTGACGGTGTCCTGGAGAGTTCTTACATTGAAGAATTGATAGAGGATGAACCATGGTCGCCCTTTCCCCAGATGGAGTATAGCGAACGTCCTGACGTGGTTGCAGCCAGTCTCCTGGAAGGCAGGGTAGGCATATTGGTGGACGGAACACCTTTTGCGTTGATAGTACCCACGATTTTTGTCCAGTATATTCAATCGGCAGAAGACTATTACCAACGTTTCTATTTGTCCAGCGTCTTTCGTATCGGTCGTTTCATTGCGCTCAACATTGCTTTGTTATTACCGTCGGTATATGTTGCCGCAACCACGTTTCACCAGGAGATGATACCCACACCGCTGCTGATCAGTATTGCCAGCCAGCGGGAGGGGGTGCCCTTCCCGGCGCTGGCGGAAGCGTTGGTCATGGAATTAATCTTTGAACTGCTGCGGGAAGCGGGGGTGCGATTACCCCGGCCCATCGGCCAGGCGGTAAGTATTGTGGGAGCGCTGGTCATTGGTGACGCGGCCGTGACCGCCGGCCTGGCTTCAGCAGCGATGGTAATCGTGGTCTCCGTTACTGCCATTGCCTCCTTTGCCCTGCCTGCGTTTAATATGGCCATTACCTTGCGGATTTTGCGGTTTCCCATGATTATTCTTGCCGGTACCCTGGGCTTTTACGGGATAATGCTGGGCTTGTTGGCCATTCTCATTCATCTTACCGGCCTCCGTTCCTTTGGCGTCCCCTACCTGGCACCGGTCTCCCCCTTCCGGCTCAGCGAGTGGCGGGATGTGCTCGTACGTGTACCCTGGTGGGCCATGGACAAGCGTCCCCAGAGTGTGGAACCGCGGGATGTTAAACGGCAGGCAGAAGGCTTGAAACCCGAGCCGGAGCAGGGTAGTAACAAAGAGGGGGACCAGGGCGATGCTTGAAAAGGGGCGGACCGGCAACTGGCAGCTTTATTTGCTGGTGCTCTTTATTATCTTGCCCACGGCCATTCTCTTTGCCCCGTCAGTTACCACCTCCCCGGCCAAAGAGGGCGCCTGGGCAGCAACTTTGCTGGCCGGTGTCTTTGCCCTGGCGATGCGCAATTTTACCGGCAGAACCGTGCCCGTTTATTTCAGTATTTTCGAACTTGGGCTGCCTTTGATTATTCTGCTGATTGCCGTGCTGAGAAAACGCGGGAGGGGTGCTGATGCTAAAGGTAAGAGCGTGTAAAATATTTCTGGTATTGGTACTGGTTACTGCCTTTTTATTCAGCAGCGGCTGCTGGTCCCGGCGGGAGGTCGAGGACTTGGGCATTGTTGCCGCCCTGGCGCTGGATAAAGCCCAGGGAGATAACATTCAATTAAGCTTATTGATGCTCACGCCCACGGCCCTGGCCGGCGGCCAAGCCCAGCAGGGCGGCGGCCACCAGGAACCATCGATAATAGTAACGGCTACCGGGACCACCATTGCCGAAGCTGCCCGGAACATTACCAAGACTTTACCCAGGACCATTTTCTGGCCCCACAACCGCCTAATACTGATCGGAGGCGACCTGGCCCGGTCGGGGTTGGACAGGCTGGATTTTCTTACCCGGCTGCGTCAGATGCGTCTCACTACCTGGGTAATGGTCACTCCCGGCAGAGCTGTGGAGCTGTTGGAGGTGAAACCAAACTTGAGAAAGACGACTGCAGAGGTATTGGCCGACATGAACCAGAGCGACATCAGCCTGCAGGTAAAACTGTTTAAATTTATGGCCATGCTGTCCACCGAGGGAGAAACTCCCGTGGCCCCGCGAGTGGACAGGGTGGGGCCGGGCCAAAGCGGCACCAGAGGGCAGGCCAGTCTCCGGCTAAACGGTACTGCCCTGTTCAGGGGTGACAAGCTGATTGGCTGGATGGACGAGAAGACGACCCGGGGCCTGCTCTGGCTGCGGGGTGAACTTGATAAGGGGATTATCACTGTCCCCTGTGTCGAAGACCCGAAAAAGAGGTTATCGGTACGCGTACGCGATACCAAGCGGAAGCTGGAGGTCAGGCAGACAGGGGAAAGTGTGCATATTAAAGTAAAGCTGGAAGCGGACGTGGATTTGCAGGAAATCCAGTGTCGCTCCAAACTGGGTAGCCCGGAGTTTGTAAAAAATATCGAGCACCACCTGGCCAATGAAATTACCGGGAGGGCGCAGATGGCTCTGCGGCAAGCACGGCTGCTAAAAATTGACCCTTTCGGTCTGGGTAAGGTGGTCAAGAACAAGGCCCCCGGTTACTGGCTGCGGGTACGCAACCGCTGGGGTGAAGAGCTTGCCAGGATACCGGTGGAAGTGGTGACAACAGTTAATATCCGGCGCACCGGCCTGACTGAAAATACCACCAAGCCTGTGTTATAAGGTCTTAAGGGGGGATCGGTAGTGTTTATTATTATCCTGCTGCTGGTACTGGTTATGTTGATAGCCTTGCTGGTAGGGATGCCGCTATTTAAAAACCGACAATACCGGGAATTGCTGGTAGCCGGCGGTATAACCATGATGGGCCTGGCTATTTCCCTTATTCAGGTGCTGGAGCTGCCGCTGCCCAATCCCACGGAAGTTATCGGCGTGATTTTCCAGCCGGCGGTAAAATTGCTGGAAACACTGTTAAAATAAAAAGGGCCGCCTGCCGCGGCCCGAGTGGTTAATTTTCATTAAAAAACGGGAATTACTGCGCCCTGGTATTTTTCTTCAATAAACTGCTTGATTTCCCGGGAAGTGAGCACTTCGTCCAGCGCTTTGATTTCCTCACGGTCTTCGTCGCCGGTGCGGACCGCCACCACGTTGCCGTAGGTCTTGGCAGCCAGGGAGTCCTTGGTTTCGGCGGCAATGGCATCCGTGGCGGGGCTCAAGCCCGCGTCAATGGCGTAGTTGCCGTTGATTACCGCTGCGGCCACGTCACCCAGGGAACGAGGGATCTGGGCAGCTTCCAGCTCCACAATCTCTACAGCAACTTTCTTGCTTTCAATGTCCTGCTTGGTTGCTTCCATACCCACGCCTTCCTTGAGGGTGATGATGCCGTTGTCCTGTAAAAGCAGCAGCGCCCGGGCCTCGTTGGTGAGGTCGTTGGGTACGGCAATCTGGTCGCCGTCTTTCAGTTCGCCCAGGGACTTGATTTTCTTGGAATAAATGCCCATGGGCTCAAAATGTACCGCTACCGTATAAGTTAAATCCAGGTTATTTTTCTTTTTGAAGTCTTCCAGGTAGGGAACGTGCTGGAAGTAGTTGGCATCGAGGTCACCGTTGGCCAGCGCTTTGTTGGGAGTTACATAGTCAGTGAACTCCACGATTTTCAATTCAATGCCTTTTTCTTTCAACAGTTCTTTGGCTTTTTCCAGAATTTCCGCGTGGGGTACGGGCGTGGCGCCAACTACCAGTTCTGTCACTTCTTGTTGGTTTTTTGCAGCCTTTTCCCCGGTTTGATTGTCAGTGCTGTTTTGCTGGCCGCAGCCCGCGGTGATGCCAATAACCAGACCCAATACTAATAACAGTACCAGTGTTTTTTTGAAACGCATGGTGAAGACCTCCTTATTTTTTGTTCAGGCGGGCGGAAATAAAATCCCCCGTCATTTGAATTAACTGGACAATGATGATTAACAAGACTACGATTATAAACATTAATTTTGTCTCATAACGGTAATAACCGTAGCGAACGGCCAGGTCGCCCAAACCACCTCCTCCCACAACGCCGGCCATGGCCGAAAAACTGACCAGGGTAATGGTGGTAATGGCCGCACCCAGCACAATGGACGGCAGCGCTTCGGGAATCAATACCTTGCGCACTATCTGCCAGGGACTGGCGCCCATGGCCAGGGCGGCCTCAATTATCCCCCATTCGATTTCCTTAAAGGCGGTTTCCACCATTCGTGCCACAAAAGGGATGGCGCCCACTGTCAACGGCACGGTGGCCGCCGTGGGACCGATGGTGCTTCCCGCCACCCGCTGGGTAAAAGGCATAATTGCCACCAAAAGAATGATAAAGGGGATGGAGCGGGTAGCATTTATTATTGCTGCCAGCACCTTGTTGATTATGGGACTTTCCCAGATGTGGCCCTTCTCCGTGGTTACCAGGATTATGCCCAGGGGTATGCCAAAGAGATGGGAAAGAAACACGGACAGGCCGACCATGTAGGTGGTGTCCCATAGTCCCTTTAAAAGCAGTTGGGTTATCTGTTGAATTTCTTCAGGATTAAACATGCTGCAGCACCTCAAGTTGCAGGTTTTGTTTTTCCAAAAATTCCAGGGCGGCGGTCAATGCTTCTTCATCACCGGTCAGTTCCAGGGTGAGTGTGCCATAGATGGTGTCCTTGATATGGTCGATGTTTCCGTAAAGAATATTTGCTTTGACCTGGAACTTCCTGATTAATTGGGAGATAATGGGCTCGCCGGCAGCCTGGCCGATGAAGGAGATGCGTATCATCTTGGCCGGTGTACCGGCGGTTCTCAGTTCTATTTGTCTTTCCCGAATGACATTGGGGACATCGGTCTTGACCACACTATTGACAAAACGGCGCGTGACTGCTGATTTCGGGCTGGTAAATACATCTATCACCGGGCCTTTCTCCACCACTTTGCCATCGTCAATCACTGCGACCCGGTCACAGATTTCCTTGATTACGTGCATCTCATGGGTGATGACCACGATGGTCAGGTTTAGTTTTTTATTTATATCCTTCAACAGCTTTAAAATAGCGCCGGTGGTATCCGGGTCCAGGGCGGAGGTGGCCTCGTCGCACAACAGCACCGTGGGGTCGTTGGCCAGTGCCCGGGCAATGCCCACCCGCTGTTTCTGTCCCCCGCTTAACTGGGAGGGGTAGCTTGCTGCTTTATCTTCCAGACCGACCAACTGCAGTAGCTCATCTGCCTTTGTTTTAATTTTTTCTTTGGAAACGCCGGCGATTTCCAAAGGGAAGGCTACATTGCCGAAAACGGTGCGGGACCAGAGCAGGTTAAAATGTTGAAAAATCATACCGATTTTCCGGCGGGCCATGCGTAATTCCCTGGCATTGAGGCGGGTAAAGTTTTGCCCGCCCACAATTACTTCCCCCCGGGTAGGCTGCTCCAGCATATTAATACAGCGCACCAGTGTACTCTTTCCGGCGCCGCTGAGACCGATAATACCGTATATTTCCCCGGCGGCAATGTTTAAATCAACACCGTTCAAGGCGGCAACTTCCTGCTTGCCGGTGTTAAAGACTTTATGGATGTTTGTTAGTGTGATCATAGTGCAGTATCCTTTCCGATTTGAAAAACAAAAATTCTCCCCGCACACAGACAGAGAGAACTGCTGGACTTCACTCTCATCTGTCAGATGACGGCGCATCTGCAGGAATTGGCACCGCTGCCTGAAAAGGCCGGTTGCCGGGCTTCATCGGGCCAGTCCCTCCACCTACTCTGGATAAGAGTAATTCTTTATTGATTTGCTATAATACTAACATAAGGCGGCATGCCGGTCAAGAATTATTTTTCGGTAAGATTTTTTCATGGAGGGCAAGTCCGAAAAAAGGATTGTTCGCATAAATGGAGAAATTGCCTATAAGCGGGAGGTGGTATATGATGACTTATAACAGTAAATTAAAGGACCCTTTTATTGATAATTTGTTCCAAGCGATCTTATTGTTGGAGAATGAGGAGGAATGTTACCGCTTTTTTGAAGACATCTGTACCATTGCGGAATTAAAAGCCATCGCCCAGCGGTTGGCGGTGGCCAGGATGCTCAGGGACAACCGTACTTATACGGATATAGCGGGAAAGACCGGTGCCAGTACGGCAACCATCAGCAGGGTAAAGCGCTGCCTGAATTATGGTGCTGACGGTTACAAAATTATCTTGAACCGCCTGGCGGAACAGGAGGAGTAATGTTCTAAACCCGCTCAACCAAGTTATCGTTGGGTGCGGGTTTTTCATTTTATTGTTCTTCAATCGACTTTTCAGTTGACCCTGATTGTGCTTTATGATAGTATTACGGTAATACGTTAACTCAGCAAAGTACCGAGGTGGTAGCATGGCGGTTTTTAAAACACCCCCGGGGGTCAAGGATTTGCTGCCCGAGCAGGCCCGCTGGAAGCGGGAAACGGAAAATAAACTTGCCGGGATTTTTTCCCGCTGGGGATATGAAGAGGTCCTGACGCCGACTTTTGAATATTACCAGTCTTTGATTACCCAGGGAAACGGGCTGGATGAGGAACTGTTATATAAATTTATTGACCGGCAGGGTAAGATTTTGGCCCTGCGGCCGGACATGACCACGCCCATTGCCCGCATGGTCTCCACCAGGATGAGAGATTACCCGCTGCCGCTGCGGTTATTTTATACGGCCAACGTCTTTCGTTACGAAAAAACTCATGCCGGCAGGCAGCGGGAATTTTTCCAGGCCGGTGTGGAGCTTATCGGCGCCAAGGGCCCGGTGGCTGATGCCGAGGTGCTCAGCCTTGCCGTAGCTGCCCTGCAAGCTGTGGGCCTGGCGGAATTCCGCATCGGCGTCGGCCAGGTGGAAGTAACCAAAGCATTGCTGGGGCAATTGGGTCCGGAAGCCGGCAGTAATGTACGTGGGGCCATGGCCGGAAAAGATTTTGTGGCATTGGAGGACTTGCTGCAAAAATACCGCGTACCGGCCAGGCAGCGGGAGGTGCTGCTGGAGGTGACCATGTCCCACGGCGGGGTGAAAGCAGTGGAGCAGTTATTGGCGATAGTGGAAGAAGAGAAAGCCTGTAACGCGCTAAGGGAATTGCTGGAAGTCTTTCGCCTGGTTGAATACCAGGGTTTGGCGGAAAATATCTTTTTTGACCTGGGAATTTTCAGGGACTTTGATTATTACACCGGTATTGTCTTTGAGGGGTATGTGCCCCAGTTGGGCTTCCCGGTATGTGGTGGCGGTCGTTACGACAATTTACTGGGAAATTTCGGTTATCCTGTGGCGGCCACCGGTTTTGCCCTGGGATTGGAGCGGATACTGCTGGCATTGAAAAACTTTCAAGTAGATGACGATAAGGGGTACTTGCTGGTGGGGACCTACCCCCGGGTTTTGACCAAAGCCCGGGAACTGCGGGCCCAGGGACATAAAGCGGTGATTTCTTTCCGGCAGCTTTCCCGGGAAGAGGCACAACAGCTGGCACACCAAAAGGGGTTAACGCTTCTTTACCAGGAGGGAGAGCAGTGAAGGAAAACTGGCTGACTTTAGCGCTGCCCAAAGGAAAGTTGGGTGAGGAAGCCCTGGCATTGATTGGCAAAATAAGTCTGCCTACCGGGGAAATAAGCCTGGATTCCCGGAAATTGCTGTGGGAATTTCCCAAGGAACAGGTGAGATTTCTTATCTGCCGCCCCACGGATATCCCCGTCTATGTGGAATATGGTGCCGCTGACTTGGGCATTGTGGGGAAAGATACCCTGGTGGAAGCAGAGGCCAATGTCTTTGAACTGGTGGACTTAAAATTTGGCGGCTGTAAGTTCGTGGTAGCTGTACCCAGGGAACGGCTTGATGCAGGGGGAGCATATGACCTGAACCAGCTCAACCACGGCCGGGTGGCCAGCAAGTTTCCCCATGTGGCGCAGCAGTATTTTCACCAACTGGGCCTGCAGGTGGAAGTAATCAAGCTGCACGGCAATATCGAACTGGCTCCCAGGGTGGGTCTGGCGGACGCCATTGTGGATATTGTTTCCACCGGTCGCACTTTAAAGGAAAACAACCTGGTGGCGGTG
The DNA here is from genome assembly GCA_964529795.1 of uncultured Thermoanaerobacteraceae bacterium. Classification (GTDB taxonomy): domain Bacteria; phylum Bacillota; class JADQBR01; order JADQBR01; family JADQBR01; genus CAZGXM01. Next base: position 12,431 of record CAZGXM010000035.1, read on the forward strand.
GGGGATATTTTTTATGCTACCGCCCGGCTGATAGCCAACAGGGTGAGCTACCGGCTGCAGTATGAAAGAATGATGAAAATAGTTACGGAACTGCGGGGAGTTTTGGAAGGGGGTACGGCTCTTGATAAAGATTATTAAGGAACGGGCAGACTTTCCAGAGCACATCAACCCGCCCCGGCTGGGGATTGACGAGGTGGAAAAAGCGGTACGTTCCATAGTTGACAAGGTAAGGGTGGAAGGAGAACAGGGACTGCTGGAACTGAGGCAGCGTTTTGACGGTGTGCCTGTGAGTCAGCCATTGAATGTTCAGACGGAAGAAATTGAACAGGCTTACCGAAAAGTGGATGATATTTTCCTCCAAGGTCTTTACCAGGCCAAGGATAATATTACCCGGTTTCACCAGCGGCAGGTCCGGCATTCCTGGTTTGACACCGAGGGGCAGGGTTCTGTTTTGGGACAACTGATCAGGCCCATTGACCGGGTGGGAATTTATGTCCCCGGCGGGACTGCTGCCTATCCTTCCTCGGTACTGATGAATGCCATTCCGGCGCAGGTTGCCGGGGTGAAGGAAATCGCCATGGTGACGCCGCCGGACAAGGAAGGAAACATCCCTGCACCGACACTTGTGGCAGCGGCGGAAGTGGGCATTACTGAGATTTACCGGGTGGGCGGCGCCCATGCGGTGGCGGCGCTGGCCTACGGGACCAAGACCATCAGGCCCGTGGACAAGATTACCGGACCGGGTAACGCCTATGTTACCCTGGCAAAGAAAGAGGTCTACGGGCAGGTGGACATTGATATGCTTGCAGGACCCAGTGAAATCCTGGTGGTGGCAGACAGTAACGCCAACCCCCGCTTTGTTGCCGCAGACCTGTTATCCCAGGCTGAACATGATGTTTTGGCCCGGGCAATGATGATTACCGACAGTGAGCAACTGGCACTAAAGGTCCGGCAGGAAATAGAAAAACAGCTGGCCCAACTGCCCCGCCAGGATATAGCCCGCCAGTCCGTGGACAACCGGGGAGTGATTTTTGTGGAAAAAGACTGGGAAGAGGTCTGGACACTGGTGAATGCCATTGCCCCGGAACACCTGGAATTGCTGGTGGCCAACCCGCTGGAGATGTTAAGCAAAATTTCCCATGCCGGCGCTATCTTTTTGGGACCCTATTCCCCGGAACCATTAGGTGACTATATTGCCGGGCCCAATCACATCCTTCCCACCGGCGGGACGGCGCGCTTTTATTCCCCGTTAAGTGTGGATAGTTTCATCAAGAAGTGCAGTATCGTTGCCTATTCAAAACAAGATTTCCTCAAAGAAGCGGATAACATTATCAATCTGGCCCGGGTGGAAGGATTGGATGCCCATGCCCGGGCGGCAAAAGTGCGCCTGGAAGAAGGAGGGAGAAAAAATGCGGACAGCCACGGTTAAAAGAAAAACCAACGAGACGGACATAAAAATGATCCTAAACCTGGACGGCCGGGGGGAACTTCAGGGAAGTAGCGGTATTGGCTTTTTTGATCACATGCTCACTGCCTGGTGCAGGCATGGAAAATTTAATTTGGACTTGCAGGTAAAGGGCGATTTGGAAGTGGACGGACACCATACGGTGGAGGACGTGGGTATCTGCCTGGGGCGAGCCTTTACTGATGCTTTAGGAGATAGAAAGGGAATTCAACGTTTTGGCAATGCCCTCATCCCCATGGACGAATCTCTGGCCCAGGCGGTGGTGGATATCAGCGGCCGCGCCTACCTGCACTTTGATGCCATGCTGCCGGGTGACAGTGTGGGTGACCTTGATTTGGAACTGGTACACGAGTTTTTCCGGGCCTTTTGTAATGAAGCACGCCTGACCTTACACCTGCGGCTGATTTACGGTGCCAACAACCATCACAAAGTGGAGGCAATGTTCAAGGCCTGTGCCCGGGCTCTGGCCCGGGCGGTTGCCGCGGATCCGAGAGAAAATGGCATACCTTCTTCCAAAGGGGTGCTTTAACATGCAGGCGCTGGCAATCATTGACTATGGCATGGGGAATCTGCGCAGTGTGCAGAAGGGCCTGGAAAAAGTAGGTTTAAGTGCGGAAATTACCGGCGAACCGGGAAAAGTCCTGGCGGCACCGGGGGTGATTTTACCCGGTGTGGGTGCCTTTGAGGATGCCATGGCAAACTTGACCGGTACAGGTTTTGTACCCGCTATCAAGGAGGTGGTGTCCCGGGGCACGCCTTTTTTGGGTATCTGCCTGGGAATGCAGCTGCTTTTTACTGCCAGCGAGGAAAACGGGCTGCACCGGGGACTGGACTTACTGCCCGGGCGGGTCAAGCGCCTGCCCCCGGGAATGAAGGTGCCGCATATGGGCTGGAACCAACTGGAAATAAGGAACAGGGAAACGCTGCTCAAGGGATTAGACGACGGTGATTATTTTTACTTCGTGCACTCTTATTACGCGGACCCGGAAGATGAAGGTGTCATTATTGCCACCAGTGATTACGGCATCAACTTTCCCGCGGTGGTTGGCCGCGATAATTTGTATGGCATCCAGTTTCATCCGGAAAAGAGCAGTCAACTGGGGCTGAAGATTTTGAAAAACTTTGGGGAGATGGTTTACAAGTGTTAGTGATACCGGCGATTGACATCCGCGAGGGACGGTGTGTCAGGTTATTTCAAGGGAAATTGGATCAGGAAACCGTATATTCTCATGACCCGGCGGCAGTTGCGGTAATGTGGCAGGAGCAGGGGGCAAAATACCTGCACCTGGTGGATCTGGACGGTGCCTTTGCCGGGGAACCGAAGAATATGGCAGTAGTCAGGGAGATTATCAACGCGGTGGATATTCCGGTGCAACTGGGCGGCGGCATCCGTACCCCGACCACTGTGGAAAAGCTGCTGGACCTGGGGGTTGACCGGGTAATTCTTGGTACCGTAGCCATCAACGATATCAATCTGGTCGGTGCGGTCTGCCGCCGGTTTGGTGCGGAGAAAATCGTGGTGGGTATTGACAGCAAGGGCGGCAAAGTGGCGGTGGAAGGCTGGGCCACCACGGTGGAAAAGGAAGCGGTGACTTTGGCACGGGAAATTAGCGAACAGGGAGTACGCAGGATAGTCTATACCAACACCAGCCTGGACGGGACCCTGTCCGGTGTGGATGTGGAGGCGACCGCCGCACTGGCTGAAAAGACAGGCCTGAAAGTAATTGCTTCCGGTGGGGCGGCATCGGTTAATGACATCCGGCGCCTGAAGGAAACGGGTGCAGGTATTGAAGGTGTAATCCTGGGCAAGGCCCTGTACAGCGGCGCCGTCAGTTTACCGGAAGCCCTGGCGGAGGCGGAGGGATAGCATGCTTTGCAAACGTGTCATTCCCTGCCTGGATGTGGACCGGGGCAGGGTGGTAAAAGGAACCAATTTCATAAATTTGCGTGACGCCGGTGACCCGGTGGAACTGGCTCGTTTCTATGACCGGGAAGGTGCAGACGAGCTGGTGTTCCTGGATATTACCGCCTCCCATGAAAAAAGAAACATTATGCTGGATGTTGCCCGGCGTACCGCGGAGGAGGTCTTTATTCCCTTTACCGTGGGCGGCGGCCTGCGTTCCCTGGAGGATATCCGCAAGATGCTGGCGGCTGGAGCGGACAAGGTCTCTTTGAACACGGCGGCTGTCAAGGACCCGGATTTGGTTTACCAGAGCGCCCGGCGGTTTGGCAGCCAGTGCATTGTGGTTGCCGTAGACGCCCGGCAAAACGGTGAACGTTCCTGGGAAGTATATATTCACGGGGGAAGAACACCTGCGGGATTGGATGTATTGAAGTGGGTTAAACAGGTGGAAGAGTTGGGCGCCGGCGAAATCCTGCTCACCAGTATGGACAGGGACGGTACCAAGGATGGTTACGACCTGGCGCTTACCCGGACGGTGAGTGAAACGGTATCCATCCCGGTGATTGCTTCCGGCGGGGCAGGCAGCCTGGAGCACTTGGTGGACGGAGCGTTGAAAGGCAAGGCTGATGCAGTCCTGGCAGCATCAATTTTTCATTTCAAGCAATATTCCATCCGGGAGGCAAAAGAATACATGCGGCGGGAAGGGGTTGCGGTGAGACTATGAAAAAAATTACCGTTTCTGAGGAAGTCCATACTGCGTTAAAGTTTGATGAGCGCGGGCTGATCCCGGCAGTTGTCCAGGATTATCATACCGGCCAGGTGCTGATGGTGGCATACATGAATCGAGAGGCGCTGGAGAAAACCGTTGCTACCGGCGAAACGCATTTTTACAGTCGCAGCCGGCAGCGGTTATGGCATAAAGGTGAAACTTCCGGCAACATCCAGAAGGTAAAAGAAATTTTTTACGACTGTGATGCCGATACCCTGCTGGTGCAGGTGCTGCCTCAGGGCCCGGCATGTCACACCGGAGCAAGGAGTTGTTTTTACCGCACTGTCGGTGGGGATGAAAAAACTGCCGGCAGTATCCTGGACGAGCTTGCCGCAGTTATTGCTGACCGCAAGGAAAACATGCCGGAAGGTTCTTATACCACTTACCTGTTTGAAAAGGGCCTGGATAAAATTTTAAAAAAGGTGGGCGAGGAGACGGCGGAGGTGATTATTGCCGCAAAAAATCCGGGCAGCGGTGAACTGGTCTACGAAACTGCCGACTTGTTTTATCATCTATTGGTCCTTTTGGAAGAAAAAGGAGTAACTTTAGAGAGTATCTGGCAGGAACTGGCCAAACGCCGTTAATTTGGGGACAGCTCTTGACTTGAATACCATCTTTTGGAAAATGGGCTTGCGGTAAAAGTTATAACATGGCCTGGATCCAGTCTGAGTTGGTTTGAGCATGCATATAAATCTCCGGAGTTCCCATACTAAAAATACGGAGGTGTAAACTATGGCAGATAAATCCGACCGCAGCCTGCGGGATACCGCGGAGACTTTCCCTAGCAAGCTACCCGATGAAGAAAAAAAGAGACAGGGCCAGGCTGATGAAAACCGGGACAACCGGGAAACAGTGATTTTTGGTCCCGATAACCGGCCGCTGGGCACGGGCCGGGATATGGAAACCGGAAAAGAATTGCATCCGAAAACCAATGATAAAAAGGATTTGCTCACCGAGAAGGATCAGGACTATGTACCCAATCTAAAACGCCTGGCGGACATCGATGTGGATTATCAGGGTAAAAAGAAATAGTAACGACATGCAATTTCCCTTTCACCGGGCGAATTTTTTTATTTGAGATAAAAAGAGAATAAATAGGAGCGAGGTGAAGTGATTTTTCAAGGGGAAGATTTGCTGAAAAAAAACGGAAAAACGAATGCGCCACATCCGGGGAAATGAAATTTCTATGATCTTCCAGGACCCCATGACATCCTTAAACCCGGTGATGACCGTGGGCCGGCAGGTAATGGAGGCGGTTAGATACCATCAAAAAACGGCTGGACACGCTGAAAGAGGCAGCGTGTTTTTTTGTGACCAAAAGCAGGGAAAATGCCCGTAAATTAGAAAATGATATTATAGATACTTTTTCCAATCCCAATTCACGAGGTATAAAACCATGAATTTCGCCAAGCTGATATATAATCCGGTTGCCGGCGAAGGCAGTTTCAGCCGGAAGCTGGACGCCGTGATAAAGGTTTTTCAGGAACATGGCTGGCAGCTGGTGCCCGCGCGCACTGTGCCGTATAGGCCGGTAGAAGAAATGTTGACGGCAGCAGACGGCAATTTGTATGACGCGGTGTTTGCCGCCGGAGGAGACGGTACTTTGCATCAAACTGTCAATGCCATTTTGAAGCACAATCTCAACCTGCCCTTAGGGGTGTTTCCCGTGGGCACGGTAAATGACCTGGCCAACTTTTTGGGCATACCGGGGGATGTTGAAGAGTGCTGCTGGGTGATTTTACAGGGCAATACAACCAGGATAGATGCTGGCCGGGTCAATGACAGCTATTTTCTCAATGTGGCCAGTGGCGGGCTGTTGACCGATGTGCCCCATACCACCCCGGTGCGCTTAAAAAACATGCTGGGTAGACTGGCCTACTATGTCAAGGGGCTGGAAAGTTTACCCAAGTTCAGACCCCTGAAATTGAAAGTTGCGGCAAACAATACGGTGTGGGAGGACAAGTACCTGCTTTTCCTTATTTTAAACAGCACCTCTGCCGGCGGGTTTAAACGGCTGGCCCCGAGAGCCTCCATTCAGGACGGGTTGTTGGATGTTTTGCTAATTAAAGAATGCCCTTTTCCCGATTTAATTCCCTTATTTGTCAGGCTGTTACGCGGCGGGCATTTGGATGACCCCCATGTACTCTTCTTTCAAACCTCACGCCTGCGCATGGAAAGCGACCAGAGAGTACAGACGGATTTGGACGGTGAAAGAGGGCCCGCCTTGCCGCTGGATGTGAGGGTTATGCCCGGGATCCTGGAAATCTTTGTTCCCGGGGGGATGCGTTGATATGACTGTGGAATTGAGAGTACGGTACCAGGAAACGGACCAGATGGGCGTGGTGTACCACACCAATTACCTGGTATGGTGTGAGATGGCGCGAACGGAATTGCTGCGCGGTACAGGCTTGACTTATAAAGCAATGGAACAGGATGGTATTTACCTGCCGGTCATTGAAGCCAACTGCCGCTATAAAATACCGGCAGCCTATGATGAGGTGATAGTTGTTAAGGCTTGGATTGAAAAATTGACAGGTGTCAGGTTGAACTTTCATTACCAAATTATCAGAAAAGAAGACGGTACGTTGCTGGCGGAAGCTTACACCAATCATGTCTTCACCGGCGAAAGCGGCAGTCCGGTAAACATCAGGAAAAAAGCCCCCCGCTGGTGGGAGCGGTTGACCAAACTTGTACAAACGGAATAAGTGGAAAACCACCGCGGCAATAGGTACACTTGAGTATCGGAGGGAATGCCCAAGCGCGGAAAGAAACCGAAAACTTCTATGCCGTCAAGGGGATCAGCAAGGCCACTTTAAAACTGGTCGTGGATTATTTGAAGGCCTGTGCCAACGGTGCTTCCATAGAAGAGGTTACGGAAAATGTCTGCCTGGCCTATCCCACAGTGCACCGCTACCTGATGTACCTGGTTGACAAGGGTGAGGTAGTGGTGGAAGCGGACTACGGTAAGGTTGGCAGGCCGAAAAACAGGTATTATTCGAAAAGATAACTGCTGGACTATATTCCCCGTTTCGTGGGAATATTTTTTTGTTATTTTCCCCGGCAGGAAACGAGTGTGACTGTTTAGAACTAATAGGGGGAATAGTAGACAAGGGGGAACTGTTTTTGAGCCATTTACTGAACACGCTTAATAAAGAACAAAAAGAAGCAGTCACCGCGGCAAACGGGCCGTTGCTGATAATTGCCGGTGCGGGGTCGGGTAAGACCCGGGTGATTACCCACCGCATTGCCTATTTGATAGATGAGCTGGGTGTGGACCCTACCGGGATTTTAGCCATTACCTTTACCAATAAGGCGGCAAACGAGATGAAGGAGCGTTTGGAGGCACTGCTCAAATACCCGGTATCCGGCATGTGGGTGAGCACCTTTCATGCCGCTTGTGTGCGTATTTTGCGCCGGGAGCCGGGCCACCTGCCCTATAACCGCAATTTTGTTATTTATGACGCCGGAGACCAGCGCACGCTGCTGGGTAACTGCATTAAAGAACTGGGTTTGGATGAGAAACGTTACAGTCCGCGGACGGTGGTGGCGCACATATCCAATGCCAAAAACGAACTGCTCACCCCGGAAAAATACAGGCAGCAAGCGGACGATTTTTTTGCCGAGCAGGTGGCCAGGGTGTATGCATTGTACCAAGAAAAACTGTGCCAATACAATGCCATGGACTTTGACGATCTAATTATGCAGACGGTGCTGCTGTTTAGCCGTAAGCCTGATGTTCTGGCCTATTACCAAAATCGCTTTCAATATATTTTGGTGGATGAATACCAGGACACCAACCACGCCCAGTACATACTGGTGAAACTCTTGGCCCGGGCCCACCAAAACATCTGCGTGGTGGGGGACCCGGACCAGTCCATTTACGGCTGGCGTGGGGCGGATATCCAAAATATTTTGGACTTTGAATATGATTATCCCCGGGCAAAGGTGATACGGCTGGAGCAGAACTACCGTTCCACCAAGAATATTCTTGGTGCCGCCAACGAGGTAATAAAGCAGAACTTGGGCCGCAAACCCAAGAATTTGTGGACGGAAAATGAGGAAGGACAAAAAATAGTAAAGCATCAGGCGGAGGATGAGCAGGCGGAGGCGCGGTTTGTGGCGGAAGAGATTTTCAGGCTGCATCAAGAAGGGTATAAATTGGGAGATTGTGCTGTTCTTTACCGGACACACGCCCAGTCCCGGGTAATGGAGGACTGGTTGCTGAAGGGTAACATTCCTTATGAGGTAATTGGCGGCCTGCGTTTCTATGACCGTAAGGAAATTAAAGATATTTTGGCATATTTACGGGTGCTGGCCAACCCGGCGGATGACATCAGCCTGGCGCGTATTATCAACGAACCCCGCCGCGGTATTGGCCAGGCTACCTGGGAACGGTTGGCCGCTGCTGCAGGGGAGAATAACACTTCCGTGGCACAGTTGCTATTGTCTGACAAAGGAGATTTTGGCCTGGGTACCCGCGCTTATAATGCTGCTGCGGGCTTTGCGAGGCTTTTAAAGAGCCTGACAGGTGCCAAAGAAAGGCTGCCCGTTACCCAACTGGTGGAAACTGTGTTGCAGGAAAGCGGCTACTGGCAGCAATTGGAGCATGATAAAACTCCCGAAGGACAGGCGCGGCGGGAGAATATCCGTGAATTTATCACTGTCACCCAGAACTATGACCGCAGAAGTGAAGAAAAAGACTTGGAAGGTTTTTTGGCAGAGGTTTCCCTGTTAACTGACATTGATAGCTTTGAAGGGCGGGACAAATTGGCCTTGATGACTCTACATGCGGCTAAGGGTTTGGAATTTCCTGTGGTTTTTTTAGTGGGCATGGAAGAAGGGGTTTTCCCCACCAGTCGTTCTTTGCTGGAACCGGAGCAGATGGAGGAGGAAAGACGCCTGTGCTATGTGGGTATGACCCGGGCCAAACAGTGTTTGTACCTGACTTATGCCTGGCGGCGCCACATGTATGGCAGTACCCAGTACAATAACCCTTCCCAGTTTTTGGACGAGATACCCGACAAATACATTGCCGGTGCCGACAAGGATGAAACCGGCAGTATACCCGATACCCGGGCAACCTCTACCAGGGATAGGCAGATATTTAATCTGGGGGACAAGGTACACCATGCCAAATTCGGTGAGGGAGCAGTGGTGAAAATTGAAGGCAGCGGCAGCGATGCCAAGGTGACGGTGGCGTTTCCCGGTCAGGGGTTAAAGGTGCTGGCACTGGCTTACGCGCCGCTGAGGAAAGTTTCCAAATAACTAACGGTACAGCTACGCCGCCGGCGATATGTAATACCACCGCTTTGGATTCGTGTTGGAAAGGAGTGGAATTGCTTTGGGCAGTGCGGACATTGAAAAGCGGGTTGAAGAGCTCCGGGCCCGACTGGAAGAACATAATTACCGGTACTATGTATTGGACCAACCGGTAATTTCCGACCAGGAATATGATGACATGATGCGGGAACTGCAGGGACTGGAAGAGCGGTATCCAAAGCTGCGTGACCCGCATTCACCCACACAGCGGGTGGGCGGCGCACCCCGGGAAGGTTTTGCCGCGGTCGACCATCCCGTGCCCCTGCTCAGCCTGGACAACGCCTTTGGTGAAGGCCAGCTGCGCCAGTGGCACCAGCGTGCCCAAAGGTTGGCCGGTGAACCGCTGGATTACGTAGTGGAGCTGAAAATTGACGGTTTGTCCGTGGTACTGACATACGAAGATGGTAAACTCCTGATTGGTGCCACCCGGGGTGACGGTGAAATGGGGGAAGATATTACGGCGAACATTAAAACCATCCCTTCGGTGCCACTGAGACTGAGAAAGAGTATTCCCCGGCTGATAGTCCGCGGTGAGGCGTACATGCCCAAAGCTGCCTTTCTGGAGCTGAACCGGCAGCGCGAGAAAGCAGGAGAGGCGTTGTTTGCCAACCCCCGCAACGCGGCGGCGGGTTCCCTGCGCCAGCTGGACCCCCGGGTGGCGGCCCGGAGAAACCTGCAGGTATTTGTGTACGATATCCTGGCAGTAGCAGGGAAAGACTTGGTTACCCATGATGAAGCGCTGGCCTTTTTAACGGAACTGGGCTTTGTGGTTAACCCTCATCGAAAACTATACAGCAGTATTGATGAGGTTTACGAGTACTGCCGGTACTGGACGGAGAGACGAAATGAGCTTCCCTATGACATTGACGGGCTGGTGATCAAGGTTAACAAGCTGGCTGTCCATGACCTGCTGGGCAGTACCGCCAAGAGTCCCCGCTGGGCCATTGCTTATAAATTCCCCGCAGAACAGCGGGAAAGTGTTATCCAGGATATCTTTTTGCGGGTGGGCCGGACGGGAGTGGTCACTCCCACCGCCCTGCTGGCGCCGGTGCAGCTGGCAGGCACCACGGTTACCAGGGCCACCCTGCATAATGAGGACTATATCAGGGAAAAGGATATTCGCATTGGCGACAGGGTGATAGTGAGAAAGGCCGGGGATATTATTCCCGAAGTGGTACGCGTGCTGCCGGAAAAGCGTCAGGGTGAGGAAAAGGAATTTCAGTTTCCCCTTCACTGTCCGGAGTGCGGTTCCCGCCTCAAGCGGGAAAATGATGAGGCAGCCATTCGCTGCCAGGGAGGCCTGGCCTGTAGCGCCCAGGTGCGGGAGGGGATAATCCACTTTGCTTCCCGTAATGCCATGGACATTGAGGGTCTGGGGCCCAAGATGGTGGAGCAGCTTCTGGATGCCGGGCTGATTAAGAATGTGGCCGACCTTTACTACCTGAAGCTGGAGGACCTGCTGTCCCTGGACAGGGTGGGTGAAAAGTCTGCTTGCAATTTGCTGGCGGCCATTGAAAAGAGCAAGAAAAATCCCCTGCACCAGTTGATATTCGCCTTGGGGATACGCCACGTGGGATCAGGTACCAGCAAGACTTTGGCTGACCATTTCGGCAGCCTGGAAAAATTATCTCAAGCTAAAGAGGCTGAGTTGACCGCCATTCCCGATGTGGGTCCGAAAATGGCAGAAAGCATCGTGACTTTTTTTGCAGAGGGACAAAACCAAGCAGTGATTAAACGCTTGCTGGCAGCGGGAGTGAATACGAAAGCGGCAGAAAGTGAGCAGGCGAAAGACCTGCAGGACATTGCCTTTGTGATAACCGGCAGATTGGAGGGCTACAGCCGCAAGGAGGCGCGGGAATTAATTGAAGCCAGAGGCGGCAAAGTATTATCTTCAGTCAGCAAAAAAACCGATTATGTTTTGGCCGGGGGGGACCCGGGTTCCAAGGCGGAAAAAGCCAGGCAATTGGGTGTCCCGCTTATTGAGGTGAAGGATTTGGCCCGAACACTGGATGATATTGCAGCCGGGGTTTAAAAATCGTGGTAAGTTTGTCACCTCAAGAAAATATTTGCTATAATGAGCTAGACTCGAATACGGGGGTGTAATGATGAGTAATATTTCAAAAAAAGATGTGGAACACGTGGCCATGCTGGCCCGCCTGGAATTTTCCGAAGAAGAACTGGAGGAATTTACTAGGCAGTTAAATGATATTTTAGCTTACATGGACAAGTTGAACCGGCTGGATACCGCTGACGTGGAGCCGACTGCCCACGTGTTGCCCGTTAAGAACGTTACCCGGGAAGATGTCTCCAGGAAATATTTTGATAATGAAACAGCTTTAAAGAACGCCCCGGACAGGGAAGACGGGATGTTCAAAGTACCCAAGATTGTATAGGGAGTAGGGGGATAGAGCATGTCAATCCACACACTGACCGTACACCAACTTCATGAAAAACTGAAAAGCAGGGAGATCAGTTCCCGGGAATTGACGGCAGCAGTGCTGGCGCAGGTTGAAAAGGCAGAGCCCAGAGTAAAGGCATACGTCACCATTACTGCTGAAGAAGCCCTGGAAAAGGCCCGGGAAGTGGACCGGCGAATTGCATCCGGTGAAGAATTAAAGGCGCTGACCGGCATTCCCATGGCTTTGAAGGACAATATGTGTACCGAAGGCATAAAGACCACCTGTGCTTCCCGGATACTACATAATTTTGTACCGCCTTACAGTGCCACAGTTGCTGAAAAACTGGTCCGCGAAGGGGCGGTATTGCTGGGCAAGCTGAATATGGACGAGTTTGCCATGGGTTCCTCCAATGAAAATTCTGCTTTCCATCCCACCCGCAACCCCTGGGATTTGGACCGGGCTCCCGGTGGTTCCAGCGGCGGTGCTGCCGCGGCGGTGGCGGCGGCGGAGGCGGTATTTACACTGGGGAGCGACACCGGCGGGTCAATTCGTCAGCCTGCCTCGTTCTGCGGTGTTGTCGGCCTCAAGCCCACCTATGGCCGGGTTTCCCGCTACGGCTTGATTGCTTTTGCCTCGTCTCTGGACCAGATTGGCCCGGTAACCAGGGACGTAAAGGACTGTGCTCTGGTACTGCAGGCAATTGCCGGACATGATGACAAGGACTCTACTTCGGCAGACCTGGATGTCCCGGACTACCTGCAGTCTTTGAACGGTGATATCAAGGGAATGCGCCTGGGAATTCCCAAGGAATACTTTGCTTCAGGCTTGGAAAGGGAGGTTCGGCAAACGGTTGAGGCGGCAATTAAGCAAATGGAGGAACTGGGGGCGGTGTGTGAGGAAATGTCCCTGCCCCATACCGAGTATGCCCTGCCCGCGTACTATTTGGTAGCGCCTGCGGAGGCGAGCTCCAATCTGGCGCGTTATGACGGCGTCAGGTACGGCTACCGTGATGAAGAGGCGGAAGATGTCATTTCCATGTTCAGAAAAACCCGCAGTAAGGGCTTCGGGGCGGAAGTGAAACGGCGGATAATGCTTGGCACCTACGCTTTGAGTTCAGGTTATTACGATGCGTATTATTTAAAGGCTTTAAAGGTACGCACCCTGATTCGCCGGGACTTTGACCAGGCCTTTGAGCAATTTGATGCCATTGTCGCGCCTACATCACCCACTGTGGCTTTCAAGATCGGTGAAAAAACCGGCGACCCGTTGTCAATGTATTTGTCCGATTTATTCACCATTCCTGTAAACATGGCCGGGCTGCCGGCAATATCACTGCCCTGCGGCTTTAGCGAAGGACTGCCGGTGGGACTGCAGATTATCGGCAAGCCCTTTGATGAGGCTACAATACTGAAAGTGGCATATCACTACGAGCAAAGTACCCCTTATCACCGGCAGCGGCCGGATTTGGAGGTGAAATAGATGAGTGCTGAATACGAAGCGGTAATAGGTTTGGAGGTTCATGCCGAATTAAAGACCAAATCCAAAATATTTTGTGCCTGTGCCACGGAATTCGGCGGCGCACCCAACACCCACGTCTGTCCGGTTTGCCTGGGCCTGCCCGGGGTGCTGCCGGTATTGAACAAAGAGGTGGTCAACTACGCCATCAAGGCAGGTTTGGCGCTTAACTGTGAAATCGTGGAGTTTAGCAAATTTGACCGTAAAAACTATTTCTATCCCGACTTACCGAAAGCTTATCAGATCTCCCAGTATGATTTACCCATCTGTAAAAAAGGATATTTGGATATTGAAGTGGCTGGGCAAACCAAACGCATCGGCATTACCCGCCTGCACATGGAAGAAGACGCCGGGAAATTGGTTCACCAGGGCGACGCCATTGCCGAAGCGGAATCATCCCTTGTCGACTACAACCGTACCGGGGTGCCCCTGATTGAAATTGTTTCCGAACCCGATATGCGCTCGGCGGAAGAAGCGCGGGCTTACCTGGAGAAACTTAAAGCCATTCTCCAGTATACCGAGGTTTCCGACTGCAAAATGCAGGAGGGTTCCCTGCGCTGCGATGCCAATATTTCGGTACGACCAAAGGGCTCAAGGGGTCTGGGGACCAAGACGGAACTGAAAAACATGAATTCCTTCAAGGCACTGCAGAAAGCCATTGAATATGAGATTGAACGCCAAATTGACCTGATCGAAGACGGTGAACAGGTGGTTCAGGAAACCCGTTCCTGGGACGAAAACAAGGGTATATCCGTAAGCTTGCGCAGCAAAGAAGAGGCTCACGATTACCGCTATTTCCCCGACCCGGATTTGGTACCGCTGGTGATTGACCGTGAATGGGTGGAACGCATCCGGGAGACTTTACCTGAACTTCCTGATGCACGCAAACAGCGCTTGATGGAGGAATACGGGCTACCTGCTTATGATGCGGCGGTAATCACCGCTTCAAAGGACCTGGCGGATTATTTTGACCACTGTCTGGAACATTTTACCGATGCCAAAACAGTAAGCAACTGGATAATGGGCGAACTGTTACGTTTACTGAATGCCCGCAACATGGAAGCCGCCGCTGCTCCCGTTTCTCCAAAAGGACTGGCGGAATTACTCAAGCTGATGGACAAAGGGGTAATCAGCGGTAAAATTGCCAAGCAGGTTTTTGAAGAAATGTTTGAGACCGGTAAGAGCGCTGCGGACATTGTTAAGGAAAAAGGACTGGAGCAGATTAGCGACCAGGGCGAACTGGAACAGGTAGTTGACCGGGTAATAGCGGAAAATCCTCGGAGTGTGGAGGATTACAAAAATGGTAAAAAGAAGGCTATCGGGTTTCTGGTGGGCCAGGTAATGAAAGCTACCGGGGGCAAAGCAAATCCCCAACTGGCAAATAAGCTGCTGCAGGAAAAGCTTTAACGTAATGCTTACTCATAAGCAAAGAAAGGTTTTTCAATGGGCTATGCGTTGATACACGCATAGCCCTATTTTTATATTTAGGAAATTATACCCTGTGGATAATTTCCTAAATATGGGGGTTGTTAAGG
>CAZGXM010000036.1:0-26708 GCA_964529795.1 uncultured Thermoanaerobacteraceae bacterium
ACCTGCGTTCCAGATTCATTACTAATAATTGCATAGCAATAACAGTCTCGCTAGTTTCCTGGAGACGAGCCATAATCCGGCCAAGACCATAGAAGCGCTTCCCTTCATCAAATATCGCTTCAGCTGTGTTTCTTATTTTCGTATCTTCTCTTTCCTCACACCGCTGTTTTATCAATAGCTCAACATCCTTTGTGGGACGGCCTAAAGGCGGACCGGAAAGGCGAATGCCCAATGACTTGCAAAATTTAATGTTTTCCCGATTTCGATAAATTTTGCCTGCAATTACCACCTCAGGATAACAGCCAAATCGACGGTGGTAATTTTCAACAGAAGCAATAAGGGTATTCCCTTCATTAGAAGGCATCGAAGCTTAAATGTTCCATGAAACTAAAGCCATGGACGGTACTGATTGCTAGCTTGGCACCAAACTCTACGTCAGCACTGGCTTTACCACGAACAATGGGGCGGGTAAAAGACATATGGAGGGGAGGCTTACAATCCTGTCTTCCACCTTATGTACGCGATGCTGGTGCATCTCTAATTGTTGTCTGTAGATTTCATGGCAAACCAAAAGATTACGGTATTGACGCTTGTCAAGAAGGGTCAGCGGGCTTTTTGATGAGAGTGCTTTCACTGCCTTCAGATCTCTCTTTAAGAAAGCAGGTGACAAATTGACGCAATATTTAGATAATAATATAAAAAGTTGTCGATCTGAATTAAAGAGTGTATTATATTTTGATTGCTTTGCAGGTGCCAGTGGGGATATGATACTTGGTGCTTTACTGGATTTAGGGCTTAATGTGGAATTTTTAGAAACTGAGTTACGAAAGCTTTCCGTACCAGGATATAAAATAGAGGTCAAAAAAGTTATGAAGTCCGGGTTGACTGCTACGAAGCTGAATGTTGTGCTGGACGGTCAATCCGGGAAAGACCATAATCATGACCATGATCATAGTCAAAAGCATAATCATGATGACGGCAACCATTTTCATGGGCATAACTATCATCATGATAAGTACCGCCATTCCCCTGATACTTGCAGAAGTAGCCATCACCATCGAAACTTAGATGACATCGAGAAAATTATTGAGGAGAGTCAGCTGGTATCGGAAGTAAAAACAAAGAGCATAGAGATTTTTCGCAGGTTGGCTGAGGCAGAGGCCAAAATTCACGGTACCACCGCGGAAAAAGTGCATTTTCACGAAGTGGGGGCTGTGGATTCCATAGTGGATATTGTGGGCGCGGTTATCGGGCTGCATACCTTAAATATTGATAAAATTATAGTTTCTCCCTTACCGCTGGGGAAAGGTTTCGTATCCTGCCAGCATGGGTTAATTCCAGTGCCTGCTCCGGCAACACTGGAACTGCTGGTTGCTCTGCCGACATATGGCTCGGACCATGATGGGGAAACAGTAACCCCTACCGCGGCGGCTATTCTGTCAACTATGGCCGAGGATTATGGCAAAATGCCAAAAATGATTATCAAGAAGGTAGGATACGGGGCCGGCACCCGGGATTTTAATGTTCCCAACCTGCTGCGGGTTGTTTTGGGTGAAGAATATAGAAGTTCATTGATGGTATTTGATAACTGCAGTGAAGAGAAGATAATGAAATAGAAGCTAATTATTGATGATATGAACCCGGAGTTTTTCGATCATATTTTAGATAAGCTGTTGAAAAAAGGGGCCAATAACGTTTTTTTAGTCCCCGTATAGTATATATGAAGAAAAACCGATCGGCTGTGATGATTAAGGTACTCTGCCGTGAACAGGATCTCCGGGAAATGGTCACGGTCCTGTTAAAGGAAACTACTACGTTGGGTGTTCGGCTGAACGAATTAAAGAGGTTTTGTATGCACCGTGATATTTAACTTGTAGGCACCAAATATGGCACTATCAGAGTAAAGCGCGCCTGGTTAGGCGAAGGAGTTGTAAACTATGCACCCGAATATGAGGACCGTAAAGAAAGTGCGGTTACATGCGGGGTGCCAATTAACGTATACTTTGCTTCTTTGGAGGCTGCGGATGGTTAGGATATTTAATTTATTTGGAAGGTGAATACATTGGACCTATATAAGTTTGTTAATCCGGAAATTATATTTGGTCGAAACGCTTTGTTACAAGTGGGAGACAGTCTTGTTAGACTGGGCGCCAAAAAAGTATTTGTAGTCAGCGATCCGGGAGTGATAGAAGCAGGTTGGGTTGATAAGGTTATTCCCAGTATTAAGAAGGCTGGTCTTGAATACGAGGTTTGGCACGAGATTACAAGCAATCCAAAAGATGTTGAGGTGCATAAAGGGCTGGATAAATATCTTGAATCCGGAGCTAATGCGGTCTTGGGGGTTGGTGGCGGCAGTCCCATGGATGCTGCAAAAGCTGTTGCTATTCTTAGTACCAATCAAGGCCGGATAAATGACTTCGAGGGAACGGATAAAATTCAATACCCGTTGCCACCAATGGTTACTGTGCCTACTACTGCTGGTACCGGGGCGGAGGTTACACAGTTTGCGATAATTACTGATACCTCACGAAAGGTTAAAATGGCAATCTGCTCAAAATCCCTTATCCCTGATATTGCCTTGGTTGATCCAATAACTTTGACTACAAAGGATAGTAAGCTCACTGCCTATACCGGTATGGATGCCTTAACCCACGCTATAGAGTCGTATGTTTCTCTGGCAGCAACCCCGCTAACGGATATTCATGCCCTAAATTCTATTAAACTAATCGCCCAACATTTACCCACTTCAGTGTCTAACCGTTCCAATTTAAAAGCAAAAGAAGCAATGGCCATGGCAAGTCTTCAAGCTGGTTTGGCTTTGTCAAATGCTATTTTAGGTCTTGTACATGCTATGAGCCACCAGCTTGGCGGCCTGTTGGACATGCCTCATGGTGAAGCTAACTCCATTCTCCTTCCCTATGTAATGGAATTCAACCTGACATCAGTAATTGATAAGTATATAGATATTGCTAAAGCTATGGGCAAACGGATTGAGGGGCTTGAACGTCGGGAGGCTGCTCAAAAAGCAGTGGAAGCAGTATATGAGCTGTCAAAGGATGTTAATATTCCCGCCAAGCTTTCTGACATCGGTTTTGACGGGAAAAACCTGGCACATCTCAGTGAAAATGCGATGAAGGATATCTGCTTGGTCACTAACCCGAGAGATGTGGAGGTTGAGGATATAATTAGTCTTTATGAGTCTGCGTTTTAATTTGGCCTAAGGAGCAAATTAAAATGAAAGCGGAAAAGATTAAAACATTAGAAATATTAACGGGAATTAAATCTTCTAAAAAGAATTATTACGTGGAACTGCAGAAGCAAATTGAGGAAGTGGTTCTACGCAACAAGCAGCTAGAAATCTTCAATCAGGTGGCTATGTCATTTAATAAAGGCAAGACTATCGAATATACTTTAAGAAGTATCAAACAAAACCTTAGAGAAGTAATTAACTTTGAAGAGGTTGAGCTAAATATATTTATTGAGAACGCTTGCAGAAGTTTTAATTTAGATGGAAAATCAGAAGTTAAAAAATGCACTCCCAACGTAATCTGCCTACAAATAATCAAAAGTAAAAAGAGTTTAATACTTCCAGACGAATTTCAAAAATTAAACTGTCATCCTGCCTTTCAGGCACCTTATCTGGGGTCGGCAGTATTTGTGCCGCTGATAGTTAAAAATAAGACTATAGGAATAATAACTGTTAAGGATAAAGAGCGGGGAATATATTCCAGACATGATGTTGAATTTTTAGAACAGCTGGCAGAGCATTTGGCCGTAGGGATTGCTAACGTTAAACTTTTTTCTGAAGTATTGGAGGTAAAAAGAGAGTGGGAGGAAACATTCCAAGCAATTACTGATGCATTGTTAATAATCAATGCGGACTTCGAAATTGTCAGGTTTAACGCAGCTGCTAAAGAGGTCTTTAACCTCGCTTCTAACGAGGTTCCAGTCAACAAAAAATGTTATGAGATTATCAAAGATTGCAGCAAACCGTGTAAGAAATGTGTTTTAAATGCCAAACCTGAAAAACAGACTTACCGGTTTGATCAAGGCGAGGGAGGAAAGGTTTACGACGTTTTTATCTTTCCGGTGTTAGATGCGCGAGGGAAATTAAAAGGAGTGGTGGAGTATTTTAAGGACGTGACTCAGCAAATTGCCATGGAGAGACAGTTGGTCCAGGCGGAGAAACTAGCGGCCATTGGAAAGTTGGCGGCTGGAGTGGCCCACGAACTAAACAGTCCTTTGACTGCGATTTTGGGCAATGCCCAGCTCTTACTCAGGGAGCTTTCTTTTGAAGAAGAAACGGAAATATTGATGAGAGATATTAAACTATGCGGCCAGCGGTGTAAAAAGATAGTACAGAATCTCTTATCTTTTTCTTTTAAGCAGCAGTTGGCTGAGGAGAACTTCTGCGTCTATCAGGCTGTAGACAGTGCTATCCACCTGGTAGCCCATCAAATTAGGCAGAACCACATAAAGCTGGTTTATGAGCAGCAAAACCATGAAACAATAAATATTACGGGAAGCAGACAGGAGTTGGAACAGGTAGTAATCAATCTCCTGCTCAATGCCCAGGATGCTTTAGAAAACCGGCAAGAAGATAAAAAGATTATCGTTACCAGCGGCAAGTACGACAGGCAAGGGGAAAACTACTTTTTTATCACAGTTGAAGATAACGGCTGCGGCATTGAGGAGCGGCAGGTCAAGGAGATATTTGAACCTTTTTACACCACCAAAAAAGTAGGAAAAGGGACGGGGTTGGGATTAGCTGTCAGTATGGGGATAGTACAAAAATATGGCGGCACTATTGAATGTGAAAGCAGAAAAAACGTAGGCAGTAAATTTAGTGTGGTCATACCCATTAAGTAGTGACATTCTTTGATCTTTGGTAAAGGGAGGTGAATGAATTTTGGCCAAAATCCTTGTTGTAGACGATGAAAAGGAAGTGTGCACCTTTTTTTCATTTCTCCTTCGGAAAAAGGGGTATGAAGTAAGAGCCATTCAGTCAGGCCGAGAAGCATTGGTTTTGGTTGAAAGAGAACAATTTGATTTGGCTTTATTGGATTTAAAGCTTATTGACCTAGACGGATTGTTTCTTCTAAAAAAAATAAAAGAAAAAACTTCTTGTTGCCAAGCTATTATCATGACAGGTTACGGAACGGTAAAGTCAGCTATCAAAGCCATTCAGCTGGGTGCTCTGGATTATATCGAAAAACCCTTTAACGATTTAAATGAATTAGAAAAGATGATAGAAAGTGCCCTAAATGTAAAGCCATTCAACGAGGATGAGGAGTTATTCGCGGTAGCTGCGGAAGCCGGTCTGATACTGGGTGAAAACAAAGAAATGTTGCAGAAAGTACAATTAGCGCGGCGTATTGCCTCCAAAAATATTACTGTTTTACTGCAGGGGGAAACGGGAGCGGGCAAAGAAGTTTTCGCTCGCTTTATTCACCGCTGCAGCAGTAGGGCCGATAATACATTTATTTCCGTTAATTGTGCGGCAATTCCGGAAGGACTTTTGGAAAGTGAACTCTTTGGTTTTGAACAAGGGGCCTTTACTGGAGCAAGCCGTACTCGAAAGGGTCTCTTTGAAATAGCCAGCAACGGGACTCTTTTTCTTGATGAAATTAGTGAAGCTAGTCTCAAAACCCAGGCCAAACTGCTACAGGTGCTGGAAACAGGAGAGTATATGCGTGTAGGAGGAGAAACTGTTCGGAAAACGGATTCCAGGATTATTGCTGCTACAAACGTTTTTTTAGATGAGGCCATAAGGAAAAAGAGGTTTAGAAAAGACTTGTTTTACCGTTTAAATGCCATAACGTTGGAAATTCCCTCTCTGAAAGAACGCCGGGAAGATATTCCGGTCCTTTTGGATTTTTACTTGAAACGTTTTTCTAAAGGGCAGGATGTTAAGGTCCAACGATTTGCTGACGCTGCTGTTGAGATACTATGTTCTTATAATTGGCCCGGAAATGTTCGCGAACTGGTAAACCTTGTTCATCAACTGGTGACTGTAACGGAAGAGCCTCAAATAATGCCGCGGCACCTGCCGGAACACATATTGAAAAATAAATACGAACCTTCGGGAAAGGACAATAGCTGTACAGCAAGTCCTTGTGATATTAACGAGCGGATTGAAAAAGATGTTGCCTTTTGGTTAATGCTTATGGAAACAAAGATGGAGAAAGGTGAAAATGTTGACTTAAGCAAAGTAATGGACCACTTGTCTGAAGCAAAAAAGAGAATAGCACTAAATTTAGTGAAAAAAGCTTTATCTCGGACTCTTGGCGAGCGTAAGAAAGCTGCTAACTTGCTGGGAATTACTCCGCGGAAATTAAAATATATTTTCCGGGGAAAGTAAACCTCAATTGGGGGAAAAACAATAAACGGCTTGACCGGCCAAAGCTTGTCTCCTAATAACAGGGTTTGTTAGGTTTTGCTTAAGCACATGAAAAGTTCATGTGCTATTTTTTGGTTTTCAAGGGATTCTGAAGGTCTGATAAATTTATTGAAAATTGGCACAAAAGTTGCGTTATTAGATATTGTCTCAAGTAAACCTGTCTTGAAGGGGAGTGATGCTACGGCGAATACAGAACAGTTTTAAGCTCCAGGAATTGATTCGACAATCAGCAAAAGGGGTGTTGAAAAATACTAAAAACGAGGAGGGTAAAAATTGGCAAAGTCAAAAGTTTGGTTTTCTGACGCAAACGCTACCAATTGGACAGAAAGTTTGGTCTGCAAAGCAAAAGACTTATTTTATGAGGCAGGCCTAGACAAGTGTATTTCCAAAGGAGATTCCGTAGCCGTTAAGATTCACGTTGGTGAATATAACAGGACCAGGGTCTTAAGGCCGGAACTGGTTGCTGCCATCGTTGAGGAGGTTAAGGCGTGTGGAGGTCGGCCCTTTGTAACCGATACCACTACCTTACCTTATCAGGCTTACAACTCCAGGATTAATGCCACCCTTGAATTGGAGTCGGCATACCGTCACGGTTTTACCCCTGAAGCCATGGGATGCCCCGTGGTTGTCGCCGATGGTATGTCCGGGTGTGATGATGTAAGGGTAGACCTGCCGGACGGCATCATTCTGAAAGAAGCTTATGTTGCCATGGGTTTGGCTACTGCGGATGCCATGATTAATTTGGCCCACGCCAAAGGTCACCCCATTACCAGTTATGGTGGTGCCATTAAAAACATCGGTATCGGCGGCCAGTCCAAACGGGGAAAATTCCTGGAGCACTTAGCCCACTGGGGCGAGCCCGACGATGCTATTGGCTGGCCTTTGAGCGACCCCAGCGGCTGTACCGGCTTGAAATGCTCTTTCCATAAGCAGTGCATGGATGGTTGCCACGCCGAGGCCATCACCATTGATGAAAGGGGCTTCCACCGTGATACTGACAAGTGCCGTTTATGCTATGGCTGCCAGGTAACCTGCCTCTTTACCGGCAACACTTCCCAGGGCTTCCGGCCCGAATATTTTCCCTATGCTCAGATAGCTATGTCTGATGCAGCCAATGCCGTACTGAAGACTTTTGAACCCGGTAAAGTCGGCTTCATGGCCTATGCGATTGACATTGATTCTAACTGTGACTGTATCCCATGGGCAGCCAACCCGATTACTCCTGATATTGGGGTGTTTGCATCTAAGGATATCGTCGCCATTGATACAGCGATCCTTGATGCCATAGACAATGCTCCGGCCTTGCCGGGTGGGGCCAATGGCGCAGTGGACGGGATTAAACCAGGGACAGACAAATTCGAAAAGGTGAATGGTTGCAGTCCTCGCTTCCAAGTAAAGGCTGGCGAAAAGTTAGGAATGGGGACCATGGATTATGAGCTAATTACTTATGAGCCTCCTATGACTAGGGAGCACATCGCTAAATGGCAGATTCGTCCGGAGCCTACCGCCGGGATTCTGAGAGGAATCTGGAAAAAGCGTAAACACCTTCAGGAAATTGAACCCTTCAGACGTACGCCATTTAATATTGACATTTACAAGGATTACGGCTCTCTTCCAGGCCAGAGCGGTGAGGCTGCGGCCACTGAAGAGTAAGGAAAGACGGGTTTAGGTGATAAGCCAATATTTCAAGGGATATGGACGCTCAATATATTGAGCGTCCATATCCAAACAATTTGATACAGGGGGTGATAATGTGCCTAAGTTTGTGATTGAAAGAGAGTTACCTGGCGTCGGCAACCTATCCTGTGAAGATCTAAGGGCAATCTCTCAAAAGTCTTGTGGTATATTACGTCAGCTTGGACCCCAGATTCAATGGGTTCAGAGTTATGTAACCGCTGACAAAATCTATTGTATTTATATTGCTCCTGACGAAGAAATCATCAAGGAACATGCAAAACAGGGAGGCTTTCCTGCAAACAGCATTGCGGCCATAAAAACGATTATTGATCCTACTACCGGGGATTAAGAACTTTAGTTTAAATTAGGAAATAAAGGGTAAGAGGTGATCAGGTGCCGGAAATTAAGCCAACGGTATGGGGTGTTGACACTGATACGTATAGAATAAGCGGTGGTATTTTAAGGGCCCTGGATGAACTCATGGATGCTTCCGGGACAGGAGAACTATTTAAGTCGGGAGAACATGTGGGGATAAAAATTAATATAGGGCAGTTGGGCAATATCAAGTACTTGCGGCCGGTGTATATCAGGGCCATAGTTGAAAAGGTAGTGGAATTGGGCGGTACACCGGTAATTTTTGACACGGTGGGTATGGTCGGCAGCACCCTCAAGGGTCCCAATGATTGGTTTCATACGGCCTCTGTGAACGGATTCCTTTTGGGGAAAGATATCATCCCCGCCGATGGTTATACCGGTGAGGAAGGCGAGTTATTACCGGTTGAAGGTGATGAACTGGGCGGGATTGAAGTTGCCCGGGGAGTAGTGGATACTTCAGCTATGATAGTGGTATCCCATGTAACCGGCCATCCTCATTATGGGATGAACGGAGCACTCTTTAGTACAGGAGTAGGCTGTTCGGCCCAAAAGGGTAAATGGCGAATATATAATCCATTAAAACCACAGGTGGATACTTCTAAGTGTGATAACTGTAATTCATGTATAGACCTGTGCCCTTTTAGTGCCATAAAAGCCGGGGAAGGGTCAGTCCGGATTAATTCAGATAAATGTAAGGGATGTACCAATTATTGTCTGGATTGCTGTCCAAGAGGGGCACTGGAGGTTGCTGAAGGCTCACGGGTCAGGTTTCAGAAAAGGGTTGTTGAGGCTGCCACTGCTGTTAATGTAGCGGCTTTGGGAAAGCTTTTATATCTAAACTTCCTGATGGATATAGGTCCGTACCCGGATTACTATACTTTAAGTGATCAGAACATAACTCCGGATTTGGGGATATTGGCATCAAAGGACCCCGTAGCTATTGATCAAGCATCTTTGGATTTAATTAATAAGGCGCCCGGTTTTATTCAAAAGAATGCAGCAGGTTATTGTTACATGGCCCCTAATGAGCCCAAATTTGAAACCATTTTTAGTATTGATCCTGCCTATCCAATTAAATATGCTGAAGAATATGGATTGGGTCGACGTGATTATTATCTAGATTTGATAGGGGGTTAGGCAAAAATAATGGATAATCTATATGATTTAAAAAAACAAGCCAGAGAACAATGGATGTTAAACCACGGTCCCATTGCTCAATCCTTAAGTATGGTTAAGCATAAAATAGCTATTTTCAGCGGCAAGGGTGGGGTAGGGAAAACTACTGCAACTGTTAATATAGCAGTCGCACTAGCCAAAAAGGGTTATAAGGTCGGCATTTTAGATGCTGATGTACATGGTCCGGCAGTGCCTAAGATGTTAGGTGCTTCCGGGAAACTGGATGTTTCCCACCACCGCATGCATAAAAACAAGCACCACGAAAAAATACAGCATGAAAAAATGGATGAAATGCATGCAATGAAGCCCCCGCAAAATAGTGATCAGGCCGTCGATATGCATAACTTCCGCTTTAACCCTATCAAGTCTGAGCATGGGGTTAAGATGGTCTCGGTAGACTCGGTCTGGCCTGGGCAGGATAGCCCTGTAATGTGGCGGGGTCCCCATAAGATGAGGATGATCAGACAGTTCTTAAGCTGTATCAACTGGGGATATTTGGACTTCTTATTTATTGACCTGCCGCCGGGGACAGGGGATGAAGTATTGACTATCATGAGTTCCATACCGGGTTTAGATGGGATGATAGTGGTCAGCACTCCCCAGGATGTTTCTACTATTGTTTGCAGCAAAGCCATCAACACTGCTAAAGAAATGAAGGTGCCAATTTTAGGGGTATTGGAAAACATGAGCGTATTATATTGTCCTTATTGCAACAATTCCATCAAACTCTTCGGGCACAGGAGCGCAAAACGTCTGGCACGGATGATGGAAGTAGAATTCCTGGGCAGTATTCCTTTCCTGCCGGAGGTTAATGAGAGTTCTGATGCCGGGGTGCCTGTGGTAGTAAAATTCCCGGATTCAACAGTGTCGGTGGAAGTTGGAAAAGTTGCTGAATCTTTAGTTGGCACAGTCAAGCAGGCTAAAGAGGAGGGCGAAAACCTTGGTAAATGATATTAAGTCCAAATTGTTCAGTGAATCCGTGGAAGCAGGTATCAAGGCCAGGGAATGGATCTTGAAGTTTACCACTTTTCAGATTGACCAGGATGAGTTCATAGAAGGACTGGGGGCTATTAAGGCCAAGGAGGCGATATATTCCAACTGGGATTTGTTAAAAGAAAATAAGGAGCTTTACCCATGTCTGGAAATTTACCAAGTCATCGCTTCCCTTCACGAAGACCTGGACCACCAGTTTAAATTCTACGGCTACGGATCTCTGAAAGAAGACCTGAGACAGATTGATATTTGTATTGATATGTTGAAACGTGCATTGGGAATGGACACTGTTGGCAAGGAAAAAGATTGTGGATTTATTAAAAAACAAGTCAATGGAGGTATGTAAAACAATGGCTGACGGAAGAGATACAGTAGCGAGCTTAATTGCTCAATTGAATGAAAACAAAGGGAAGATAATTGAGGCACTCCCCGCAAACCAAGAAGCCCTGCAGCAAATCATCGATGGTTTTAGTATGGTTCAAAAGAAGTTTTTCTTAAAGACAGAAGGGGGCACTAATTCGGCTTCCGAGTGTATGGCCCTGTTTAAGAAATTAATGGAGGCCATAGATGGTGGCGGTGATGTTCAAGATAAATTTGACGCGTTTGCCCACCCGGCTAACGATCTCATTACCAAAGCTGCTAACTGGGTTATCAGAATGACTTAAAAAGGGGGGGGAATAGATGTCGCTTTCTGCCAAGTATACACGGCTAAGGGAAATTCTTCACCAAATGGGAAATGTCGTTGTGGCCTATTCCGGAGGGGTCGATAGTACCTTTCTCCTAAGAGTGGTCTGTGATGTCCTGGGACCAAAAGCGATTGGTGTAATGGGCATTTCCGAAACTGTTCCCGGTGACCAAATTGTTGAGGCCCGCAGAATGGCTGAAGACATGGGAGCCTCTTTCTTAACCGTAAATACTGAAGAGTTTCACAAAGAAGAGTTTGTCAGCAACCCCCAAAACAGGTGTTTTCATTGCAAGACTGAACTTTTCACCAAACTTTGGCAGGTAGCCCGGGAAAATGGAATCAACTACGTTTTGGACGGGTGTAACGCCGATGACACAGGGGACTACAGGCCCGGAATGCAGGCTGGCCGCCAGCTTAATGTCCGCAGCCCTTTACTGGAAGCTGGCCTGACAAAAAATGACATTCGCATTCTGTCAAAGGAACTGAGCCTACCTACCTGGGATAAACCTGCCTCTCCATGCCTTTCCTCTCGATTTCCTTATGGTGTAAGGATTACTAAGGAAGGTTTGACTAGAGTGGAAAAAGCGGAAAAATATCTTAAACAGCTTGACTTTGTTGAGGTTCGTGCCAGGTATCATGAGAACGTCCTTCGAATTGAAGTGGTTCCAGACAGTATGGAGCGGCTGCTTACATATAGGGAGCAGCTTGTTAAGCATATGAAAAGCATTGGTTTTTCTTATGTGACATTAGACTTGGCTGGTTTTCGTTCCGGCAGTCTCAATGAAACCTTGAATTTGGACGAAGAGAACAAGTGGGGGGAGAATAATGCAAGAGCAAATTGAATTGGATGATGAGCTAACTGAAGAAACTTTTATAGAGGAAGACATGGTCATAGAAGTGCTGGTTATTGACGGAATATGCGGGGTTTATTAATTAAGGAGGAAAATGTAATGGGTAAATTGGAGGGAAAAGTTGCTTTTATAACCGGTAGTGCCAGGGGACAGGGTCGTGCTGCCGCCATAACCATGGCCAGAGAAGGGGCGGATATTGCCTGCTTTGATGTATGTAGTAATCTTGACTACCCGTATTATGATCTGGCCACAAAAGAAGATATGAAAAATACGGTCAGTGAAATTCAAAGCTTGGGTCGGAAGACTTTGAGTCTTTTCGGGGATACCCGAAAGTTCAACGAGGTGAACGCTGCAGTAAAGGAAACTATAGAGACCTTCGGTAAAATTGACATCTTGGTTAATAATGCCGGAATAGCCGGTTTAGGTGCTGCCCATGAACTTACCGATCAAGAGTGGGATTTTATGCTGGATATCAATCTTAAAGGTTATTGGGTATGCTGCAAAGCTGTTATTCCTCACATGATTGCGCAAAAAAGCGGAAAAATTATAAACTATGCTTCTGTTGCAGGTGTTAAAGGACTTCCGTTTGCTGTTCACTATACCTGTGCCAAGTGGGGAGTTATTGGATTAACTAAAACTTTGGCCCAGGAGCTCGCGCCATATTCAATCAATGTCAACAGCATCAGTCCCGGTACAGCAGATACCCCTATGACGGAGGGACTTGCCAAGGAAATGGGTATGGAATATGAAGAGGCCGCGGATGAGTTAACTTCAGGGCACCTACTTTGCAAGTTAATTCCGCCTGAAGCTACAGCTAATGCGGCTTTATGGCTGGCATCCGATGACTCAGGTCTTTGTACAGGTCTTAATTTACTGGTTGATGGAGGCTGGGCGAGTACTTAAGGCTGTTACCCCTAAAAGAGTGGTCTTCAAAGTGATTGCCGGATTAAGAAAACCGAATTATTTAAAATTACAAGATGGGAGTGTTTTTAATGGGAGAATTTATTCTGCGAGTCAATATGAATAATTTGTCCGTAAACAAAGAAGAGGTTTCTGAGAAGTATAAGGTATTGGGTGGACGGGCTCTTACTTCTACTATCATCTCTGATGAAGTCGATCCCAAATGTCATCCCCTGGGACCAAACAATAAGTTGGTTTTTGCTCCGGGAGTAGTAACAGGCACTAATGCACCTAGCTCCGGCAGACTATCAGTAGGCGGTAAAAGCCCGCTTACCGGAGGCATTAAAGAAGCAAATGCCGGCGGTATTCCGGGTCAGAAGATTGCCCGCTTGGGGATACATGCCATAATCGTTGAAGGTCGGCCCGCAGATAAGAGCAAGTTCTATGTCCTAAAACTGACCGAGGATGAAGCGGTTCTTGAAGATGCGGGTGATCTTGCCGGGAAAGGGATGTACGAAACCAACGAGCGTATCTGGCAGCAGTATGGAGAGGTAGGCATCATTGGTATTGGTCCTGCGGGAGAAATGAAAATGACAAGTGCAGGTATATCCTGTAATGATCGGGAAAACGGGCCTGGACGCTATGCCGGAAGAGGCGGACTAGGAGCAGTCATGGGCTCCAAAGGACTAAAAGCGATTGTGGTAGACCAAAAAGGGAAAGGAAAGGTAAATATAGCCGACCCTGAGCTTTTCGAAGCAGGAAGGAAAAAGCTCACTGAAGGCCTGCTGAGCCACGATGTTACTTCCAAAGCCTTACCTACCTATGGGACGGCTGTTTTGGTCAACATTTTAAACGAAGCGGGCGGACTGCCCACACGGAACTTTAGTTCGGGGAGATTTGAAGGTGCAGGTAAAATAAGCGGTGAGATGATCAACGAATGGTCAAATACTAGAGGCGGTAAGGTTGGGCATCCCTGTCATCCAGGCTGCATTATAAAGTGCTCCAACGTGGTGACCCATCCTGACGGCAGCCATCACGTGGCACCGCTTGAGTACGAAACTGCCTGGGCCTTGGGTGCCAACTGCGGGATAGACAACTTAGATGATGTCGCTGCACTAAACCGGATTTGCAATGATGTGGGATTAGATACCATTGAAGCAGGATGTACATTAGGGGTTGCAATGGAAGCGGGGGTTATTCCGTTTGGTGATGGCAAAAAGGCCATTGAAATCTTGAAAGAAGTAGGCAAAGGCAGTGCCATGGGCAGAATTATTGGAAACGGTGCAGCTTTTACCGGCAGGGCCTTTGGTGTGGAAAGAATACCCACGGTTAAGGGACAGGGGATGCCGGCATACGAACCTAGGGCCGTTAAGGGGATTGGTGTAACTTACGCTACCAGTACCATGGGTGCGGACCATACTTCAGGGTATACTGTAGCTTCTGAAATTTTAAGTGTTGGTGGGAAGGCAGACCCCCTGTCCACTATTGAAAAAGGGGCGTTGGCCCAGAATTTCCAGATTTCTACCATTTTTATAGACATGACCGGTTACTGTCTCTTTATAGCTTTTGCCATACTTGATATCCCTGAGGCCTTGCAGGGAATGGTAGACACTGTAAATGGAGTGCTTGGCACCAGTTATACCACTGATGATATCGGCAGTCTGGGCAGAGAATGGCTGCAGCGGGAGAGACAGTTCAACCTAGAGGCAGGGTTGACAAAAGTTCACGATCGTCTGCCCGAGTTTATGTACTACGAAAAACTGCCCCCCCATAACAATGTTTATGATGTACCCGATGAAGTTTTGGACAGTGTTCATGGTTCTTAGGCCTGCTGTTCCAGCGGGGTGAGATACCCCGCCGGAACACCCTTAGGAAGGAGAAAATTTCGTTGGTTTTTGTCTATCTTTACGGTAAGTTTCGCAAAAAAGTGCCCGGATATACTGTGGACGGGGATTGTGTCTTACCACTGGAAGCTGGAAATGAGGAAACAATTGCCTCTGTTTTGAAACGGCTTGACATTTCCCAAGACGAAGTTTCTCACCTGTTTCTTAACCACCAATATTCAGGCTTAAGTAGAAAGGTGCGTGATGGAGATCGGTTGGCTATTTTCCCACTGGAGATGAAATTAATTTACAGACAATATTTCGCTCGAGTGGAGGACAATGAGACAGAAGGGGAAGAGCAGTGATGAACACCATAAAGATACAAGAACATGGTAAACGGAAGGAAAAGCCGTTTAGTATGGGAGAGAAAAAGTTGCGAGCTATGTTGGATAAGATACGAAACGGAGAGATCAGCGTTGATGAAGCTATGAAACAAATCACATTTTTACCTTATGAAGACGTGGGTTTTGCCAAGATTGACCACCACCGTCATTTGCGTCAAGGCTTTCCGGAAGTGGTCTATTGTGAGGGGAAGACCACTGAACAGGTAATTGCCATTATGAAGAAACTTGATGCTGCTACTGATGGAAACATACTGGCAACAAGGGCTTCCCAGGACTTGTACAATGAAGTAAAAAAAGTTCTGCCGGATGCGGAGTACCACGCACTGGCTCGAGTAATTACTCTAACTAAGGGACCGCAGTTTCAAAGGGGTAATGTGCTGGTTGTCAGTGCAGGAACAGCTGATCTTCCGGTAGCTGAGGAAGCGGCCATCACCTGCCAAGCTATGGGAAATAAAGTTGAGAAGTTATATGATGTGGGAGTTGCGGGTCTGCACAGGTTTTTGAGCAAAAGGCATATGCTTTATTCTGCTAACGTTGTCATTGTGGCAGCAGGGATGGAAGGTGCCCTTGCCAGTGTGGTAGGTGGGATGCTTGATAAACCCGTTATAGCGGTTCCCACAAGCATTGGTTATGGTGCAAGTTTTAACGGTCTTGCTGCCCTTTTGAGCATGCTTAACAGTTGTTCTTCCAATGTGGTTGTTGTCAATATTGATAACGGTTTTGGCGCGGGTTATACAGCCAGTATCATCAATAGAATGGCCTCTAGGGATAATGAACATGATGTATTACAAAATATTGGTGAAATATAGTATTTAGGGGTGGGTATGTCTTGGAAGTGACAGTAAGACTTTACGGCGGCCTAAAATGCCAAAACAAAGACTTGCCCTGTTGCGGGGACCGGGAGTTCCAACTGCGCATAGAACCAGGCACAACCATATCCCAGCTTCTTGATTACTTAAATATTAGTAACCAGGCGAAACTTGTGCTTCTTAACGGGCTGTTCAAACAGCTGTCAGATATAATATCAGACGGTGATGAAATAGTAGTTTTTCCCCCGGTGGGTGGCGGCTAATGGAAACAGTAATTTTATTTAGCTCGATCAGGACTAGTGATTTGGAGGCAATGGCTAATGAACTTGAAAAGCAGGTATGAAGTAAAACCGGACATTAGGTTCAGGCATGAGGACTTTGGCGGAATTATTTACAACCGTAGTGATGACCGCCTTTTATTTTTCACCTCTCACCTGGCCATTAATCTTCTTTATCTAGCTGGACAGGGCACAGTTGAAGAGATTGCTGGGAAGCTTGGCTCAAACCTCCCTATAATAAAGGGTCTAGGTAGCCATGTTTTAAAGGTTTTAAATCGTCTTGAGGAGTTGGGGATAGTTTATGAATCTGGATATGGATAAGATCAATCTAAGAGCGCCCATTTGTATTACTTGGCAGATTACCGGCAAATGTAATTTAAGTTGTATTCATTGTCTTTCCGAAACTACTACTGGGGAAAAGCAAGAATTAAATATTAATGAAGTCAAACATTTTATTGATGATTTGGCGAATATGAAAGTATTCTACATCAATGTTGGGGGCGGAGAGCCCCTCATTCATCCGAATTTTTTTGAAATTGTGGATTATGCCAGAGAGAAAGGCATCTTTATACAGTTTAGTACTAATGGAACCCTTATAAACACTGAAACTGCTACTGAGATAGCAAACCGCGAATTAAGAGTTCAGGTAAGTATTGATGGGTGGAGCGCAGCTGTTAATGACAGTATTCGCGGGAAGGGTTCCTTTAGGAAAGCGGTTAAGGCCCTAAAGCTGCTGCGAGGCTTGGATGTAGCTGTCTCAATTAATTGTGTTGTAACAAGGGAAAACCTGCCTGGCTTAGATAATTTGTATCAACTAGCAACCGCTTACGGCGCCAAGCTGAGATTATCAAGATTACGCCCATCAGGTCGTGCTCATGATAAATGGCGGGATTTGGTGCCAGGCCGGAGGCAGTATCTAAGCCTTTATAACTGGCTAAAAAAACATCCTGAGGTTACTACGGGGGATTCCTTTTTCTTCCTGTCACCATTTGGAGAGTCCTTACCAGGTTTAAGTTTTTGCGGAGCTGGTAAATTAACCTGCTCAGTGAGTTCTACAGGTGACGTATACCCTTGTGCTTTTACGGCTCATCCCTCTATGGCTGCAGGTAATGTTAAAGAGAAACCCTTATCGCAACTTTGGCAGGACAAAGTTCTATTAAAGAAAGTTCAGGAGAGTAAACCTAAGCTATGTACATCTTGTCTCAGTTATCATAAATGCCGGGGTGGATGCAGGGGAGCCACATATTTAGTTCATGGAAGTTGGGAGATGCCTGATCCAGAATGTATAAGGGGAGAAATCGATGAAGAATGCACAGTACAATGAAGTTTTAAGGAGCCTGCAGATTGGTGCGGTTAAACTCCCGAACCGGATAGTATTTGGGTCCCATCCGACCAACTTTGCCAAAAACAATACGCTGACCAAACAGCATAGAGCCTATTATCGGGAACGGGCTAAGGGTGGTGCAGGAATGATAGTGTTGGAAGAACAGGTAGTTCACTCTTCCGATCTGCCTTATGAAAAGGCATTGTTTGGATATTTGGAAAGCATGGTGCCCGAGTACCGGCGAATAGCAGAGGAAGTTCATAAGTATGGAACGGTATTAGTTGCTCAATTAAATCATAGCGGTATGCAGTCGGAAGGCAGCACCGCTATGAAAGAACTTTGGGCTCCAAGCCCGGTTCCCGATGTGGTATCCCGAGAAGTACCCAAGGCAATGGAGGAAGAAGATATCAAAGAAGTGATTGCCGGGTTTGTTGAAGCGGCCGGATACACAGTAATGGGTGAACTGGACGGGGTGGAAATAAATGCCTCTCAATTTTCTTTAATTAGGCAGTTTTTATCGGGACTGACAAATCACCGGGGAGACAGCTACGGTGGTGATTTAACTGGCAGGCTTCGCTTTTTAAAAGAGGTACTGCAGTCAGTACGGGAAACCCTGGGAAAGGATAAAATACTAGGGGTAAAGCTTTGCGGGGATGAATTTGCCCCATGGGGGGGCATTACTCCTGAGGAAGCAGTTAATATAGCCCGGGAACTGGAAAAGTTGGAACTCTTGGATTATTTAACTGTTTCTGTAGGTAGTCTTTATTCACTCCATCTTTCTATGGGTACTTACTACAGTGACAAAGGTCTTTCGGTGGACGTTGCCTCTAAAGTGAAGGAGGCGGTTAATCTGCCGGTTTTTGCGGAAGGAAGGATACACCAACCTGAGTATGCAGCCCAAATTATCGGCCAGGGACTGGTGGATGGTGTTTATATGAACCGGGCGTTGATATGTGACCCGCAGCTTCCCAATAAGCTGCACCGGGGTGAACCTGACAGAATCAGAACCTGTATTTCTTGCAACCAGGGATGCCAGGTGCGCCGCGCCATGGGAGCCCCCCTTTCGTGTGTTTTGAACCCACTGGTAGGCCTTGAGGAGCGGGAAGAAATGTTCGGCAGAAAACCTGCCGGGAGGGTAAAAAAGGTACTTGTCGTTGGTGGTGGTCCTGGTGGTATGGAAGCAGCCATAACGGCAGCTTCCCGGGGACACAAGGTAACCCTTTGGGAAGCCGGGTTATCTCTGGGCGGCCAGATGGCTTTAAATACTGCTATCCAGGAAATTTCCGCAGTATTGCAGGCCTGGGAAAAGGAGATGGAGGAACATAATGTTCAAGTTGTCACGGGAAAAGAATGTGGGCCTGAGGATGTTAAAGCTGAGTTACCAGATGCGGTTGTCCTGGCCACGGGTTCCAAAACAAAGAAACCAAATGGTATTTGTGAAAATACTCTTGTAATATCGTCCTTGGAAGTGGTCAAAGGATCAGGCAACTTTGGGAAGACTGTCTTATTCTGGGATGAGATTGGCAACCAATTGATGGCTCGAGCAGTTGAAAAGTTGCTGGATAGGGGTACTAAGATTTATTTTGTTACACCGGACCTGTTTGTGGGAAATCAACTAGCTGCTACTATGGAGCTTTCTACATGGAACCAGCGGTTCATGTCAGCTGTAGCAAAGATATTTACTTCATCAAAGGTTAAAAGCATAAACGGTTCTGAAGCGGTAATTGAAAATAAGTTTAACGGTGAGATTCTAACTGTAACCGGTATTGATGCCCTTGTTTATAATTGTGCGCCAAAGCCAAATGACCAGTTGTACTTAGCATTAAAAAATGATGTTGATGAGATTTATAGGGTGGGAGACTGCCTCGCACCCCGGGGTCTCAAAGCGGCAGTTAGGGAAGGGTTTATGGTAGGCTATAGTATCTAGTAAAGGAGAGGTATTTATTGAATGTAGATTATCATTATCTGTTTTCCCCCATTCGGGTGGGACCGGTTATGCTGAGAAACCGGATTGTATTTCCGGCACACCTTACCAATTATGCAGTCAATAATCTTCCTGCATCCCGTCATGCATATTATTATGGGGAAAGGGCCCGTGGGGGTGCGGGGTTAATAATAACTGAGGAGCAGTCAGTTCATCCCACTGACTTGGCATATGAAAAACTGATTGATGCTTATGATCCAAAAGTAATTCCTGGTTACCGCAAAATTACTTACGAAGTGCACCGCCACGGTGCAAAAGTATTTGCCCAGGTCAATCACAACGGGCAGCAGGCTTCAAGCACTTTTTCCAGATTACCGGTGTGGGGACCGTCCAGTATTCCCGACCCGATGTTTCGTGAAATACCTAAAGCTATGGAGCAGGAAGACATTGACGAAGTGATTAGGGGATTTTCCCTGGTTGCAGGCCATGTTAAAAAGGGCGGGTTTGACGGAATAGAAGTTCAAGGTTCACATAGTTCCTTATTGAGGCAGTTTATGTCCCCCTTAACCAACGAACGAACCGATAGTTACGGGGGTAGTTTTGAGAACCGAATGCGGTTTACGGTAGAGGTTCTCACTGCTTTACGCCGGGTTACAGGAAAGCATCTGGCCTTGGGGATCAGACTTAGCGGCGATGAGTTAGTGGACGGTGGATTAACTTTGAAAGACATGAAAAAAGTGGCCGCCTACCTTTGTGAGCTAAAATTGGTTGACTTTATAAATACCAGTATTGCTAATTTTTATAACCTTTTTATGGTGGAAGGTTCCATGCATGTACCGCTAGGCTATTCCACGCATTTATCTGCAGGATTTAAAGAAGTAGCAGATGTGCCAATTTTTACTGCAGGGCGTATTAACGCCCCGGCGCAGGCGGAACGGATACTGGCATCGGGACAGGCTGACTGCGTTTGCATTGCTCGGGGACAGATATGCGACCCGGAGTTTTCCAGAAAAGCCTTGGAAGGACGTCAGGAAGAGATACGTCAATGTATTGCCTGTAACCAGTGTTGTGCCGCAAGGATCGGGCTAAACAGGGATTTAGGATGTATGCAGAACCCCGTTTCCGGAAGAGAGGAACTTTACCGTCAATATACTCCGGTTAAGCCACAGGATCAAAAGAAGATTATGGTAGTGGGCGGCGGGCCTGCCGGTATGGAGGCTGCCAAGGAAGCTGCCCGAAGGGGCCACCGTGTTACTCTATATGAAAGAGATAGTTTTTTGGGCGGACAAATTAATATCTTGACAAAAGTACCTAATAGGGAAGAATTCTCTGACGTAATCCGCAACCAAACTATAGAAATGAAGAAATACGGGGTGGAGATCCAGCTTAATACGGAGGTTACAACAGAGTTGGTGGAACAGGAAAAACCTGACGCGGTGATTGCTGCTTTGGGATCAGAAGCCGGGCAGTGTTATTTACCTGGTACCGACCAACCCCACGTAATTACTTTTTATGAGGCACTGGGCGGTAGAGAAACCGGGGATCATGTTCTAATTCTTGACGAGATTGGTTTTCACCAGGCTACAAGTACGGCGGAATTTTTAAGCTACTTAGGGAAACAAGTAACCATTATCACCGCAGGACTCTATGTAGGACCTGACCTGATGCCAACTATGGATCTGCCTTTATGGTACCGCCGGGCACTGGACCAGGGGATTGAACTAATTACCGACAGTATTATCCGGTCCATTAATGAGAACTCGGTGACAATATTTAACCATTACAGCGGGAAAGAAACAATCCTGAAAGAGATAGATACTGTTGTCCTGGTTACACAGCCTGCGGCTCGGGAGGACCTTTATCACGAGTTGAAAGGAAAAGTTTCGGAACTTTACCGTATTGGCGACTGTCTGGCCCCTCGAAGGGTGGAGCATGCCATTTTTGACGGGTTTAGAGTCGGGCGAACTATATAATGGAGTGATATCATGGCTAAGGTATTAATGGTACTGCATACTGATTCTGATGGTATCGAGGAGACGTCCAACAAGTTATGCGGCAGTATAAGCAGTTCCGGCAGGTTGGATAAGAACATGGAACTTGAAGTGGCAGTGTTGGGCGCGTGCCCCGAAGGTCCGCTTAAAGCACTTGGGCAATTTGGGATTGGCAGGGCTTACCGGCTACCTGGAAATTACTCCTCTCCTAAACAAAAGGTAGAAGTTCTTCTTCAAGTGGTTACAAAAGTTCAGCCGGAATTAATTTTGCTCCCGGCTGTTTTAGAAAGCAGGGAGATGGCACCGCTGTTGGCTTTGCACCTTAAAGCCGGATTTGTTTCCCACTGCATAAGTATAGCTTACCAAGATAAACAGCTGCTTGTTGTTAGAGAAGCATATCAGGGTCAGTATCAGGTAAAGTCAAAGTTAACTGCTGCAGTCAACGTGCTAATTATGAGTGATGTAAACCCGGGAAATATCAATAGTGCTCAGTATGCGGAAGCAGAAATTGTTAATCAGTTTGCATCATTTGAGCTGCCTAAAGAAACCGCTTTGGAAGTAATGGAAACCTTTCAGCTGCCGACCCATCAAATTGGTATTGATGAAGCTGATGTAGTATTGGGAATAGGCCGCGGGGTTGAGACAAAGGAGGATTTCCAAATGATGGAGGAATTGGCTTATGCCATAGAGGCTCCCATTGGCGGTTCAAGGCCAGCAGTTGATGCGGGCTGGATTCCTTTTGATAGACAGATAGGGCAAACCGGTAAAATTATAGCACCAAAGCTGTATTTGGCAGTGGCTGTTTCCGGTGCCCAGCAGCATATTTCCGGAGTAGAGAAAGCGAAAATTATTGCTATTAATAAAGACTCCCAGGCACCAATTTTTCGAGTTTCCGACCTGGGGGTGATAGGGGATTTTAAAGAGGTTGTACCGCTTTTAATCCGGAGGTTAAACGAACTGAAGCAGGGGAGGGAAAAATGTGGCTAGCAGGGAGTTAGACGTTATAGTAGTTGGTGCAGGCCCGGCAGGCACGACAGCGGCATTAGTTTTGGCCCGGAAAGGCTATAAAGTGGCACTGATTGAAAGAGGCGAATTTCCTGGGGCGAAGAACATGTTTGGTGGCGCCCTTTTTGGCAGAGTTCTCAATGATATCATCCCTGAATATTGGACTAAGGCCCCGGTTGAAAGGTTTATAAACCGGAAGGTAATGACACTGCTGTCGGAAACTTCTTCCGTGTCTTTGGATTTTAATTCTTCATCATTTAAACAACCTCCATATAACGGTTTCGTTATTCAGCGCAGCAGTTTTGACCGGTGGTATGCCCAAGAAGCGGTAAAGGCAGGCGCTTTACTGTTAAACCAGACTACTGTAGATGACGTCATTAAAGAAGGAGACCAAGTGGTTGGAGTAGTGGTGCGTCGAGGCGATGGTGAACTACGAGGGAAAATAGTAATCGCTGCGGACGGGGCGTTGTCTTTTTTAGCAAAGAAAGCCGGATTACGCGGGGAATTTACTGCCCAGCAGTTTTCGGTTGGAGTCAAGGAATATGTTCAGCTCCCGCCTAGTGCAATGGAAGAAAGATTTGGCTTGATTGGTGATGAGGGTCTGTCCAATGAATACTTGGGTCTAATGGGCGATGGGCTGCATGGAGGAGGATTTCTCTATACTACCAAACATGGTTTAGCTATCGGAGTAGTTGTCCAGGCCCATTCTTTAAAAGCTAGAAAGGCATCAATTTATTGTGCCCTGGAAACATTTAAGCAGCATCCTTCAGTGGCCCCTTTGTTGGCGGGTGGACGCTTTTGTGAATATTCCGCCCATATGATTCCCGAAGCCGGGGCCAATATGATTCCCAAACTACATACCGCCGGTATGTTAATATGCGGTGATGCCGCTGGTCTGGTACTGGTGGGAGGTGCTTTCTTAGAAGGTGTTAATTTTGCCATTGCTTCGGGGAGAATAGCAGCTGAAACCGCCGCGGCAGCCTTTGAAAAGGGGAAATTTGATGAACACACCATGGCGCAGTACGAACGCAGGCTAAAGGAAAGTTTTGTACTTAAGGATCTTAATAAGTTTAGAAATGCCATCCCCATGCTTATGAATGATAGGTTATACGAGGTTTACCCGTCCATTATCTGCCGAACTCTGGAAAGTTGGTTTGCTGTAGACGGGAGCGGCCATCAAAAACTGGCTGCAGTAGCAAAAGAGTTTCTAAATAAAGAGGTAGGTGTGTGGAAAGCAGTAAAAGACGCATATCAAGCAGGGAGGGCTATGTTATGGTAGATGTTTCAGTCCGGTTAAAGCATAACCGTTATCGTTTAGATAGGGAAGCACATATTATTGTAGATTATGAAAAATGCCGCACCTGTCCGCATAAAGCGTGCCTTACCGCCTGTCCAGCCCAATGCTACTTAAGCCAAGAGGAAACCGGAGTTGTTTTTAACTATGAAGGCTGCCTTGAATGCGGCACTTGTTATGTGGTTTGTGACCAGGATGCTCTAAAATGGAATTATCCTAAGGGAGGATATGGCGTCAGCTATCGTTTTGCTTAAAAGTTTTTGAAAAGGGGAGGTAGAGGAAGCTGAATATTGCAGTCATTGTCAGAAACACAGTTGATTGTCGAGTGCCGTTACCGCCTGATAAATACGAAGAAAAGCCTTTGGAAGAGGGGATGGCCAACATCATAAACCCTTTTGACTGGGCTGCTTTAGAAGAGGGCTTAATTCTGTCAAATAAAAAAGGTAAGGTTACCATACTGTCGGTGGGAGGACCGGAAGCGGAGGAAAGTCTGCGCTGGGGTTTAGCTGCCGGTGCAGACGCGGCGTTAAGAATTTGGGATGAGGCACTTGGTGGTGCGGATCAGTTAGGTAAGGGAAGAGCCTTGGCTGCCGCCTTAAAAAAGCTGCAGCCAGATTTAGTTCTCTGTGGGGATAACTGTCTCGACCAACTTAATACTGAGCTGCCGGGCATTGCAGCGGCAGCCGCAGGCATTAGTTATGTTCCCGGCATAACAAATGTAGAACGAATAGAAGATAGATATGTAATCGTGGTAAGGAAATTGAAAAAAGGATGGAGAGAAAGGGTAAGAGTGAATCTCCCTGCTTTAATTAGTATAGACAGTGAGGAAAAGGACAGTATATACGCCAACCTACCCAATTTAATAGAAGCATTTAGCCAGGAGGTACCCTGGGAAACTCTAAATAGTTTAGGTCTGTTTAAAGAAAGAATAGGCGGTCAGGGGAGCATACTGCATGATCTGGAGATGACAGTCACTAAACCGTTAATTATCCCTCCTGTTACGCCTGACCATAGACTGCCAGCCGAACAAAGGTTAAGGATAATTTTATCCGGCGGGGTGTCACGAAAGCAGGGGGAAGTAATTACAGGCGAAAAAGAGCAGTTAGTGGAAAAGGTTATTGATTTTCTTCGAGAGGAGGCGGTGGTAACGCTATGACCAGTTATTATCTGGCAAAAGGAGTAACTTTAGAAGTGAATCAGAATGGCGGTTTAATTTCTGTTAAATACCCCCAGAGGAAAATCAAATTAAGTGAAAGGGGGGTTGAAGCACTACAGCAATTATGCGGGGAAGGTATAAAGACGGGCACAAGAGATGAGAAGCTTACTTCTTTTGCGGCCCACCTGGAAAATCAGGGTGTGTTAGTACGAAGATTTTCACCCCTGGAAGAGGACTTATTACCAACTGTAAGTATTGTTATTCCAACTTTTAACCGGGGGAAAATGCTGGCCTCCTGTATTGAATCCTTATTGGCATTAAACTATCCAAAAGAAAAATTGGAAATTATCATTGTTGATGATGCTTCACCCGTGCCGGTGGAACTTAATAGTTACGGCCCTTTGGTAAAGGTGATTCGCCAGTATTATAATCAAGGACCGGGCGCGGCAAGAAATAGAGCATTGAGAGAGGCAGCGGGGGAGATTATTGCCTTTACCGATGATGACTGCCTAGTGGATCGAAACTGGCTTAGATCCTTGGTTCCCTGCTTTAAACATCCGGATGTTGCTGCCGTCGGGGGGCGGGTTGAATCTGCCGTTTTAATAACACAGTTGGAAAAATATGAGCAGGTCCAATCTCCGCTGTTGATGGGGGAAGTCCAACGTAAAGTACGAAGGGGCAGTGCTTTATCTTACCTTGCTACTTGTAATCTGCTGGTAAGAAAAAAATCTCTCCTAATGGTTGGGGGGTTTAACCCGCAGCTGAGAGTTGGAGAGGATGTAGATCTCTGCTGGCGCATATTGGCAAAAGGGGAACTTATTTACTATGTTCCTGACGGGTTGGTGCTCCACTATCACCGTTCTAGACTGGTTCCTTTTGTAAAAAGAAGATATCACTACGGTCAATCTGAGGCCAAGCTTCAAAAAATATATCGCAATGAGAAGAGAAAGCTGATTCTTTTTCCGGGAAACGGTATGATTATGATCGCTGCACTATTAATACTGCTCTTGGCAGGCTTCCTCCCTGCCCTATGGGGAGCAATTGGTTTAGCTGCTGTTAATCTTTTTTGGCAGTCCGGCTGCAAATGGCGCGGTTTTAAGTCTCTAAATCAGGTTACCTGTCCACAGATATTGTCTGCCATGGTCCGTTCCCAGGGTGCGGCGGTATACCTTTATGCCCAACACTTTTCACGTTATTATTCAATCCCCGCTGCCACTATTTCAATTTTTCTTATTCCCATCCTACTTCCTTTGTTTTTAGTTCTTGCACTGCTGCCGGGGATTGTGGATTATAAAATGAAAAGGCCTGGCGTAAAACTAGGGAACTTTATCTTCTATAACCTTTTAGAAAACCTTTTTTACCAGGCGGGAGTTTACAGCGGTTGTCTTAATGAAAGCTGCTTTCGTCCGTTGGCAATTAATTTGGTCCGGGCTGATGCCGAATTAAGCCAATAGGCTAGAGGTGGTTATAAAAAATATGTTGCCGATTGGTGTGATGGGCTTTATTTTCATGGGAAGGGGAGGTATGCCTAATGGAGCCTAGCGTGACTTTACTAAGCAAATTCAACAAACCCTTATTTTACAATATCCCTGTCCTATCTGAGGTTTACGAGGACAACAGGTTTGGGGACGGTTCTTGACTTG
>CAZGXM010000037.1:0-26682 GCA_964529795.1 uncultured Thermoanaerobacteraceae bacterium
ACCCGTTTTTCCGCATCCTTGGCCTGCAGGCTGATGGCGGCATTGACCTGGGCCAGGTCGGCCAGGTAGATGAAGTTGGCGGGGAGAAACACCGCCAGGGCAATGAGCAGTGCCGCCACCGGGCCCAGCCAGCCAGGAGTGCGCAAAGCCGGCAGGGCCGGCCTGAACCACGGGTTCCGGGGGATAAAAAGCTTGGTCCCACCCTGGACCATGCCGAAAAAGGTACACAAGAGGATGCTCACCGCCGGTAAGGGCAGGTCAAAATCTTGAATTTTTACTTAATTGAATTCACAAAAAAATTTCCTGTTGGTGCATTGCCCGGCTTACTTGCGTATATTTATAATTGAAACAACGGGAGGAATGTCAATCTTTACCGTCAAATAATTTAATTCATGGCTTGCATAAAAATTGGGTAATGTTATTTAAAGAGGGAGGAATGCAAATGGGCACAGTCAACAAAGATGTCTTCCGCCAGTACGACATCCGCGGACTGGTGGGCAAGGAACTGGGTGAAGAGTTTGTTCAGTTCTTAGGTAAGGCTATTGGTACATATTTATTAAGGAAGGGATTTACGGAAGCAGTAGTGGGACGGGACAACCGGGAGAGCTCGCCGTGGATACGGGACCGGCTGGTGGCGGGGATTACCTCCACCGGCTGTAATGTGGTGGATATCGGCGAGGTTATCACTCCCATCTTTTATTATGCCAGGGTACTCTATGACATCCCCGGCGGGGCGATGATTACCGGCAGCCACAACCCGTCTGATTATAACGGCTTTAAGATTGCCGCAGATAAAGGGCCGGGGACCATCTACGGCGAGGAAATCCAGAAGCTGAGGGCACTGATTGAGGCTGACGACTTTGAAAGCGGTCAGGGTACGGTGACGGCAAAAAGCCCGGTGGAAGCTTACCTGGATATGCTCTCGGAGAAAATCAAACTGGGGCCGAAAAAACTGAAGGTGGTGGTGGACTGCGGCAACGGTACGGCCAGCCGCTTTGCGCCGGAGTTTTTGCGGCGGCTGGGCTGTGAGGTGGTGCCCCTCTACTGTCAGTCGGACCCCTCCTTCCCCCATCACCACCCGGACCCGGTGAAAAAGGAAAACCTGCAGGATTTGATAGCCAGGGTGAAGGAAGCGGGCGCGGATGTGGGCGTGGCCTATGACGGCGACGCGGACAGGATCGGCGCCGTGGACGAGAAAGGCAGCATCATCTGGGGCGATACCCTGATGATTCTCTACTGGCGGGAAATCATGAAGAAATACCCCGGCACGGATGCCATTATCGAGGTGAAGTGCTCCCAGGCCTTGGTGGATGAGGTGGAAAGGCTGGGCGGCAGGCCGGTGTTCTATAAGACCGGGCACTCGTTAATCAAGGCGAAAATGAAGGAACTGGGCGCGGTGTTTACCGGTGAGATGAGCGGCCACATGTTCTTTGCCGACGAGTATTACGGCTATGACGACGCCCTCTATGCCACCGGGCGGCTTTTGCGGATACTGTCCAATGATAAGCGCAGTTTTTCGGAAATGCTGGCGGACGTCCCCGAGTATTACAGCACGCCGGAGACCCGCATCGCCTGCCCGGACAGCAGGAAATTTGACATTGTGGCCCGGCTGGCTGCGGAATTCAAGCGGGATTACGAAGTAATTGACATCGACGGCGCCCGCGTGCTCTTCCCCGGCGGCTGGGGCCTGGTCCGCTGCTCCAACACCCAGCCGGTGATTGTGGCCCGCTGCGAGGGCAGGACGCCGGCGGACCTGGCACATATCAGCGGGGTAATCAAGGAGAAGCTGCTGCAGTTCCCGGAGATTACGGATTTTCAGTGGGGAAATTAGAAAAAGCAAAAAAAAGCAACACCTGTTGCTGCCAGGCACCAGCAGGTGTTGCTTTTTAATCAAAGGTAAGACCCCAGGTTGGCCAGCGTGACGAAACGCCTGGGCTTCTGCCACAGGGCCTGGTTGCTGATAAATTGTTTCCCGCTCTTGATAATGCCGGTGTAAAGACCTGCCCGGGAGGTGTCGCCAAAGAGGGTGTACCCCACCAGCCTCCCCTCTTTCAACACCAGCATGCGATAGCTTCCAGCGTCCCGCTCTTCAAATACCTCAAATCCCTGTTCCCCGGGCCGGGTAATACCGGCAGTCATCACGGGCACCCCGCCGAAGCTGGCGGAATTCATGGCTATGGAACCCGGATACTCCTTGGGTACGCCTGCCATATTGGTGCCGGCCACCGCTCCCTGTTCCACGGCATTGGGCCAGATGGCGTTGTAACTGTACTTTTCCTCCAAGATGTTGTAGGTCAAGGCCGCATCTCCCGCGGCGTAGATGTCCTTGCAGTCTGTCTCCTGGCGGCGGTTCACCCGCACCGCCTCACCTGCCTCCCCGACCAAACCTGTATCCTTTATCAAGCCGGTATTGGGGCGGACACCTTTTCCCACGACCACCAGGTCCGCCGGGTGAATCTCCCCGTTTGCCAGTTTCACGCCGGTAACACGGCCGTGAGAGTCACTTTCTACAGAAATTACCCGGGTATTCTTTTTCACCTTAATGCCAATCCTTACAAGCTGCTCTTCCACCAAACCCGCTGCCGTTTCTGCCAGGGTCCGGGACATCACCCGGTTTGAGCTGACCAGTACCGTTACATTCATACCCCGGTCCCTAAGGGCTGCAGCAGTCTTCAAGCTGACCAGACCGCCGCCCAATATTACCGCCCTGCCGCCGTTACTGCAGGCAGCTTCGATATTTTTGGCATCAGCCAGTGTCCTGAGAGTGAACACTCCACCAGCATGGATTCCCGGGATGTCGGGTACTACCGGTGACGCCCCGGTAGCCAGCAGCAGTTTGGCGTAAGTAAAACGCATACCCTGTTCAGTGGTCACTTCCTTGCCGTCAGGGTCAACCACCGTTACTCTCTGCCCCGGATAAAAGTCAATACCCAGTTTTTCATAAAAGCTGCCGGGCCTTAGATACATATCCCGTTCCTGTACCCGGCCTGCCAGGTAATAGGAGGTAAGGCACCGGGAATAGGCTGCATGAGGTTCATCACTGATTATGATTATCTTACCGTTTTTATCTATTTGCCTGACCCGTTCGGCAGCGGCCACGCCCGCGGCGCTGTTGCCAATAATTA
Source organism: uncultured Thermoanaerobacteraceae bacterium (assembly GCA_964529795.1). Classification (GTDB taxonomy): domain Bacteria; phylum Bacillota; class JADQBR01; order JADQBR01; family JADQBR01; genus CAZGXM01. The sequence continues at coordinate 3,126 of CAZGXM010000037.1, forward strand.
CGTAAGCCATAACCAACCCCCGCTATATGCCCAGGGCCTGGCGCTTGGCTTTAATATGCCGGACAATGCCGTCCACCGCTGCCTTGGGATCGGTCTCCACGTAAAACTTTCCTCCCAAGAGAGATTCAATCTTCTCGCCGGTCAGCGTACCGGCCACCACATCGCTTCCCAGTACGTGGGGCGGTAAACCGACGTGAGTAAAAATACCCATGGCTACTGCCCAGGTGCCGATGCTCAGGGCCTTCTCATGCTGGGGTTCGGGAGCGGATGCCGCGACGGGCAGGTCTTTGACACTGACACCCAGGTAATCGGCCAGGGCAATGAGCAAATCACCAATGCGGGAATTATCTACACAGCTGCCCATATGCAGCACCGGCGGCAGGGGTCCGCCCAGACCTGCTGCTTCACCTACGGCAGTGAGCACTTTCTTTAACCCTTCCCCTGCGAATTTACCGGCTGCATCGGGGTGCAGCAGTCCGGCCTTGCCCAGGGCATGGGCAGAACAGCCGGTGGCTACTACCAGTACATTGTTGGCCACAAGCTCTTTGACCATCTCCACATGCATCAGGTCTTGAGTAATTTTGGCGTTATTACAGCCTACCGTCCCCACAGCTCCTAAAATGTCACCGGCCTTAATACTGTCCACCAGTGGTTTCAGGGGGTCAGCCGGGTCTACTTTGGCCAGGGCCTCCACAATGGCTTCGGTACTGAACCCGGCAACCATACCCACTTTTTCAGCGGGTATCCGCACCTTGCTCATATCCCGGGTCTTAAAGGAGCTGATGGCTTTCCGGACGATTTTTTCCGCCTGCCGGTCCGCCTCTGCAAAGGTAAAGGGTACATGCTCAGCTCCGGGAATTTTGGCAATGGGCATGGTGGTAACGATTTCGCCGTGATAACACCGGGCGATGTTGGCAACGGAAGGCATGATACACTGTACATCCACCACCATCAAGTCCACAGCACCGGTAGCCAGGGCCAATTCCTGTCCCAGGAAATTGGTTGCCGGCGGCACACCCTGGCGCATGAGCACCTCGTTGCCGGTACAGCAGATCCCGGCCACATTAATGCCCGCCGCCCCGGCTTCCCTGGCATCTTCCTCCAGCTTCCGGCACCACTCCACGATTTTTTCCGATAACAGCGGCACATGGCCGTGGACCACCACATTGACGCAGTCCTTTTTCAATACTCCCAGATTGATTTCCGTGGTCACCGGTTTGGGGGTGCCAAAGATGATATCCTGAATATCCGTAGTCAGTTTCAGTCCGGCAAAACCGTCCACCAGCCCCTGCTTTACGCCTGCCAGCAGCAGGTTAACCGGGTCCGCATCCATACCCATGGTGGTCTGGTGCATAGCTTCCCTGATTTCCCGGTCGGCATTTCTGGGAAGCACCCCCAGTTTACCCCACGTCTCCAGTCTTTCTGCCGGGGCCCAGTACTTGAGCCAGGCCATGGGTTCTGAGGATATGTTGGTGAAGGTTTCATAAGCCCTGGCAGCTACCTCCCCGGCCAGAGTGCCGCTGTCCTTGTTATCCGTGTCAATGCCCACCCGGGCGGCAACAGCTTTGAGTTTGGCCTCATCTTTGATTTCATAATCCGGTGCATTGCCTTGGGCAATTTCCTGCAAAGTTTCCAGGACATCGTAAGCATGGTCCACGTGGGCGGCGGTGCCGCCGGCCAGGCTGCGCAGCAAATTTCTGGCCACTATGGTGTGGACATCGGCGCCGCAGACACCGCGGTCAGGTTTGCCAAAGGGGTTAATTCTGCACGGTCCCTGCAGGCAGTTGCGGCAGCATATTCCCAATGTACCGAAACCGCACTGGGGCTGCTGGGCTTCCAGGCGGTCCCAGACAACTTCCACACCGTCCGCCTTGGTCCTTTGCAGCATCTCCCGGGCAGCCCGGTCAATAGTTTTATAATCAACTGACATCTTGATACCTCCTTGAAAAGATTCCGGGATACGTCCCCACAGCGGCAGGGACGCTTTACATTCAGTTGCTCGTCTGAAAATTGGTCAGGTAGCTTTTGCGTCTGCTACTGCTGAAGTCAGAAATACCAACGTACTTGATCGCTTCCGTGGGACAGGCAGCGGCACAGGCGGGCTGTTGCCTGTCCGGGCACCGGTCACACTTGCTGATGATTTTCTCATTGGTATCCTGTTCAATTGCGCCAAAGGGGCAGGTCATGACGCACATCCAGCAGCCCACACACTTGTCCTGGTTGACTAAAACCTTTCCCGTCGCTTCATCCCTGCTCAATGCGCCGGTCATACAGGCATTGATACACAGGGGCTCCTGGCAGTGCCTGCACTGCAGCGGCAGATTCAGCCGGCCGTCGGTTTCCACAAAGATACGCTGTCTGCTTTTTTCTTTAGCTGATACGGCAGCAAATAAATCCTTGGATGGTGCATGTTCCACGGCGCAGGCCAGCTCGCAGCTGTGACAGCCGAGACAGCGGTCCGGTGTGATCAGTATCTGTTCCATTTTCTCCCTCCTTTTCATTGTGGTGAGCCTGTATTGGCTCCCGGTGAAAAGTATCTTTAAGACAAACAGGCACCTTAATGTAATTATAAAGGCACCCGTGCAAAGAAAGTGTCAGCTAGCTGACAATTGTAAGACAATTTTGACAATTAGACGCAAAAATTTCTGCCGCGCTGATCTAACCCAGATATTTTTTTAACGCCTCCCTGTCAATAATGGTGATTGCTCCTCTTCGCAACTGAATTATATTTCTTTGCGCCATGCGATTTAAAATGCCGGTCACTGTCTGCCGGCTGCTGCCTACCATGTTGGCAATTTCCTCATGGGTCAAACCCAAATCTATCATGGGATTATCAGCGTTAGAATTCTCGGTTTCGCGCAACAGCAGGTGCGCAATGCGGCCGCTCACTTCCCTGAAAGCCAAGTCCTGCACCACGTTATTCATCAACCGCATAATTCTCCCCAGCTCCCGTATCAGGTTCATGGCCACCACAGGGTGGGCTGCAAGTATTTTCTTGAAGTCACTGGTCAAAACCAACCAGATATCCGTCTTCTCCAAAGGTGTCAGTACAGCCTCCGAATGACGGCTGAATATATCTCCGGGTTTCAGTATGGTGACAATAAATTCACCACCGTCCTCGGAAAAATAGGAGACTTTTACCCTGCCTTTTTTTATAAGAAAGATTGCATCCTCCTCCAACTGGTTGAACAGGATTCTTTCGTTGCGAGTAAACGAACGGGTGATAAAGCATCCGCTATATCGGGAAAGCTGTTCACCCGTCAGGCCGGCAAAAATACTGATGTTTTTCAAGTCTGAAACTTCCTTATTATTAATGTCTCTCATAACCTACGTCCTTCTTGTATTGAAAAATATGGTGTCCACAAGGTCTATCTCTATGGTTCTCTGGTTTGGAATAAACACCACAGGCCCATGTCGGATATTGACATGCTAGGCGAACCTTCACCTTACTGTCACCGTCTTTACCCGGCTTTATTTCAGTAATATTTTACCATCTAATTTCGCTTATCACAAGTGCAATTCCTCTACTGTAATCCGAGGGTTGAAAACGCCCCCGATCTGGTGTAAAATTATGGCAAAAGGGTCTTGCGGGGGATTTGGGTATGGACGAGCAATTAAGAGAACACTGGCAGGAGCGAAGAAAAAGAAAAGCAGCGGAAGAAAAAGAAAGGCGTGAACTGGCTTTTAAGAAAGCCCTGCTGGTTGCCGGAAAGTTAAAAGAAAAATATGGTGTCCACAAAGTCTATCTCTATGGCTCTCTGGTTTGGAACAAACACTATGGGCCCATGTCGGATATTGACATGCTAATAGAAGGTTTCCCGGCGGAGGAAAACTACTGGGCGGCGCTGGCGGAAATGGAGCATTTGGCTGCCCCGTTTCCCTTGCAGCTTGTTCTCAAGGAGTCTGCACACCAATCTCTGGTAGACAGGATTTACCGGGAGGGTAAATTGTTATGACTGGCAAAGAACTTAAGGTACTTCAAGCAAAAATTGACGGTGAGTTGGAAAATATCAACCAGTTAAAGGAAGAGCTGCAATCCCGGGGAATAATTTCCAAAGACCGGCAGTATGTTTTGGCCTTCTTAAATGATGATAATTTTAATGCCCGGGCTGTAGGGTCTATCTTACACGACTTTTACGTTGCAGTAGAGAATATCTTCAAATACATTGCCAGTGAAGTTGACGAGTCTTTCCCTGCTGACCCCTCCTGGCACATTTCCCTTTTGAAACAAATGTCCACTGAAATCAAAGATATCAGACCTCCGGTGATAAAGAGAGAAACAGCCCAAAAAATTCACCCGTACCGTTCGTTCAGACATGTGTTTCGAAACGTATATGGTTTTAACCTTGATACCAATCGCTTGCAAACGCTGGTAGCTGATTTTCCTGAAGTTATACGGGTATTTACTGCAGACATAGAGGCATTTCAAAAATACCTGGGTAAAATAATATAATAAAATTGGGGACGGTCCTTGACTTGAATACCAGTATGTGGAAGAGGATAAGGCTTGGGGCCCGGCTGCTGCCATTTAGCTGACCAGGCATTAAACATATCTACAAATACTAAAAGCAGAAGCAGTGCTTTACTGCACTACTTCTGCCTTTTTTTAGCTGTTTTTCAACTATTTTCTCAATACTTCTTTGTTCAGCAAGTTTGGCGGTGTTTCGCCTTTTAAGCCGGCTACCAAGTTGGTTGCGGCAATGGTGGCCATTTTGGTCCTGGTGGCAACGCTGGCACTGGCAATATGGGGTAATATGGTCACGTTGTCCAGTTTTAGCAAAGGATTGTCCATTTTCGGCGGCTCGGGGTCCAGCACATCAAGGCCTGCGGCTGCAATGCGCTTGTCGGCCAATGCCTCATACAGGGCCTTTTCATCCACTACCGGGCCCCGGGCCGTGTTAATCAGGATGGCGGTTTCCTTCATCAGGCTGAGTGTTCTCTCATTGATCAGGTGCCTGGTGTCAGGGGTCAAAGGCACATGCAGGCTGATAAAGTCGGATTGCCTGAGCAGTGTCTCCAAATCCACATACTCCAGTCCCAGTTCCTTCTCTGCCTGCTCATTGCGGTAAATGTCGTGGTACAAGACCTTCATGTCGAAGCCCTTGGCCCTCTTGGCCACGGCATAGCCTATCCTGCCCAGACCGATGAGGCCCAGGGTGGCACCGTAAACATCCCGGCCCAACAACAGCATGGGACCCCAGGTCATCCATTTGCCTTTCCTGACGTACTTGTCGCCTTCCACCAGCCGTCTTGCGGCAGCCATGAGCAGGGCAAAGGCCAGGTCCGCGGTGGTTTCCGTCAGCACACCGGGGGTATTGGTAGCCATGATACCCCGTTTGGTGGCTGCCGCCACATCAATGTTGTCAAAGCCCACGGCATAGTTGCTGACGATTTTTAAGTTCCTGGCCCGGTCCATCAGCTCGGCATCAATCCTATCTGTGAGCAGGGACAGCAGGCCGTCAACTTCTTCAGCTTCTTTTAACAGCACATCCCGGGGCGGCGGCAGTTCACCGTCCCAAACCTTTACTTCTGCCACCTCCCGTATAATGTCCAGTCCTTCTTCGGGAATAAGCCTTGTCACATATACCTTTGGTTTCATCCGTCTCAACCCCTTAAAGTTGTTATATGCCGTAAGCATCATAAAGAAATAAGGCCGTCTTTACCCAGCTTTGTTTCAGTAATATTTTACCATCCAATTCGGCTCATCACAAGAATAAAATTGGGGACAGTTCTTGACTTGAATACCAATAAATGGAACTCCCTCTCTCTAACAGAAATCTTCGCCGGGCATCATTTTCCAAATGATGGTATTCAAGTCAAGAACCGTCCCCACAACACACTTAGAACCCGTTTTCATTGTCAACAGGCGGCGGGCACCACGAATATGGCTTATTGCTGGTCCTCGCCGAGGTATCTTTCTATGACATTGGTTATAAATGGGCGAAAATCTTGAAGATTGTTCCGGATAATGTTCCAGATCTCTTCATCATCCACCTCATCATAAATATGGACAATGCGATTGCGAAAGCGTGCCATATCCTTGAAAATATCTTCCATTTCCCGGGGTATTAAACCGTTGCTGACTGCAATAGAGACCGCTTCTCCATAAGTTTTTGGCAGTCCCCAACCTTCACGCGTAGTAATATGGGCACAGATATCAAGCAATGCTTCAATGGCAACCTGTAACATCCGGGTAGCTGCAGCAGAATACATCCAGTCAGATTTAAACTCCTCAAGCTCCATCCCCTTGAATCGTTCCAAGTCCCGTATTCTCTGCCGCATAAATTGTAACTTTTGGCGAACCTTCACCTTATCTACTGTCATTGAAATTCCTCCCGTAAACCGGCATCAAAGTCGCGAAAAATATTCCTCAGGTCCGGGGCAAAGTCACAATGCCGGCGGATAACGCTCTCGGTAAAATCCGCCAGTAAACATTCATCGCGGCAGTATAAAAGCTGTCCCGTATCCAAAACACGCATTTGCAGGATTACCGGTACCTCCAGCAGGTTGATTGTATTGATATCATCGTTCTTGCCAATCTCGGCCAACCCGGACATCAGCTCCAGCAACCGTCCGCTAGTCCACCTATGTCCCGGCAGTGGCAGTAGAGCCAGGTCCACATCCGACAGCGGGGTCTGGTAGCCGGTACCGTAAGAACCATAAAGAAATAAGGCCAGGACATCATCCTGTCCCTGAACGTATTCCACCATCCGTCTTACCTGCTCTTGGGAAAGCTGTATCAAATTCAGTTTGCGGCTTACTCTTACCATACTGTCACCGTCTTTACCGGGCTTTGTTTCAGTAATATTTTACCATCTAACTTGCCTCATCACAAGTGCAATTCCTCTACTGTGACCAAGTATTGCCGGCCGGCAATTTTCAGTCTCAAGACTCTTGTTTCCCCTTCAAGCTCCTTGATACTCTTTATGACCTTTTCCTGCTCTTGCAGAGCCCGGCAGGCTTCTTCCAGGGTGACTGCTTTGAAGGTCACCCGGCAGCCGGGCATCAGTTGGGCCATTTTGGGGAGGTCGGCGCTGATTACTACGGCAATTTTGGTGTAGCCGCCGGTGGGCTGGCGCTCAGCCATGAGCACGATGGGCTGGCCGTCGCCGGGTACCTGGACCGCTCCGGGGGGGACGCCGTCGGTGATGATATCGGCGCTGTCTTTATGTGTTATGGCTGGGCCTTTTAGGCGATAGCCCATGCGGTCGGATTGATTGGTGACCTCGTAGGTTGAAGATAGAAAGGTTTCTATACCCGCTTGGGTGAACCTGTCCTGCTGGGGGCCCAGGATCACCCGGATTTCTTCTTCGCGCTTATAGACGGGGACTGCTTCCCGGGGAAGATAGCGCTGCTTGAAATCCTGTGCTGCATTCCGAGAAATACGGAGGATATCATCCCGCTTTAATTTCCGCCCCCGGTACCCGCCGAAGTTTCCTTTAATATAGGTGGATTTACTACCCAAAAGCACCGGTACGTCCACGCCGCCCTTGATGGCAATATATCCCCGGAAGCCGCTCTCCGGCGGGCCAAAGCTGATGATGCTTCCTTTCCTGATATAAAGAGTTCTCCACAGGGGCACCGGTATCCCATCCCGGTAGGGTGTCACCTCTGCGCCGGCAATGGCTATCACCGCATTTTCCAGAAACTCCAATTTTGGCCCCTGGAAGGTAAACTCCAGCGCCGCTTCATTCCGGTCATTACCCACCAACAAATTGGCGCACCGCAAGGAAAAAATGTCCATGGCTCCGGAAACAGGCATACCGAACTGCTGGTAACCCGCTCTGCCGGCATCCTGGACCGTGGTCAGCAGGCCGGGGTCTATGATCTTTAAAACGTCTTTACCCATAGTTAAAGCTTAAACCTCCGCTGTACCGGTTCTACAAATACCCTGCTCTTCCTGCTCCCTGATGCGGTAAAACTCTTCTTCTGTGATGCTGACAAACTTCAACAGGTCTCCGGCTTTTAAAAGAAATGGTGTTTCGCTCTCAGGGTTAAAAAACTTAAGGGGCGACCTGCCGATCAACTGCCAGCCACCGGGGCTCTCCACAGGGTAAATACCGGTCTGGATACCGGCTATGCCTACACTGCCTGCGGGAATAGATGTCCTGGGGTTGTCAAGCCTGGGAGCCGCGATCTTTTCGGACATGCCGCCAAGATAGGGAAATCCCGGGCTGAATCCCAGCATGTACACCAGGTATTCCCTACCAGAGTGTATCTTTATCACTTCCGCCACGGTGAGGTTGTTGTGCCGGGCCACAAACTCAATGTCCGGGCCGTACTCACCGCCGTACAGCGTGGGTATCTCCACCAGCCGGGGAATCGCTGCTTCAGTAACCTCCATGTCATGTTCCAGGGTTTTTAATTTTTCCACCAATTGTTCCCCCGGCATCACAAGGGGGTTAAAAAGTACCAGCAGGGAGCGGTAGGCGGGTACAACCTCCCGGATGCACCGGAGGCCACTTTTTTGAATCATTCCCGCCATGTGCCGTACCCGGGCGTTCACCTCGGGCGATATGGTGTTTTCAAACTCCACCATGATACCGCAGTCGCCGGCAAGCTTGTACTGTACTTTCATAAACTACATCCCCAAATATGCGGATTTCACCGTATCGCTGTTCATTACTTCCTCTGCGTCGCCACTCAATACTATACGGCCGGTCTGGAGGACATAGGCACGGTGGGCCAGCTCCAGGGCCTCTCTTACCTTCTGCTCCACCAGCAGCACGGTGGTCCCCAGTTTATTAATATCAGTAATCAGTTCAAAAATTTCATCCACCAGTTTAGGGGCAATACCCAGGGAAGGCTCATCCAGCATCAGGAGCTTGGGCTTGGACATCATGCCCCGGGCGATGGCCAGCATCTGCTGCTCGCCCCCGCTCATAGTACCCGCTGCCTGCCGGGAGCGTTCCTTGAGCCTGGGGAACACCCGGTAGATCTGTTCCAGGATTGCTTCCCGCTCCTCCTGCTCCTTCTTGGTGAAAGCGCCCAGCACCAGGTTCTGCTCCACGGTCATCCTTGCGAAAAGCATTCTGCCTTCGGGCACGTGAGCAATTCCCATGGGTACTATTTCATGGGCACGCACGTCAGTAAGGGACTTTCCTTCAAAGGTAATGGACCCGGACATTGGCGGAACAATTCCGGAAATGGCCCGGAGCAGCGTGGTCTTCCCGGCACCGTTGGCGCCCACGATGGAAACTATCTCACCCTCTTTAACTTCCAGGGATACGTCATGAATTGCCGGTACGTCATCATAACCAACTTTTAGTCTTTTAATTTGCAGCATGGTACTTATCCCCCAAATATGCCTTTATTACCTGCTCGTTGTTGATAATTTCCCGGGGTGGGCCCTCGGCAATCTTTTTGCCCTGGTCCAGCACAATCACATGCTTGGAAATAGGCATTACCACTTCCATGACGTGTTCCACCACCAAGAGGGTTACTCCCTGATCATTAATCTTCTTCACCAGTTCCACCGCTTCCTTCACCTCGGTCTGGGTAAGCCCGGCCATGGCCTCATCCAAAAGGAATATTTCCGGCTCCGTGGCCAGGGCCCGGGCCATTTCCAGGCGCTTCTTATAAGCGATGGTCAAATTGCCGCCCAAAAGGTTGCGTTTTGGATAAAGTCCGGTAAACTCCATCACTTCCTCCGCCTTTTCCTTGGCTTCGGCAAATTTTGGATATTTCTGAAAGGCCCCTACCATCACGTTTTCCCGGACGGTCATATCATGAAAGGGCTTGACGATTTGAAAGGTGCGGGCAATACCCGTGGTGCTGCGCCGGTGCTCGGGTAAGGAGGTAATGTCCTTATCTTTAAAGAATACTCTCCCCGCTGTAGGCTTTAAACTCCCCGCCAGGATGGAAAAAAAGGTACTCTTTCCCGCACCATTGGGGCCGATCAGGCCCACAATTTCGCCCTTGTTAACGGATATTGAGACATCGCTGTTGGCTACCAGGCCGCCAAACTTCATAGTGATGTTCTCCGCTCTAAGCAGACTCATCGGCAGACACCCCCTCGCCAAAGCCTTCGGTAACCGGTGTTTCTTTGAATATGCGTAATTTCTTGAATAGTCCCATCAAACCCCAGGGCTGGTATACCGCCACCAGCATAATCAAAAGGCCGTAGATAATGAGGTCCAGCCCCGTACCGGTACCGCCCAGGTAGCTGCGGGTCAGCTCGGAGAGGGGCATCAGGATAAAGGCTCCCAATACCGGCCCCCAGACAGTACCTACCCCGCCGAATACGGCCACCAGGCAGATCTGCACCGAGAGCATCAGGTGCAGCACGCTGTAAGGGTCAATGTATAATACGTACTGGGCGTAAAAAGTGCCGGCCAAGGCGGTAAAAAAGGCACTGATCAGCATGGCGATCATTTTGTATTTCTGAATGTTGACACCCAAAGCCCGGGCCGCGTCGGGCTGCTCGCGGATGGCCTTGAGATAAAAGCCCAGCTTGCTACGTTCTATTATATAGGATATCACAATCATTACCACCATCAGAAAAAAGGCAATATAGTAGTAGCCGGTCTTATGGACAAACTGGAAGTTCTTAAGTGAAGGCTCCAGTATGGGCAGGTAGACACCCCTGGCTCCCTGCACCAGGTCCCAGTTGACAAAGATGGTGATGATGATTTCCGCGATGGCGATGGTGCCGATGGTGAAATAATGGCCCTTAAGTCTAAAGCAGGGCCAGCCGATAAATAAAGAAACCACGACGGCAATGACGCCGCCCATGAGCATGCCCACCCAGGGACTGATGCCCCACCAGTTGTAAAACATGGTGGAAGCGTAGGCACCGATACCGAAAAACATGGCATGTCCCAGGGAAACCTGCCCCGCATAACCCCCCAGCACGTTCCAGGCTCCGGCCATCAAGGCGTTCAAGTACACCAGGATTAAGATATTAAGATAAAAGGGACCGTTGGAAAAGATGGGAACTGCCAGCAGCACCAGGGTAATTATAGCCAGGAATATTGTCTTCTTGTCAGGCACTACCCATCAGCCCCTTCGGTCTTACTACCACCACTATCATGTAAAGCCCGAATACCAGGGCATATTTATACGCCGGGTCAAAGACCAGTCCTCCCAGCACCTGGACCACGCCGATAAGCACCCCGGCCACGAAGACTCCGGGGATACTGCCAAAGCCCCCTAAAGCCACGGTGATAAAGGCAATAAGCCCAAAGGTGTCTCCCACTTCAGGAAAAATGTAGAAGAAGCTGGCTAAAAGCGCCCCGGCTACACCCACGCAGGCACCACCCAATCCCCAGGCTATGGAATAGACCCGGTCGCTGTTGATGCCCATGAGCTGGGCGGCCTGTTTATTTTCTGCCACAGCCTGCAGTGCCCAGCCGGTCTCGGTTTTCATAATGAACCAGTAGACAGCGGCGGTCATCAGCATGGCCACCACGGCGGAAACCAGGTGGGCGGTGCTGATGCTGACGCTGGATATCATAAAGTTACCGGAAAGAATGGGGTCCTGCACGCTGCGAAAATCAGCGGAAAATAAAAGTTGGGCCAAGTATCTCAGGAAAATCATCAGTCCGAAAGTAACAAAAATCTGGGCCAGCAGCGATGCATCCAGCACCCGGCGAATCAGTATCTTGTAGGTCAGCACCCCCAGTATCCAGAGCACGGCAGCACTAAAAGGTATGGCCACCAGCGGGTCCATACCCAAACCCACGTTGAGCCAGTAGGCGACGTACATTCCTACCATCAAGTACTCACCGTGAGCGAAGTTAATAATGTCCATCATGCCGTAGATAATGGTCAACCCCACGGCAATGAGGGCAAAGATGAAGCCCCACAACAGCCCACTTACCAGTGTCTGTACCATTAGTTCCGTCATGCGCATCCTCCTTTAGTTTGAAGAGAAAAAAGGAGGAGGAAGAACCCTCCTCCCTATCCGCTACCTTTCAGACCACTTGGGGGTAGGCCATACCAGGTCCGTAGAAGCAAGGTCCCAAGGCCATACTGTCTTGTACTGGCCATCTTGAACCTGAACGATAATACCCTGTCCCAGGGTGTTTTGGTGGGTTTCAAGGTCAAACTTGATGCCCTTCCAGGGCATGATAATCTGGTCTGCGCTGATATCAGTGTCAATCAAGGCCTGGCGGATGGCATCCTTGTCAGTGGAACCGGCACGGTTAATGGCATCGGCCAGTACCAGCATGCCGGTGAAGCTGCGGGCAGAGTTGCCGTTCATATTGGTGCCGTATTTTTCCTTAAACATGTCGTTAACCTGCTTGACCAGGGGCTTGCTCTTGCCCAAGTCCAGCGCCCATACTTCACGGCTCAAAATGTATTCGGCCTTGCCACCGACGTTGTCCAGAAATTCGGGGGCGATAAAACCTGCGTCCATGGCCAGGAGGCCGTCGAAATTCAGGTTCAGGTCGCTGTAGGTCTTGGTAAAAAGGATGGCATCGGATACGTAGGAAGCCTGGAGAATGATGCTGGCACCGGACTTCTTGATTGATTGTACCTCGGTGGTTACCTCGGTGGCGTTCTTGTTATAGTTAAGGTCGGTAGCTACTTGGTAGCCAAATTCTTCGGCGTACTTGTTTTCAAATTTACCAACGTTGGCGCCCCACTCGGAGTTTTCGTAGACGATGGCCAGCTTGTCTTCACCAGCGTTTACAAGACCTTTGGCTTTCATGTCATCCAAGAACTGGAAGAAGTTCTTGGCAAAGAGGTCGTCGTCAGGAGTGGTGCGGAAGAACCACTTGAAGCCCCGCTGGGTTAAAGTCGGTGAAGTAGACTCGGGATTTACAAAGGGTACCCGGTAACGCTCGGCCACCTGGCTGGCGGTACCGGTAACGGAACTGTAGTAGGAGCCGATTAACGCATCCACTTTTTCCTGGGTAATCAGACGTTCTGCTTCAGACTGGCCCTTCTCCGGAGAGCCCTGGTGGTCGGCAAAGGTAACCTTGATTTTGGCACCGCCCAGGTTGGGCAGACCGGCGTCTTTTGCCAGGGGCAGGTTCAGTTCCGGATGCTCACCGTTAATGATCTCCAGGGCCAGGTCAATACCGTTTTTCAGGTCACGACCCGTGGCTGCCGAGGAACCGGTGACGGGATAGATGGCACCCACTTTCACTTCGGTGACTTTTTCAGTAGCGCCGGAGTCTTTTTCTCCTTCAGCCTTGTCCCCGCCCTTGTCAGCGGCGGGCTGGCTGCCGCAGGCTGCGGTAAAAAGCAAAGCAAATATCAGCAAAATGCTCAGCACTAAAATCTTTTTCTTCCTCATGTTATTCCTCCTCAAGTTAATTTCAATCTCCCAAGTCACTGTTCCTTATATCCGTGATAAACATGTGCCCTGGAGAATGGGTAATCATGATTTCCGGTTTGACTTCTAAAGCCACTGCCTGGGGGGTCACCCCGCAGGCCCAAAACACCGGTATTTCTCCCTCCTTGATGGTGACGGCATCACCAAAGTCAGGAATACTTAGGTCCTTGACCCCGATGGCCTCCGGGTCACCGATGTGCACCGGCGCCCCGTGCACCGCCTTGTACCTGGCAGTTACCTGCACCGCCCGGGAAACCTGGTGCCCCGGCATGGGACGCATGGACACCACCATGGGCCCTTGAAAACGCCCCGCACCTTGGCAGCGGGTGTTGGTGATGTACATGGACACATTCTTCCGCTCCTCCAGGTGCCGCAGGGCAATACCTGCATTTAGCAGGGCCTCTTCAAAGGAAAAGCTGCACCCCAAAAGAAAGCTGACAAAGTCCTCACGCCAGTAAGTCTCTATTCCGGTCACTTCATCCACCAGTTCACCTTTTTTATATACCCTGTACCGGGGGATATCCGTCCTGATATCCGCCCCCGGGGCCGTAAGCTTTGGCTCCGGGTCACCGGGACCGGTGACGTCCAGCACCGGGCAGGGCTTGGGATTACGGTGGCAAAACAGCAAAAATTCAAAGGCCAGGTCCCGGGGAAGCACCACCAGGTTGGCCTGGGCATAGCCAAGGGAAATCCCGGCAGTGGGCCCGGTAAAGGCGTTTTTCCTTACCAACTCTCTTACCCGGGAGGGCAAGGCGGTTTTCAAATCTTCCATTAAAATTACCTCCAGTTAATCAATAAACGCCTGCATCGGTTTTACCGCCACACCGTTTTTCTCTAACTCCGTCTTTAAATACCGCACCAAATCCACCGCCCGGGGGTTGTCCCCGTGCACGCAGATAGTATCCACCGCAGTGACAATTTTGGTACCGTCCACGGCGGTAATGGTGCCATGAGCCATTTCCATAACCCGGCGCACCACCTCATCCGGGTCGTGGATTACCGCACCCTCCTTTTTCCGGGAAACCAGTGTGCCGTCGGGGTTGTAGGCCCGGTCGGCAAACCCTTCACCTGCCACCCGCAGGCCCAACTCTTTTGCTGCCCTGTACATGGCGGACCCGGCCAGGGCCACATAAATAAGCTGGTCATCCACAGCCTTGATGGCCCGTCCAATGGCCAGGGCCAGTTCATAATCGGTGGATGCCATATTGTTCAGGGCACCGTGGGCCTTGACATGCTGCAGTTTCACACCCCTGGATTTGGCCACGGCCTGCAGGGCACCGATCTGGTAGATTACGTCCCTGGTGACATCTTCGGGGTTGATGTCCATCTGCCGGCGGCCGAAGCCCACCAGGTCGGGAAATCCGGGATGCGCACCCACGCCTACACCGTTTTCTGCAGCAATCTTTACCGTATAATCCATAACCTTGGGGTCTCCGGCATGAAAGCCGCAGGCAATGTTGGCGGAAGAAATGTATTTGATAACTTCGCCGTCCATTCCCAACTGATAATTGCCAAAACTTTCTCCCATATCGGCATTGAGGTCTATTACAGCTTGTACCATCATCACCCTCCTTTCTTTTGGCTGGTAAAATATAAAAGCAAAAAGTATGCCTAAGCCAAGCTTTGCCGGAAAACAGCGGTAATATGCGGCAAAACCCCGCCAACTGAAGGTTTACGGGGTTTCACAACCAAAATGATTTTTATGCATTGTAGAAGTTTTCCTGTGCGCCGGCGCACGGTGTGCGAAACAGCACGTACACTGGCCGCACATATTTGTCTACATTTCAAGAGCATATTTTTCCAGGCGCCTGAGCAGGGCAAAACGGCTGATGCCTAAAAGCTTGGCTGCTCGGGTTTTATTCCCTTGACTGAGTTCTATGGCCTTGAGGATGTACTGCTTTTCCAGCTGCTCGATTTCCTGCTCCAGGGAAAAGCTGCCGCTTTCAAACCTGGCAATTAAGCCGTCTTCGTTAAAGTAAGCGTTGTCCGCGGCCTGGTCCAGCTTTTCCAACAGCTCCACCTGCAGGTGCTCCCGGGATACCACCACCTCCCCGGGGTCCACAAAGATGACAATCCTTTCAATTATGTTGCGCAGTTCCCGGACATTGCCCGGCCAGGGATAGCCCTTAAACATCTCCATCACTCCCGGGGAAAACTCCCGGGCTTTTTTGCCCAACATTTTGGCGAAATGGTGCAAGAAAAAGCGGGAGAGGACGGTAATGTCGTCCTGGCGCTTCCTCAGCGGCGGCACCTCCACCGGCACCACGTTGAGCCGGTAAAAGAGGTCCTCCCGGAAGTTTCCCCTTTCCACTTCCTGCTCCAGATTTTTATTGGTAGCAGCAATGATGCGCACGTCCACTTTTTTGTCCGTAAGGCCGCCTACTCGCTTGAACTTTCGTTCTTCCAGGAATTTCAAGAGTTTCACCTGGGTATTGGCGGGAAGTTCACCTATCTCATCCAGAAAGACGGTACCGCCGTCCGCCACCTCAAACAAACCCTTCTTGGCGCTCTGGGCGCCGGTAAAGGCATGCTTTTCAAAGCCGAAGAGCTCACTTTCAATGAGGTTTTCAGGGATGGCGCCGCAGTTGATTTCCACGAAAGGGCCGTCCCCCCTGCTGCTTTCCCGGTGGATAGACCGGGCAATAAGCCCTTTTCCCACGCCGGTCTCACCGGTAACCAGCACGGTGACATCGCTGTTTTGGATAAGGACGTCCATCTTGGCCAACAGCGCCTGCATCTCATCACTTTCGCCCACTATCTGGTCGTCTCCCAGGTATTCTTTCTGCTGCTTTTTTAAAAGTTTGACTTCGGTTTTTAAGTCCTGGGTTTCAAAGGCCTTTTGAATAATGATATTGAACTCGTCCAGGTCAAACGGCTTTTCAATGTAGTCATAGGCACCTTTTTTGATGGCGGACACCGCAGACTGGGTGTCGCCGTAGGCGGTAATCATGATCACCAGCATTTCCGGATCATAGGACTTGATTCCTTTAAGAAGTTCAATCCCGCTGCAATCTGGGAGCCTCACGTCCAGTACCGCCAGGTGGGGGCTCCACTTCTCTATCTCCTCCATGGCTCCGGTACCTTTGGAGTAAGTAAAGACCTGGTAACCCTGGTCGGAAAGCCCCTCCTTGAGGGAAAGCCTGATTGTCTCTTCGTCGTCAATTATAATAATACGCTTTTTCATCTTCAGCCAACTCCTTTTGGTACAGAGGAAGGTTGATTACAAACCGGGTACCCCTTCCCACCCTGCTGCTTACTCTGATTTCGCCGTTGTTCTGCATTACCAGCCGTTTCACCACCGAAAGCCCCAGGCCGGTGCCGTCGGAGTCGGTAGTGAAAAAAGGGTCGAAAATACGTTCCTGGATCTCCACAGGGATCCCCTTGCCCGTGTCGGCAATGACGATGTTAAAGGACCTGCCGTCCCGGGAGGGCCTGCCGAATATCAGCAGCTTTCCCCCGCTACTCATGGCCTTCACGGCGTTCATGAAAAGGTTGATCAGTATCTGCTTGAACTGGCTCCGGTCCACCATAACCCGGTGTTTTTCTTTGGGCAGGCGGTTTCGGATGGTGATATGGGACCGCTTGATGTGCTCTTCCATGAGGCTCACACTTTCTGCAAGCAAGGAACTCACCTCAGTGATTTCAAAGCGCGGTTCCCTGGGCTTGGCAAAGTTTAGGATATCGGTGATCAGCTTATTCATCCGGTCGATTTCGGAATTGATCTTTTCCAAAAAAGCCACGGCGGATTCGTTTTCCTTAAGCCTTTTGATAAGCACCTGGGAGCTGGTCTTCATACCCGCCAGGGGGTTTCTGATCTCATGGGCCAGCCCCGCCGCCAGTTCCCCCAGGGAGGTGAGCCTGTCTATCTGCTCCATTTTTTCTTCAATCTTTTTCCGGGCACTGATGTCGTTAAAGCTGCAGAGGGCGCCGTTGATATCTCCCTTTTCGGTGGTTAAGAAGGATGTATTTATTTCGATAACCTTTTCCTCTTCTCCTTCGTGGGAAAAGCGTAAGAGCTCGTTTATCTGTTCACCGGTATCCAATGCTCTTTTTGACAGGGCTACTATGGTTTCAAAGATTTCTTCATTGCGCACAGAAGCGCCGTTTCTCAGCATATCCTCGGCAGCGCGGTTCACGGAGATGACACTGCCGGTATTGTCAATTGTAATGATACCCGTGGTGGTACTTCTGAGGATGTCTTCTTTGATTTCCTTGAGCCGCTTTAACTCTTCGGTGCTGTGCTCGATCTTTTTGATCATGTGGTTAAAGGATTGTGCCAGGATGCCGATTTCGTCCCGCCTGTTAAAGTCCAATTTCTTCCTAAAGTCACCCTGGGCGATCTTATTGCAGATTTCCGCCAGTTTTTTAATAGGTTTGGAAAGGTTGTGGGCAATGGCAATGGTCAGCTCCACGGCAATAATGGCAAAGATAATGGCCACCAGGATGGTATATTTCTGGATTTCCAAAAGTGATGAGGTAACGCTGTCCAGCATGATGCCGGTACCCACATACCAGTCTTTTTCCGGGATGTATTTGAAAAGGTAAAGGTTTTCCGTGCCGCCGCCGGCCAGTTTTACTTTGAAATAGTTTTCCGCGCCCGCTTGTTCCAACCGGTCCAGAAGGGCTTTCCCGTCAGGAAGGTGATAGTCGCTGTGGACCAGGCTGCCGGAACCGTCTAAGATAATGAAGCTGTTTCCCTTGACAGCGCGGATATAGGCCAGAATGTCCGCATGACCGGTTTCACCATGTGTATTGGCGTAGTCAAGGACGCGCACAATCTCCTCCACGTCTTCCTGCATTTCCCCAAGCTTGCTTTCCAAAAACAGGCGGTAGCTGCCCTGGTAGGAGACAATCCCCACCGCCAGGATAGAGATAATGATAATAATGAGAAAGGGAATAAGAATTTTATTTTCAATATCCAATCTCATACTTCTCTTCCCCTTTTATTTTTCCCCGGTCAAAATACCTACCACTATAAATAGCGCCAGGGAAATTACCACCCCCGGGAGGGCGGGATTCACCAGGTAGTCCGCGGTAATGGGAGTTATCCGCACATAGCTGATTTTAGAAAGGTAAAAAGCCAGGCTGGTCGCCAAACCGCCCAGGAAAGCGGCTACCGCCCCCGCCTTTGTGGCTTTTTTCCAAAACACCCCGCCGTACAGGGGGATCAGGAAAGTGGCGGCAAAGACACCCCAGATCTTGGCACCGAAAATCAACAGGCTGGCCGGCGGGTTTAGGGCCAAAAGCAGGGAAACAGTACCTCCCAAGCCTACGAAAAAGCGGTTGAGGTTGATGAATTTTTCTTCTTCAATAGATGGGTTGAACATGTTTTTATAGATATCCTGGCAAAAGCCGCTGGCCAAAATCAAAAGCTGGGAGTTGGCGGAGGAGATGGCAGCAGCCACGATGCTGATGAGAATGACCCCACTGTATTTACTGCCAATAATTTTATCAATGATATAAGGAAAGATTTCATCAACGGACTGGATACCTGCTGCCGTGGGGATAATGGCCCTGGACCCCAGGCCGATGATGAGCATGGCGGCATAGAGAAATAGCAGGATTAAAATGGTGATGCCCACCATGTTGATCGCGGTCTTTTTATCCCTGGCGGAAATGATCCGGATGGCATACTGGGGGTTGGCCGCCAGGCCCAGTCCCCAGCCGAAGAAGGACGAAATGAGTAAAATGGGCGGCTGCAATCCCTGGGCGAAAGGGTCCAACAGGCTTCCTTTCTTGGTGAAAAAGCCGCTCCCTTTGATCACTTCGGTGTCAATAGTCGCCGCAGCCAGGTGCATCTCGGTAAGGCCGCCCATTTTGGCATAAATGATGGCCCCCGCCGCAAAACTTCCGAAGATTATCAGGATGAAATTAAGTATGTCCGTCCGGGCCACGGAGTAGAGCCCGCCGAAAGTGGTGTAGAGGATAAACAGGTATACCAGAAAGATGGCAAAACTGTAGGGAATGTCCAACAGTTTATTCATGATGATACCAAAGCCTTTGATCTGGATGACGATATAAAAAATATAGCCGATGATGATGATCAAACCGCCGGCAGCCTGCAGCAGCGTGCTATCATAGCGAATTTTAAAAAACTCGGGCACGGTCACTATTGTATAGTCTTTCAGCCTGTCCGCCAAAAGGACTATTAAAAAAGCCCCGAAAAACCAGCCGATGATGCTGTACAGCACGGCGGAATAGCCGAAGGCATAAATTGACCCGGTCAGGCCCAGCATGGAAGCAGCGCTGAACCAGGTACCGCCAAAAGTGGCAATGCTGGTGGAAAGACCGAGGGAACTGTTGGCTATATAGAAGTCCTCCACGGATTTTGTTTTACTGAACCCGCTCTTCCCCAGCCAAAGTATGAAAATTGTATAAATAACAAAGTAAATCATGTACACCAAAGACTGACTCATCAACTATCCCCTTTTCGCCTGTAATTAATCACCTGAGCCGCCACCAACGGCAGAAACCCCGTAACCACCCAGGGCAGTATCACCATTAACCAGGTTTTTGCCGGCAGCCCCAACCACCAAATAGTTTCCATGGTATATACCCCCACAGAAATGTTTCTCTACTCTTTCGACAGTTTTTGCGCCAGTCCTTTAATCTTTAAAAATAAATAAGGTATGCCAGGAATTGTGGCCTGGTCCGCTGTTCCTATTGAGTATCGACTGTGACCATGCCGACCCGCGGGCGCCTATTCCCCCTTGCAGTTACAAAAAGCGTTCTTGGAACTTATGGAAGCCCGGAAATAACTGAAGGTGACAGGCATCTTGCGTTATTTGCCTGAATGATGATAATTTTCATGCCCGGGCCGTAGGTTCTTATCAAGTGCAAACCTAAAAAAATACCGGAAAATACAGTTTAGGGACGGTTTTTGACTGGAATTGGTCCAAATCCAGTCTCAGGCCGTCCCTTTTAAATGGGGGGCACCACGGTACCGCAAAAGATACATAACTCAAGCTGGCATACATCTTAAGTTATTCTACATAAAAATGCTTCTCGAAATGGTAGCGAATTTCTTCCAAGGTAAAGCCTGCAGAAAGGAGTACCACCAGCTTTACCCGGGCTTTGGAGGTTGCCAGGCCGTCACCGAAGATGGTGCCCAGTTGCCTCAGGTGCTTCTCGGAGCCTTCAAAGCCATATGTGCCGGTAAACAGCCTTCCGGCATGGCAGCGGCTGGTAATTACAACAGGAATACTCTCATTGACGGCTTTGGAAATGCCGGGTAGAGTCTTCGGGGGCACATGGCCGCCGCCCAGGGCCTGAATGACCATGCCCCGAATACCGGTATCCACCAGGTAATCTATGACAGTAGAGTCAGAACCCAGCCCCAGGTAGACCGCTTCCACCCTGGCCACCAGTTGTTTGACAGGAAATACTTCACGTATGCTCCGGCTGCGCTGCCAAACCACCCTGCCGTTGCTGATGGCTCCCAGCGGGCCAAATTCCGGGCTTTTGAAGGTATCTATCCTGCTGGTATGAGTTTTTACCACTTCTCTTGCCCCGTGTATTTCGGAATTGAGCACTACCAGTACACCTTGATTTTTGGCGCAGTGGTCAGCAGCTACGGTAACGGCATCCAACAGATTTATGGGCCCGTCGGAGCCGGGCAGTGACGGGTTCCGCTGGGCGGCAGTAAAAACTACGGGAATGGATATGTCCAAAACAAGGTCCAGAAAATAGGCTGATTCCTCCAGCGTATCCGTACCCTGGGTAACCACCACGCCGTCAAACCCGGTAGCTTCGCCGGCTTTGATCCTCTCCGCCAGCCTCACCAGGTCAGCAAACTGCAGGAAAGGCCCGGGGACGTTCAAAAATGACTGGGCACTGACATCCGCCACATTTTTGATATCCGGCACAGCTTCCAGCAAGCTTTCCGCATCCAGCACCGGTATTGCCAAACCCCTTTCATCCCTGTTTGAGGCAATAGTGCCGCCGGTAGACAACAGTAATACCCGTTTCACTCATTAACCCCTCTCTCTACGGGGACGGTTCTTGACTTTAAGTCTAAATTCTGTAAAACTATTCAAGTCAAGGACCGTCCCTCAGATGTTACGGTTCCCAACTTTTTTACTTTTTTTCCTGGCGTTGGTCAGATAGATACCACCTGCTACCAGCCCGCCCCCCAACAGCTGGTTAATAGTGAGATTTTCTCCCAAAAAAATCAGGTAAACGAGAGCACTGTTTTCTCCTTTAAAAATAATGGCAGTTTGGTCGTCACAGTAGCGGTGTAAGTTTTCGGTAAAATTTAGCCTTGCCCCTTAAAACCACCTGCACTCCAGCATATCTGCCAAATTGGTTGCCACTTGATCATAGGTACGGGAAGCCTTGACCCCACCAAATCCCAAGGTCTCGTCAAAAGTATTCAAGTGTTGCTTACGGTATTTGCCAATATATCCTTCCGGGCCGACAACCACTGCGGTGTTATTAAGACCGGTACTGGACTTCTCCACAGTTCCGTAAATCAAATACAGGTTAAGCTTCCAGCAGAGGTCACTTAAATAGTCGCCGGCTGGTCCGGGCGCAGGTTCAGGCGGCCCACCACCACGCTGGAGTCGACAAGAAAAGTGAAATTATAGTAAATACCGATCTTAAAATCCACTTCGGGAATGCTGCAGGTCAGGTAGTAGCACCTATACTTCTGGGCAAGCGTCCCGAAAAGCCTGACAGTTTCATCGGGAATGGTTTCCACGTAGGGCTCTATCTCCTGCCGGCTGGTAAAACCGCAACCCGTTGTGGCCATCTGCGGCATGACAATAAGTCTGACGCCGCTGCAGTGTAGTTCATTAGTGCTCCCCCCAAAAGTTCCAGTAAAGAAATACTATGAAATTTGGAGCCGGTTATTACAAAAAAGTGATAAAATTGACAAATCTGCCCGGTTGCCCTGGCAGATTTGCTGCTGTTTAAAATATCAGGTAAACACCACCTATTATGATACCTGTCCAGATCAGGGTAACGGCACAATACCCCATGATGTCCCGAATACTCAGACCCGCAATCCCCAGGAGAGGAATTGCCCAGAAGGGCTGGATCATGTTGGTCCAGGCATCACCCCAGGCCACTGTCTGGACGATTTTCGCCACATCGGTACCCAACTGCTGGGCTGCAGGCACCATGACGGGGCCCTGGACCGCCCACTGGCCACCGCCGGAGGGTACAAACATGTTGACCAGACCGGCAGACAAAAAGCTTAACAGCGGCAGGGTTTTGGCAGTGGCAATCGACACCACCCAGTTGGTCATGGTGGCCGCCAGCCCGGAGCCTACCATCATGCCCATAATCCCGGCGTACAATGGATACTGGATAATAATGTTGGCCACGTTTTTGCCTGCATCAACAGCCATGTCCACATACTCCTTCGGGGATTTCACAAACAACATTCCCAGGGCAAAGAAGGAAAGGTTGATCACGTTCAGGTTCAAAGCGGTCAAACCGCCGTTCTTGCTAAAGTAAGAGACCAGGTAGACCACCATCATCAGGCCCAAGATAACGGAAACAACCCTGCTGTTTTCCAGCACTTGTGCCGGTGTACGCTCAACCCGGGCAGTAGTTTCCGTTACAACCTCGGCAACAGCTTCTTCAGGGTTAAATTCGATGATTTCACTGGCATCCTTGGGCATCATCATCTTTAGCATGAAAGGCAAGGTAATAACGATTAATATGAGAGCCACCAGGTTAGGCAGGGCAAACATGGTCTCGGTTACGGGAATTATTCCCATGGTCTTTTCCAGGAAGTGACCCGGGGTGGCAACAGCCAGGGATGCTGATGCGGACAGGCCCGCATGCCAAACCACAAATCCTGAATAGGCGGCAGCAACCAGCAGCGGGTAATGAACACCTTTAACGTTCTTAGCCAGTTCTCTGGCAATCAACGCTCCCACAATCAGGCCAAAGGCCCAGGAAATCCAGGAAGCGATGGAGGCAATCAGCGCCGCTGCCATAATGGCACCTGTGGGTGTGGACACCTTACTTGCGGCACTCTTTAATACTTTTTGCACCGGGGCCGTGTGCGCCAGGATAAAGCCGGTTACCAGTGTCAGAGAAACCTGCATGGAGAATTTTAACAGGTTCCACAAGCCTCCTCCCCAGTGCTGGACCATCTGCATGGGGGTCTGATGATTGATAATGATACCCAAAATAAATGTAAGTACCGTCAGGCCGATGGCAAACACAAATGCATCAGGCAAAAATTTGCGAACTATTTTCGTGAAAAATGAACCTAAAGCAGCTAACATAATGCCCCTCCTATAAATAAGATTTCTCTTT
>CAZGXM010000038.1:0-26547 GCA_964529795.1 uncultured Thermoanaerobacteraceae bacterium
TTTCCGCTGTCCAGTTTTCAAAGACCTCTTCTCCTGCCGCTCTCTTGCGGCAACAAGTGTTATTTTATCACATCTGCTGCTATTTTGCAACTGGTATTTCCTGCCAAAAGGCAGCTGTTATATTACCACATCTCTTACCTCTCTGCAACTAGTGATTTTTTAAATATGCCGCAATTTGCCGTCGTATTTTTAAGCGACGCTTAGAAATATAACATATTTAGATGCTGCTTGTCAAGTATGGCTTTAAAAAATTTTTGTCTTCATTTTTATTTGTCTTTTCCCTAATTACATGTTTCTAGGAAAACAAAAAATATACCATGTTCAGGCCGAAATTGGCCGGAAATCGTACCTCTGTTTGCCTTGATTGTATTATTATTTGGATATTCCGAACAAAGACCCACCTGAACCCATGTCTATCTTTAAGTAAGTTTCCGGTACATCACCAACAATCACCGTATCCGCCACCGGCACTTGGGTGTTTACGGTGATTTTAGACTCAAGCAGGGGAATTACCACTCGAATATCACTTTTAACATTTAAGTAAATTTTGTGACGAGTTTGGTTAATACCGGCATCTTCAAAGCGGTCCTGTAGTTTTACCGAAACGGTTCCCAACGGCAGCAGCCACAAACTTAAGTCCGGCCCGTAGTTGGCCAGTAATTTACTGCCGGTTATTTGGCCCAAAGGTATCTGAAATTTACGGTGCTGAAGTTCTTCCAGCGATTTCTGGATTGCCAGCGTGGCTTTGGTATTAATCTTATTAAGCTGCAAGAGATTTTGCTGCATATATAATATATTGTTATTTTTATCTTTCTCTATACGCACTAACTTGTCATAGTCCATATCATCAATCACAGTGGAAAGAATTGCTTCGTTTATTGCTTCCGTGGCACGCCAATGGGCTTCCGCCTCAGCAAAGGCCACAATCGTGGGTTCCAGAATAAACTCAAGAATTAAAAACAAGACCAGCAAAAAAAGAAATAATACTATAAAAAACCGAGGTGCTTTTCTCCTTTTTTTTATGCGCACCTTTTTGCGCCTGAGCATGCACAATCACCTCTTAAATGTAATATATGTAACAAAACCTGAAAGGTGCATAACTATCAACAGATAGAGCGCATAAAAAAGAGAAAGCTGAAGAGACCGACACCGAACACAATAACCGGCCAACCTGAAACCCAGGTTGGCCGGTAAAATATTTGTCAACCCAACTTTAACCGGGCAAAGCGCCTCTTCCCTACACGGAGCACTGACCCGTCCTCTACTTTCAATCGGTAATCCATATCTTCAATTCTCCGGTCATCTACCCGCACGGCCCCCTGTCTGATCATGCGCCGGGCCTCACTGGTACTGGCAGTAAGACCGCAGTGTACAACCAGTTTCGGCAGCCAAACAGTTCCGTCTTCCAGCATATCCGGAGTAACGCTAATTTCAGGAATGTCTTCCGGCAGGTCGCCCTTTTGGAAAACTTTTTTAAACTCTTCCCGGGCGGCGTCCGCCGCTTCCTCACCATGATACTGCTTCACCAGCTGCCATGCCAGTTTCATTTTGTAATCGCGGGGATTAGCTCCTTTGTCCATGGCCTGCTTTATTCCTTTTATCTCTTCCAATGACAGGGAAGTAACCAGTTCAAAGTAACGGATAATTAAATCGTCTGTAATGGACATGGTTTTGCCGTAAATTTCCTTGGGGTCATCATTGATACCTATGTAGTTCCCCAAACTTTTACTCATCTTTTGTACGCCGTCCAGACCTTCTAAAATGGGCATGGTC
Source organism: uncultured Thermoanaerobacteraceae bacterium (assembly GCA_964529795.1). Classification (GTDB taxonomy): domain Bacteria; phylum Bacillota; class JADQBR01; order JADQBR01; family JADQBR01; genus CAZGXM01. The sequence goes on from CAZGXM010000038.1 coordinate 1,774, forward strand.
AGGGCTACCTGGGGCTCCTGGCCGTATTCTTTTTGCAGTGTACGGCCCATTAACAGATTAAATTTCTGGTCTGTCCCGCCAATCTCAATATCCGCTTCCAGGGCAATAGAGTCATAACCCTGCATCAAGGGATAAAAGAATTCGTGGATACTGATGGGTCTGTTGGCATGGTACCGCTTCGAAAAATCGTCCCGCTCCAGCATCCGGGCAACAGTCACCTTGGCGGAAAGTTCGATAATATCCTGGAACTTCAGCGGTGCCAACCACTCACTATTAAACACCACCCGGGTTTTTTCCGGGTCAAGAATCTTAAAAATCTGCTCCTTGTAAGTTTCCGCATTGGCCAGTATTTCTTCTTCCGTCAGCTGCTTTCTGGTTTCGGACTTGCCGGTGGGGTCACCAATCCTGCCGGTAAAGTCCCCGATGATAATTATCACCTGGTGGCCCAGACCTTGAAACTGGCGCAGCTTCTGCAATACCACAGTATGCCCCAGGTGAATATCCGGAGCAGTGGGGTCCAGACCCAGTTTTACCTTCAACGGCACATTCCGCTCAATTGATTTCCTCAGTTTCCTTTCCAGTTCCTCCTCGGGGATAATTTCTTCCGCTCCCCTCTTTATCACCGCTAATTGAGTTTGCACGTCTGTTACCATAGAAAACCATCTCCCTTCACAATAGTTTTCCAAAAAACTTGTTTGAATACAAAAAACACCTCTCCGCTTTAGGGACGAAGTGTTCCGCGGTACCACCCTAATTGTCGTATGCTACGACCGCTCTTTACCCGGTAAAGGGGGTAAACCTCGCAAGCTCCCCGGGTGTAATTTCCCCTGCAACCTTGGCCGGTTTGCAGCAACCACCGGCTCTCTAAATTTCAAGAAAGCAGGGTACTGGGTCCAATTCCTCGTTTGCCTTGGGATATTTTATCACGTACAAAGCTGGAAGTTCAAGCAGTTTTTGTCGTTTTATTGGTAATTCCTTTATGTTATAATGTTTTAGTGAATAAACTGAGAAAAAATCCTTTCAAGGAGGCGGCTCATGGCCAGGAAACGAGGGTCAAAAAAGCAAAAACGCAAACTCAATATATTCCGTGTCTTCATTATGATATTTTTATTGTTTACATTTATTGCAGGCGGTGCCGGTATAGGCTTTTTGATGGGAATTATTCGTAATCTTCCCGATTATAAGCCGGACAAAGGGCCGGACTGGGAACTGACCACCTTTGTCTATGACAGCCAGGCCAAAAAAGTTGCTGAACTTCACGGCAGTGAAAATAGAATTCCCGTAGAGTTTGAAAAAATACCCCAGGACTTAAAAAATGCCTTTATTGCCATTGAGGACAATGATTTTTACAATCATTTCGGTGTTAACCCCATGGCCATTTTAAGAGCATTTTGGGTTAACTTGAGAAAAGGTTATAAAGCCCAAGGTGGCAGTACAATTACTCAACAATTAGCTAAAAATGCCTTTTTGAAGAATCCGGAAAAAACCTATAAAAGAAAAATTCAAGAAGCTTTGCTGGCCATTCAACTTGAACGGACTTATACCAAAGATGAAATTTTTGAATTTTATCTAAACACAATTTATTTCGGCCACGGAGCGAACGGTGTTCAGGCTGCCGCTCAAACTTACTTCGGCAAAGATGTCAGCGAGCTTACCCTGGCGGAAAGCGCACTGCTGGCAGGAATTGCTAATGCGCCAGGTCGTTATTCTCCCTTTAAAGATAGGGAGGCTGCCAAAAACCGCCGGGCAGTGGTATTAAATAAAATGGTTGAATTGAAAATAATAAGCAAAGAAGAAGCGGAAACTGCTAAAAAGGAACCAATTAAACTTGCTGACTTAAAACAGAAAAGAACCTATAAATACCCGTATTTCATGGATCATGTCATTGAGGAAGCCGAACGGTTGCTCAAAGAAAATGGCAGAGATGAAATAGAACTTTACACCGGCGGTTTAAAGGTATATACCACACTGAACCAACAAATCCAACAAACAATTGAAGAGGTATATAATAACCCCGAAAACTTCCCGGAAGTGGAAACTGATAAACCGATACAAAGTGCCATGGTGGTCATCGACCCTCAAACCGGGGCCATTCAGGGTCTGATCGGCGGCCGGGAACACGTCACCAAACGTGGGTTAAACCGGGCCACCCAGCTAAAGCGTCAGCCAGGTTCCTCCATCAAGCCAATTGCTGTTTACGCACCTGCTTTGGAAAGTGGCCTTTCACCGGGAACAGTGGTAGATGATGTTCCTGTTAGCTACCCAATTCCCAACCAGGAGGACTACGAACCCAGCAATTATGATGGGCATTACCGCGGGCTTATCACCCTGCGGGAAGCAGTACGCTGGTCAGTAAACATCGCGGCGGTCAAGTTCCTTGACCAGATTGGCGTGACCACGGGATACGATTTCGCAAAGAACCTGGGGCTACCCTTATTAAAGACTGACCGCAACCTCAGCCTGGCCCTGGGTGGTTTAACCAAAGGGGTTTCACCTTTGGATATGGCAGCGGCTTATGCCGCCTTTGCCAACAAGGGAATTTATATTGAACCTTATGCCATCACCATGATTACTGACAGCGGGGGTAAGGTGCTGGTGGAAAATAAACCACGGAAAAAGATTGCCATGTCCGAGACAACCGCTTATTTGATGACAAATATATTGACTACAGTGGTCAAGGACTCCGAAGGAAGAACAGGAACCGGTTGGCGGGCGGCCATCCCGGGCTGGCCGGTTGCGGGTAAGACCGGGACCACCCAGTTGCCGAAAAAAGTAGCCGAGAAAATAGGTTATACAAAAGGAAACAAAGACGCCTGGTTTGCCGGGTATACCCCGGAACTGGCCGGGGTTGTTTGGATGGGATATGACATTACCGACAAGGAGCATTTTCTGAAACGGGTTTACGGTGGCAAATACCCGGCGCTAATTTGGAAAGCTGTCATGGAAAAAGCTTTAAAGGATAAGGAACCAAAACAATTCGAACGCCCGCAAAATATCGTCGAGGCGGCCATTGACAGCAAATCGGGACTGCTCCCCAGCAAGCTGACTCCGGAAAAATACATCCAAACCGAACTCTTTGCCAAGGGGACGGTACCGCAAAAAGTTTCAGATGTATGGGTAGAAGCGGAGGTCTGTGCGGAATCCGGCAAACTGCCATCACCCTTCTGTCCCGATATCATTACCGGTGTTTTCCTCAAACGGCCAATCCCGTATACCGGTGATAAAAAGGTTGAGGACGCAGCGCTGGAAGTACCTCGAGAAGTATGTGACATCCACACCAACACCGATACCGTTTTACTAAGCACCTGCGCGGACCCGCGCCACCAGGGTAAAATAGTTTTGGCCAACATCGCCACTCCGGGAGAGGAAGGAGGATGCCCCGAAAATCTGATAGTACAGCGGGTTTTTGCCCCGGGTACTGCGCCCAGGACCTACTGTAACATCAAAGAGCACCAGTTAAGCGGCGCCACCACCGGGCAACCACAACCACTACCCGGAAATACCGGCAATGGCCCCGGGGAAGCTGATAATCAAAACGGCGAGGGCCAACCGCCTGAACGGACACCTCCTCCGCAGCCCAAGCTTGTTGGTAAAAGCATCAGCGACGAGCAATCCCCCACCGGGTTAAGTGTCAAGTTGGAGTGGCAGGTTGATACAGACAAAATTACTGCCGACCAGGATATAGTCTATTCCATTGAACGCTGGACTGATTCCAGCAATAATAAATATAACATTGCCCTGACCACGGCTACAAATTGGCTTGATGAAAAGGTGGACGTCAATATGACCTATTACTACCGCATCACGGCAATTGATGTAAATACCAGTTTGACTGCCAAATCAAACACCATCAAAGTCCACGTGGAAGAGTAATTCATAAAATAACGCCCACCCCCAAGGTTAACTCAGAAAGTGGGCGTTATTTTCTTTTCCCTACCTTGCTTTGTAACGATATGCAATCACCGTTATCGTTACTTATCCATACCTGACCGGTGGCGGTATGCTCACCTACAAGACCGATTACTTCCGCTTCTTCGCCCAACGGATGTTCAGATAATGCCTCAAGTATTAAGTCTTCATACTCCCGGGCCACAACCAGCAACAATCTATTGTCGCAAGCCAGATAGAGCGGGTCCATTTTTAATCTCTTACATCTTGACGATACTTTCGATGAGACCGGTATGCGTTGTTCAAAAATAGTGATGTTTGTGAGGGATTGGACAGCTATATCCTCAATTGCCCCGGCCAGGCCCAGTTCACCCGGCAGGCAAACCAGGTGTAGCCCGCCCAAGCCCACCAATTCCTGAACAAGTTCGGAGAATATGGGAAAGATCCCCCGGATATTTCTTAATGTTGTCCCTTCCACACCCAGCAGCGCCAAACCGTATTCGCCGACACTGCCAGTGAGAATCAAAACATCGCCCGTGCAGATATTTTCAATGCCCAGGTTTATGCCCGGCGGCAGGAAGCCAACACCGGAAACCGTGATGTAGATACCACCTGTCCCGTCAATTTTTGTGCTAGCAGAAACAATATCCATTCCAGCTTTTTTTGCCGTCACGGTCACAGCCTGTACCATCTCCTGCAGGTATCTTTCCGGCAGTTCTTTGTCCATAATTAAGGACATGCTCATGGCCAAAGGCAGCGCTCCTGTGACAGCAAGATTATTGACCAGTTTACACACTACCATTTGACCCAGTTGCGCACCTGAAACAAGGCCAACATTCCCAATCAGGGTTTCAGTACGAAAAGCCAACTGGCCACTGGAAACGTTCACCAATCCCGGTTTAGCCAGACCACGGGATGCCTGTCCGTAAAATGGCGCGAGCAATTGCCGCACCAGCTTTTGCCCCTGAATTTCAGCCTCAATTTCCACATTACTCATCCATTAACACGCCTCCATTAACGGCATTAGGTGCTTTCTCAATACCTTTTATAATATTTCCATCCGGGAATAAACGATACATTAAAAAATAATGTAACCCGGAGCACTTTGTCAACACGCTACACCGACCAGGTCGGGAAATATCAGTGTTTATGCTCTGATCTCCTGGCGCATGAAGACAATATATGCAATGGCAAAACAAACTGACGTCCCGGCAAACAAGCCCACCACGTGCGGCCAAACCAGCAGCAAACTTTGACCAAAAGAAAGTGCCCCTTTAATTGAACCATAAACCTGCTCTGCCAGTATAACCCGGCTCAAAGTTCTTACTGAAGGGTCCAGCAAGGTAGCCGTGGCTTCATCAAATAGAGTGGTGGGGGAAATCCTGCTCAGGCCCTGCTGCCAACGGGTGTTGGCCAATAATTGCTGAATCCCGGAGGCATCAGTCACGGGATAGATTGCATTGGCCACCATACCGGCCAACAGGGGCACAAAGACAACAAGAAACAGCCATACGGCAATCCCCGCAAGAGCTGAAGTAGATGTCTGCCGGAAAAGGATGGAGAATAACATGGCAAGGCTGAGCCAAAAGGATATATATATTACACTTAATGTCAAGTATGCAAAAACACGCAGCACCTCTTCCCAAGTAGGGGGTACACCAGTCAGTAACAGCCCAAGTCCAGCCACCAGCATGCCCAAGCCAAACACCACCATTGCCAACACTGCCACCCCGGCCAGAAACTTACCGTTGACCAGAGCATCGCGGTAAATCGGTTGTGACAAAATCCGGCTCAGGGTACCCCGGTCTCTTTCACCATTTATGGCATCAAAGCCCATAATCAGACCAATCACGGGACCCAAAAAGGAGATAAAAGAAATAAAGGAAAATGGCAGTGTGGGACCCGAAGTGGTAAATAATTTTAAAAATACGAAGTCAAGCTGGTCCCGGCCGACTGCATCGCGGATTGTACCCGCAGCCACATAAAGAGCTGCCAGGCACGCAATTACCACCAATGAAGAGAGAATGACAAACCGCTTACCGCTGAGATAGTCTGCCAGTTCTTTGCGTATCACCGCTGCCAGGCCCTTATTGGCCTGCAGCACCGACCTTATCTCATTGCCGGTTAATACCTTGGCTACCTTGGCCATAATACCCCTCCTTTTGAAAATACCGCCGGTAGATGTCTTCCAGGAAAAAACCGCTGAAATGCAGGTGCAATAGCCTGTAGCCGTCCGTTACCAGCCGCTGTGCCAAAGCTCGCCCTATGTCTTTGGTACAAAGCAGGATAAGCAGGTCTCCCTGGCGCTGTACATCGGTTACCCCGTCCATACTCCGGCAGAGGTTGACCAGTTCCTCCCCGTCAGGTTCCGCCTTTAATTCAACACGGAAAGTATCTTCCTCAACCAGTTGTTTTCCCAGTTCCTCTATGGAACCGCTGGCTATCAGCCGTCCCTTGACAAAGATGCCCACCCGGTCACAAATCTGCTGTACCTGGTGTAACAGGTGCGAACTGATAAGCACAGTCTTGCCGTCCTTTTCAGCCAAACCTCTTATCAATGCCAGCAAGTCACGCACACCCTCAGGGTCTATACCCAGGGTGGGCTCATCCAAAATAATCAATTGGGGATTTTTTAGCAATACATCAGCAATTCCCAGGCGCTGGCGCATACCCCGGGAGTATTCGCCTACCTTCCTGTCGGCGGTTTCCCGGAGGTCAACTCTTGCCAAAACCCGCTCAATGTTTTCCTCCACACTGTTTCCTTTTATACCGTTAAGAGCGGCAGTATAGCGAAGGTTTTGCCGCCCGCTTAACTCCTGGTAAAAACCAACGTTATCCGGCAGATATCCCACCATTGACTTGACAAGTAACGGGTTACGGATAACATCGTGGCCAGCTACCAGCGCCTTGCCCGATGTAGGTTCGGTCAGGCCGAGGAGCATGAGAATGGTTGTGGTCTTGCCCGCTCCATTGGGACCCAGGAGTCCAAAAATAGTGCCTTTCTCCACTTTTAGATTCAAATGGTCAACTGCAGTTAAGTCACCATAACGCTTGGTCAGGTCAACTGTTTCCACCAACGGACCTTCTTGGCCAATCATGTCCTACCGCCTCCCGTAGGTACGGAACGCCCAATACACACCTGTAACAACCAGTAATACCAGGATAAGAGCCACTACACCCCACAATGTGGAGGTCCGTACAGTGACGCGCAGGTCCGAGTTATCAGCAGTTTCCCTGGTGGAAGCGCGCATGGATACCACGTAATCCCCGGCAATAGCCTTGCTGCTCGCAGTAATGGTTGCCGTTATCTGGCGGCTTTCTCCTGCTTTCAGTACATCAATGGTCTTTGGTTCAAAAGTTACGGACCAGTCCTGCGGCTCACTGGAAGAAAAACTGATATTGTTCAGTGGCGCACTACCTTTATTGATCACTTTCAGATTTATTTTTTTCTCCTGTCCGGCCACCAGATCAGCATTCAGTCTGCCGGAAGGAGTGGTAAGTTTGATGTCATAGGTGCCACTAATGATTATTTTCAATTCCTCCTCAGCCGTACCGGCGGAACTGACGGCCTTTACCGGAATAGTATATTCTCCGGCTTCTACGCTGGCAGAAGGTGTCACCATTACATCAAGGCCCTGGGTTTTTCCCGCACCGACGCTGATACTGGCAACCTGTTGACTTTCATAGGAAGGTTTAAATGCAACCTGCCAGCCTTCCGGCACTTTTGCCCCCAGGCTGTAGACCTGCTCCTTACCGCCGTTATTGGTCAAGTCGAGTTTAAAGTTAAAAGTGGCATCACCCGGGCCTTTCAATTCCGAATATTGAGCCACCAATTCATCTTCACCTTGCCCGGCTTCTTCAATCCTTATGTTCAGCTTGAGACTTTCTCTATAGCCCTGCCCGCTTGCGGCAGTTACGGTTAATGCATAATCCCCTGCTTTGACTTGATCCGGAATAGTTACTTTTAAATCCACGGAACCGTAAGAATATCCCGAAACATATACCTGCTGCACTTCCCTGCCGTTACCTCGAAATGAAGTTTGCCAATTTTCGGGTACAGTCCCCACCGTCAGACGCAAAACCTGCCCTTGCCCCAGATTATTTTTTAATTGCAGTGGGAAGGTTAAACTCTCTCCTGCCTGGGTAATTACACCCGGGTAATCGGTAGATAATTCAATCCCGCTTTTTGCCTGAGCCTGTTCCAGCGGCAAAAACACAGCAACAAGAAACAGTAAACATCCTGCCATGACACTGATAACTTTCTTCCCCGAAAGCGAACGGGCAAATTTCCAGGAATGAGTCATCAATAATAACCTCCTTTGTCCATTGAACATGAAATTTTCTCTGCAAAATACCCCCGGTTACCTGTGTCAAACCGGGTTGCCAAGAAGTAGCAACCAGCTTGTTTTGATATTTGATATCAGGCCCTTTACCAAAGATGTTAAAAATTGAACCTTAAAATAAGCTTAAATAAACATAAAATTTTTTTAAATTCCAATATATAACGCCATCTTGTACAAAGTGAAAAAAATAACACCCACCGCTAAACATGGCAGGTGAAAAGGTGTAGTGATTTTACGGGCAGTGACACTCTGACCACATCTCCCGTTTTTCCACCACATGGCGAAATATTAATTTTTAAGTGTTACTTCCGTCGCCCCGCTGCCACCCTGGCGCAGGTCCGCCAACCCGAACTGCGCCACTTGGGGATGATTCTTCAGCCAGTCATTTAAGGCGCTACGCAGGGCGCCGGTACCCTTACCGTGAATCAACCTTACCTGGGTTAAACCGGCCAGCACCGCGTCATCCAGGTATTTGTCCACCTTCTCCCGGGCCTCGGCCACAGTTAAACCGCGCAAATCAAGCTCCGGCGAAATATGACTGCTTTTATTGAAGACCAGCCTGGCCACTCCCGACCTTTCCCACTGTTCCCGGCCGGAAGTTTCTATTAAACGCAGTTCTTCTTTTTTCACTTTAATCTTCATTATCCCCGCCTGGACCTGTACTTCTCCCTGGTTATCAGCCTCCTCAAGCACATAGGCGTTTTGATTGAGCCTGGGGATAAACACTTTCATGCCCGGCTTCAAGCGTTTTGGTGTTTTACCCGGGGATTTTTCCTGATATCTTTCTTTACCTTCATCCAACCTTTGTTCCTGTTCCGCCAACTGTTTCCTGGCTTGCCGGGCTGCCTCCAGGTTTGCACGTTCCAGCTGCCGGCTGAATTGGTCTTTCAGCAGCTTTATCATTTCCTCCGCTTCCCGGCGGGCCTCTTTAACCAGCCGCGCCGCCTCCTCATGGGCTTCTCGCATCACCCTGGCCCGGCGGTTTTCCAACTCCAGCTGTCTTTCCCGCAGTTGTTCCCGCTCTGCAGCCAACTGGCGGCGAATATTTTCCGCATCCTGCCGTTCCCGTGCACTTACCTTTTGGTTTTCCTCCAAACGCTGTATTAACTCTGCAACTTTAACCTGTTCCCCGGACAAAAACTGTCTGGCCCGGTCCACAAGGTTTTGCGGCAGCCCCAACCGGGCGGCAATTTCAAAGGCGTTACTGCCTCCCGGCACGCCGATCATCAGGTGGTAAGTGGGACGGAGAGTTTTTACATCAAATTCCACCGAGGCATTTTCTATTCCCTGGGTACTGTAGGCAAAGGCTTTTAACTCACTGTAATGCGTGGTAGCCACGGTTTTCACACCTTGCCGGTGGAGGTACTCCAAAATTGACATGGCCAAAGCAGACCCTTCGGTGGGGTCCGTACCTGCACCCAGTTCGTCCAGCAGTACCAATGTTTTGCTGTCAGCCTGCCGCACAATATCAATAATATTTGTCATGTGGGAAGAAAACGTACTCAAAGATTGCTCAATACTTTGCTCATCGCCAATGTCAGCAAAAATGTTGCGAAAAATCGCTATTTCCGTACCACTTTGTGCCGGTAAATGCAACCCGCATTGGGCCATCAACACGAATAAACCAACGGTTTTCAAAGTCACGGTTTTCCCACCGGTATTGGGCCCGGTAATCACCAGGGTGTCAAAGTCCCGGCCCAGACGAATGATCACCGGCACTACCTCACCCTCAATCAAGGGGTGCCGTCCCTGGACTATTTCCAACCTGCCGTCTTTATTCAGTTTCGGTGCGCCACCGTCCATAATTTCACTTAAACGACCCTTGGCAAAAATAACATCCAGGCGGGCCACCGCTTCCTGGGAAGCGGTCAATTCCTCGGAAACCGACGATACCCGCTCGGTCAGTCTTCTTAATATCAGTTCCACTTCCTTTCGTTCTGCGGCCTTGGTTTGCCGCAACTGGTTATTCATTTCCACCACCGCCATGGGTTCCACAAAAAGTGTGGCGCCGCTGGCGGACTGGTCGTGGACAAGGCCGGGAAACTGATGTCTGTATTCCTGCTTCACCGGCACCACGTAGCGCCCGTCTCTAATGGTAACGATGGGGTCCTGCAGCAGTTTCCGGGTTCCCGGAGAGCGAATAATCTCATTGAGCTTATCCTTAATCCGTGCCTGGTAAACCCTAATCTTTTGGCGCAGACCGTACAGTTTATCCGAAGCGCGGTCTGCCACTTCTCCCTCATCGGTGATACTCCTTGTCAAAATGTTTTCCAGTGCGGTAATGGGCACAATCTGTCCAGCCAAATCCTTTATTGCCGGTATGTCCTGTTCCGACGCCAGGCAGAAATCCTTTAGACCTTTGCTACCTCTTAAAAAATCAGCGATGGCCAGCAGTTCGTCAGGCTGTAAAACCGCTCCCTTGTTTGAGCGTTCCAGGCTGCCGCGGATATCCCTGATACCGCCGAAAGGCGGCGCACCTTTAACCCGCAGCACCCGGCGTGCCTCGGTAGTCTCCGCCATGCGCTGTTCCACCAGGGTCATATCCGTTGAAGGTTTGATTCTTTCCACCATTTCCTTGCCGTAACTGGTGACACAGCACCGGGATAACCTGTCCAATATCTTATCCAATTCCAGTTTTTTGAATGTTTGGTCGTTCATGACACTCACCTTGCCTCGTCTTTTCATGCTGCTGCATAATTATATCACACCCCGGTAATAATGTCCCTTGGTAAAACCCTGGTCGCTCAATGCCGCCAATTCTTTCTTCATCTTTTCCCCATCGGCTTCACCATCCAGGACCTGGCGATATACGCCAACTACCCGGGCCACCTCTGCTGCATCTTTTTCCCGCGCGAGAATGCGTAGCCATTCAATTTTCATGTTGCGGAAACGTTTCAAATCATCTATCAAACATAGTTCCTTGGGATTGTGAATATGCATGCGGCAGAACTGGTCCGTTTCCACGGGAAAGACCATATCCATCCTGTCCCTCAAGCCCACACGCGTGACTTCACAGGGTTGGCTACACCTGTTATCAGCGGTTCTTCCGCCCATCAGAGCACCCAGTACACAATGTTCGGATACCATCAACGGGATCCTGCCATGGACCAAACATTCCCCGGCAACCGGCAGATGTAACCCTGCTATCTGTTGAAAAGTCAGTTCCGGCGAGAGGGTAAGTTGGGACAGGCCCCACCGGCTCAATCTGTCTGCAGTGAAACTGTTAAAAACATTTAACGTATAATCCCCAACCAGAGGAAGGTCAGCAATATCTCTTGCCAGGGCGATGCTACCGGGATTGCCTACCAGAATCCCGTCCGGCTGCCACTCTTCAACCTGCTGTAAATAGCAGGCGATAGCCCGTTCCTGACTTTCAAACCATAGCCTTGGTAAAACAATAAGCACACTGCAGCCCGCCGCTTGAGCCAGTTTAACCGCTTCTCCTTGCATTTCCAATGAAAATTCCGGCCTGCCCCGAAACTGTTCACCACCAAAAATCACCCTGTCAGCACCGGAGGTAACCGCCGCCTGCACCGCCTGCAGGGACCCTACCTGAACTGCCAGTTTCGGGCTTACGGTCCCATGCTCTGCTTTCCCGCCCCGCAAACCGGATTTAAACCGCTTCAGGCGGGATTGAAAGGTTTCGGCAGGTACCGGTCGGTTGGCCATTGCCTGCCGGTAGCGTGCCTTTAACTCTCCCACCACCTGCTGGCGCACCCTGTTAATTTCACTGAGCGGGTACATTACTTCCCCTTTGATTTCTGCGGTTAAATCGGCCAGACGAAAAGGAGTGTTGCCCAAACGAGACAGCTGTTCCCTTAGTACCGCTTCCGTCAGCGGCCTTTTCCGCGCGACCTCGCCAATAAAGTCACCGCTAACACTAACACTGACACCCCGGCTGTCCCTGGCCTCTACCACCAGGGGTCTGCCTGCCACAGCAGTTACTCTAAATGAAAGGTCGTATACTCTTTCCTCCCGGGGCGAAGTATAGGAGCGTTTTGCCTCCTCCATCAGACCGGCATCGTAAGTTTTAAATACCCGGTCTCCCGCCCGGCCGGCATTTAACTGCAGCAATACCGTTTCACCGGCAGAAGCGGAATTGACTTTTTTCCCGTAGCGCACTATTTCCCTAATCTTAACCCCTTTTCTGCCCCGGGGTACCCATACCTCCACTCCATCACCTACAGCAAGCGGTATGGCTAAAGTAATTTTCGCTTTACCGCCGGAAACTTTATCTATCCGGCCCAAAAACAACCCCCGGTTATTGGGGCGGTGATAACTCATTAAGTCTCTCCCGTGATTGGTTAAATAATAACCGGAGGTAAAGTCGCGGTTAAAGACCTGGGCCAATTCACGCTCTTCTCCAGCCGCTACCGCAAACTCAGCAGGATTATGTACGGCCCGGTCCAGTGCCCGGCGGTAATTTTTTATCACCACAGCCACATACTCAGGGCGTTTCATGCGCCCTTCAACCTTCAGGGCGCTGATACCTGCTTCCACCAACCGGGGCAGCAGGGCCGCTGTATTTAAATCCCGGGGACAGAGAAGGTGCTCGCCCTCTACCTCCAAACCCAGGCTGTCACCGTTTTGCCCCACCAGACTGTACCTGAGCCTGCAGGGTTGGGCGCACCTGCCCCTGTTACCACTGCGGCCACCGATCATACTGCTCATCAAACACTGGCCGGAATAGCTGATGCACAGCGCTCCGTGAATAAAGGTTTCTACTTCCACCCGAGTTCGCCGGATAATCCGCCTGATATCCTCCAGTGATACTTCCCGCGCCAGTACCACCCGGTCAATGCCTGCCCGGTTAACCAGTTCCACACCCCTGGAGTTGTGCACCGTCATTTGCGTGCTGGCATGCAGTTCCAGTTCAGGCAGCACCGCCCGGCTCATTGACAGGAGGCCCAAATCCTGAATTATTACCGCATCCACACCGGCATTATACAACCAGTGAAGATATTCCATCGCTTCCTCCGCCTCCCGGTCATCCAGCAGGGTGTTGACGGTGACGTAAATTTTTACTCCCCGGGAATGGGCATACTTTATGGCTTCCAGCATTTCTTCCCTATCAAAATTTGCCGCATACTGCCTGGCACTAAAATCCTTGCCACCCAGATACACGGCATCGGCACCGTTTTCCACCGCTGCTCTTAACGCTTCAAACGACCCTGCGGGAGCCAATAGCTCCGGTTGCATCGCCCATCTTCCTTTCATCGTTTTTTCTAAATGAAATAATGGTAAAAGAGACGTGCCAAACAAGACACGCCCTTCATCGACCAGTTTTGTAATTCTTGGCTTACTACCAAAACCTTGCCTTGTCTTCCACAAGACCGTCAGTACAACGTGGGAGCCAATCGAAACCGAACAGTAAGCAGCACGAGACGGCAACTACTTTCTCTCCACCCTGACCAGGCCGGAACAAGTGACAAATTCCATTCCCCTGGCAGCCAATTTGTCCAGGAAAAGATTCATTCCCAGGGAGTCACTGGCCATGTGTCCGGCGATAACCACGTTAATATGGTTTTTTTCCGCTTCCTTGCGGTGTTTTTCGCCAATGTGCATGCCCACAATGGTACCAACCCCGGCCTGGGCCAATTTGGCATAAGCATCCTGCGACCCACCCGTACCGCCGGTCATATCCACAAATACTTTTCCCGCCCGCTTTTCACCGCTGCCCACCACGATGGCAGGCCCGGCATGAGTATCAACAGCCTGGCGATATTCTGGTATTTCCTTGAGAATGGCTACTACATCTTCCACTGTTTCAGGCTCTTTTTCTGTAAACAAATCGTCTAAAAATCTGGTAACCAGGTTATCTGCCGGTGTATGGACACACATCAAGGGGATGTTAAAAATTCTTGCCGCATCCACGGACCGATTATGGTTTAAAGGCATTAACCCGCGTTTTACCTCACTGATACGGCTGCTTAAAATACCTTCCGCCACATTGATAGGCACGCCAAGCATATGTAGGATATCCTCCTGCAGGTGCATTACTTCGTGTAAAGCGGCTAAAGCCTTTCCTTCGGGATGATGCGCCAGCACCAAGTCTATGGCAGTCCCCTTTTCCCGCAGTCTGTCCGCCAGCAGGATCTCGCTTGTCTCCATGTCAATCCCTGCCAGTATTGATTTGACCTCCCTGTCCCCGTCACCGTACAGTATGCGGGTATCACTGAACGGGTTGGAAAGACTTTCCCGATCAAAATCCCGTTTTTCCTCCTCTTTTAATCCCCGGTACTTTTTTTCCTGTTTGGCCAATAATTCCTTGATGCCTGCTTCGCCCCGGTAATCCGCTTCAATGCCCGTCTGCACCGCCAACTCGTAAATTTCCTGCAATTTCATATCAATCCGCCTCCTTGAAAATTTTTTCTACCATTGGTGTAATACCTGACAAATCATTAACTTCTGCAAACAGTTGATGGCCCCTGCCAATTGCCAGCAGCGGGACGGGATTCAATGTATGCCCGTCATTAGTAAGGTCCTCCATATTACCATGGTCGCTGGTAATAATCAGTACCGTTGCCTCCAAATTAATCCCCTTGACAACCCCGGCAATAAATTGATCCAGTATCCCCCAGATTTCTATCATCCTGTCCCAATCTCGCTTGTGCGCGGCAATATCACTTTGAAAATATTCAAATACGGTAAAATCAACATGCTGAATGATGCTGACCAAGTTTGCCGCAGCCGCGGCCGGGGAAATCAGCGGTACTGCATAACCCCGCTCCACCAGCAATTTATTGGTAATATCCTGGTAAACAGCATTTCCCGCTTTCAGGTCCGCCAATGTACGTAAAGCTAAGCCGCTAACCTGAGCAGCATATGTTGAAACGGAAATATGGCTGCTGTTGCCGGAAAAAAAACGGGGACGGTAGGCATTGGCAAAGGTAACAGATTTGTTCAACCGTTTAAGCCGCAGGTAAATATTGTTTTCCCTGATAATTCTCTTTAATTTACCGTTGGGCAGCCCGTGCAGGTGAAAACCCAGTTCCCGGGCAGCGTTGATACCTGTCCAGACAGTAGTTTGTCCGGTGGCGCTCTGGGGTACCCCGTCCACTCCCAGGGCGGCATCCAGACCACGGAAAACAGCTCGTCCCGTACATAAAGGGTCCGTATCCCGAAAAAGGCGGTGACCGGCCAGTAATTGATCCAGAAAAGGCGTACATGCCAGGCAATAGGGATTTATTTCTTTATTATTATCACCCAAACCCAGGCCGTCAATAAAAAATAATATTACTTTCATCGGTTTCCCCTCATTTGAGTGAAACATGCGGGTTACCGGCCAAATAGGACCGCAGCGGCATCTCCGCTGCCTTTTTGATACCTATCCTGGTCGTAACAACAATATCTTCACTGGCTATATTAATATTACTGTCCGTGAGAAAAAGTTCCTGAGAATCCAAACTGCAGCCGTCAAGGGCTATATCCAAAGCCATGGCCTGGGCCAGTTTTCCCGGACCACTGCAAAGCTGCCTCAATTCAACGGTGCCCCGCCGCCGCTGCATGATTTCCACCCCCTGCCGGGGCTCCAGCGCTCTAATCAACACAGCGGAAGGGACAGCATCCACATCAGTTGTTATGTTAAAACAGTAGTGAATGCCGTAAATAAGATATATGTATGCTCTGCCCGCCGGACCAAACATGGTTGCATTTCTGCGGGTCTTTCCCCGGGCTGAATGGCTGGCCTCATCCCCCGGACCCAGGTACGCCTCGGTTTCCACTATTATCCCCGAAGTTATACCTTCACTGGTAACATGAACCAGTTCTTTACCCAGTAAATCTCTTGCCACCACGTCCGCGGGACGCCGGTAAAAAGAAAGCGGCACTTTTGGCTTACTCAAACAACCACTCCCAACAAAAAATACATCTCTTATATTCCATATACCACAACGGATTCCTTTATTTTCCCCGCCTCAACCAGGCAGTAACTTCTTCAAGCTCCCAGGCATTCAATACTTCCCCGGCAGTAAGCCACCCCCGCCTTGCGGTAGTAACCCCGTAAATCATCTCCCCCAGGCGAGCAGTGTCATGGGCATCAGTATTGATGGCAATGGGAATACCCATCTCCTTTGCTTTGTAGACGTGTTCATCCCGCAAATCCAACCGGTCCGGTGAGGCGTTGATCTCCAAGGCCTTTCCCCCGGCTGCTGCCGCTTCCATCACTGCTTTGATTTCCACTTCATAACCGGGCCTTCTCCCCAGCAGTCGCCCGGTGGGATGGCCTAAAAACTGCACCCAGGGATTGGAAAGGGCCCTAATAATCCGTTTGGTCATTTCCTGCCTGTCCATGCGAAATTTACTGTGAACCGATGCTATTACCAAATCCATTTCTTTTAGCACCGCATTGGGATAATCCAAACTGCCATCAGTTAAAATGTCCGCCTCCACCCCGGTGAAAATCCGGAAAGGAGCCACTTCTTCGTTCAGTTTTTCTATCTCCCGGTGTTGTTCTTTTAACTGTTCAATACTCAATCCCCCGGCAATTTTCAGGGACCGGGAATGGTCGGTAACCGCCATGTAGCGATAACCCCGCTCTTTGGCCGCCAGGACCATTTCTCTCAGCGTATTTACACCGTCACTCCATTGAGTGTGTAAATGCAGGTCACCTTTGATATCCTTCAGTTCCACCAGCTGCGGCAGCTCACTTTTTTCGGCCGCTTCTATTTCACCCCGGTCCTCCCGCAACTCGGGCGGAATAAACTCCAGCCCCAGCAGCCTGTAAATTTCCCGCTCACTGCCCACTTCAACTCTGTTATCCCCTTTAAAGATACCGTATTCGTTGATTTTCAAACCCCTTTTTTTAGCCAGCTGCCGCAGCCGGACGTTGTGTTCTTTTGAGCCGGTAAAGTGGTGTTTTGCAGTAACGAATTCCTGCTCTTTTACCAACCGAACATCCACCTGGACACCCAGCCAGGTAAGGACGCTGCTCTTGGTCTCTCCCAGCGCGAGCACTTCTCGCACCTGGGGGTGCTTGGTAAAGATTTCACCCACTTTGGCAGGCTCGGCGGTGGCAATGACCAGGTCAACATCTTTTACCACATCCTTACCCCGGCGTACACTGCCGGCAATTTCCACACGTTCAACTTCTTTCATTTCCGAAAAACTTTTCACCAGTTCCTCAGCCAGCGGCCTGGCAACACCAATAGAAGTCTCACCACTCGCCCGCCGCAGCAATTCTATGCCCCTGAGGACGCTCAACTCGGTCTTGCTTCCCATTCCGGGCAGATGGCGGATTCTTTTTTCCCGGGCCAATCTTTCCAGGTCATCAAGGTTTTGCGGCTGCAAATTTTTATAAATTATTTGGGCAGATTTTACGCCGACGTTGGGAATGCGCACCATTTCCGTTAATATTTCCGGAATTTCCCGCCGTAACCGCTCATAATACTCTGAGCTCCCCGTTTCCAACAGTTCTTTTATTTTGGCTGCAATATTTTTGCCTATTCCGGGAATTTCCAGCAGCCTGTTTTCAGCGTGCAGCGCCGCCAGGTCCTCCGGCAGTCGTTGAATTACTTTGCTTGCCTTAAAATAGGCCCGGATTTTAAAAACATTTTCCTGTTTTATCTCCAACAACCTGGCTATATCCGCAAGTATCCAGGCTACTTCCAAATTGGTCATGCCCTTCATCCTTTTTAAGTAAAATGGGGCCGGGAACACCGACACCATTTCTAGTATCACCAAGAAAACACCGTGATGATAAAATCGGCGAAAACAAACAAGGCGCCGCTACAGCGCCCTATCTTCAGTTCCTGCCCTCTTCCACCAGCTTTAGCAATTCCGCATGTTTTTGCTTTATTTTTTCCAGTTCGTCAGCTAAATTCAGGGCTGTCAGTATCGCTATCTGCGTTGTCTGCAGGGTTGTATTTTTGCTTAACCGGGTCATCATTCCATCTATCTTGGCTGCCAAAGCTTCAATATATTCCGCCGGTTCTTCACCACGAACAATATACTCCTGCTCGAAAATGTTTACCACTACCCTGGTCTTGTTTTCAGACATGAAGCATTCCCCCGGCTTACATTTTTACTGCCATTAGTTCTCTGTCTTACGACAAATTTCCTGCTTATAGACGCAATTGGGCGTTGAATTTTTCCCGAAGTACGGCTTGTATTTTTTCATGCAAAGCCGTAACTTCTTCATCAGTGAGTGTACGGTTATCCGCTTGATACTTCATTGAGTAGGCCAGGCTGCGGTAACCGTCGGGTATTTGCCTGCCTTTATAAACATCAAATAAGTATACGGCTTTTAACAAATTACCTCCTGCCTCTTTAATAACGACATTTATGTCCGCGACAGGAAATTGTTCCGGAATAACCACCGCCATATCCCGCACCACTGCAGGAAATTTTGGTAGCGGCCGGTAAGCGGGTACCATGCGTGCAAATTTTTCCAGCTTAGGCAGGTCTATTTCCGTTACCGCCGCCCGCTGCTGCAGCCCCATCTTATCCAGCACGCCGGGATGTACTTCGCCGATATAACCGATTATCTCCCCGTCGGGGGTATCCGCACTTTTGCAGGTGATAACGGCGCTGCGCCCGGGGTGAAGTGACGGGTGCTGTTCGTCTTCGGCAAAGGGTTCGAAAGAATAATTTCCCACCGCCAACTGCCGTAGCAGTTCTTCCACTATCCCCTTCAGGTAGAAGAAATCCATTGTTTCCGGTTTGGCTACCCAACCACGTACAATTTGGCCGCTGACAATTGCCCCAATATGCGTTCTTTCTTCGGGCAGTGCCCGGCCGGTAGGATAAAAGACCTTACCGACCTCAAACAATGCCAGGTCAGTCTGCCGGCGCTTGAAATTTTTCGCCGCAGTATCCAAAAGGCCCGGTAAAAGGGTAGTGCGCATAACACTTTGTTCCTCGCTCAAGGGATTCTGTATGGCTATGTTCTGCCGCCATTCATGGTCCGGCGGCAATTGCAGGCGGTCCATTGCCCCGGGGCTGATGAAACTGTAGCTAATCACTTCATTTAAGCCACAGCCCAATAATACCCGGGTGGCGGAGTTCCTTAAAGTCTGTTCCAACGTTGAAGTCTCGCCGGCAAGCCTGCCGGCAGGCATCGCGGTTTCAATATTACCATAACCGTAAAGACGGACAACCTCTTCCACCAAGTCTATCTCCGCATTTAAATCACTACGATATGATGGCACTTTTACTTGCAGCACCTGCTCTTCCTTACCGTCCACCTGCAGGAACAAGCCCTCCAGCATTTGCTTCATTTCCCGGCAGGACATCTTGGTTCCCAGCAAATGGTTTACCCGCTGGCAGCGTAAGGTAATAACCGGTTGTTGCCATGGTTTGGGATATACATCAATAGCGCCCGGAGCCACCCTGCCACCGCTGACGGCTGCCAGCAGTTGCGCTGCCCGGTCTGCCGCTGCTGCAGCTTTTTCCTTATCTATCCCTTTTTCAAACCTGTTGGAAGACTCGGAACGCAAACCAAGCTTTCGGGAAGTACGCCTCACCGACGTACCCTGGAAATAAGCGGATTCCAGTAAAATGGTTTTGGTGTTTTCCGTAACCTCACTGTCCAAACCACCCATCACCCCGGCAACCGCCACCGGGCGCCGGACATCGGCAATAACCAGCATATCAGTATCCAGTTCATGTTCGTCTTCGTCCAGAGTAACAATCTTTTCACCTGCTGCCGCCCTGCGCACAATAACTTTATGTCCTGCCAGTTTTTCATAGTCAAAAGCGTGCATGGGTTGGCCCAATTCCAGCATAATATAGTTGGTCACATCCACTACATTGTTGATGGAGCGGACACCGGCAGCACGCAAACGCTGCTGCATCCACATGGGGGACGGCCCGATGTTCACGTCAGTAATGATTCTCGCCACGTAACGGTGGCAAAGGTCCTCCTCCTTAATCTCCACTTCCGCCCACTGCCGGGCAGGTTCTACCGGGGCTTCCTGAACCTGAAAATCAGGTAGTTTGAATTCGCCGCCGGTCACCGCAGCCACTTCCCGGGCCACATTCACCACCGACATACAATCTGCCCGGTTAGGAGTTAAATCCAGTACAAGAATATGGTCATCCAAACCCAAAACCTTCTTTATGTCTTCCCCGACCGGCACATCATCGGGAAAGATGATAATACCGTCACGCTGGTCTTCCGGGAAATGCTTCGGGTCCAGCGCCAATTCCTGGGCAGAGCAGACCATACCCGCAGATACTTTCCCCCGCAGTTTGGCCTCTTTGATTTTTAAACCGTTGGGAAGCCGCGCACCCGCCAGGGCCACCGCCACCTTGACATTCTCCCTCACATTGGGTGCGCCGGTGACTATCTGGATTGTTTCCTCACCCACATTTACTTTGCAGACAACCAGCCTGTCTGCGTTGGGATGAGCAGTGATTTCCTCTACTGCTCCCACCACCACGTTTTCAATTCCTTTACCCGGGTATTCCACCGCATCAACAGCAATGCCAGCCATGGTCAGTTTGTGTGCCAACTCTTCCGGTGATAAATCAAAGGTGACGTATTCTTTTAACCAATTATATGACACTTGCATTATCTATCCCCCTTAAAACTGCTGCAGGAAACGCAGGTCATTGTCAAATAACACGCGTAAATCATCAATACCGTATTTCAGCATAGTAATACGCTCCACACCCATACCGAAAGCAAAGCCGCTTACTTCTTCGGGATCATAGCCCGACATTTCCAATACCTTTGGATGTACCATCCCTGCCCCCAAAATCTCCAACCAGCCTGTATGGGAACAGGCGCGGCAACCGGAGCCGCCGCAGACGCCACATGAAACATCCACCTCGGCACTTGGTTCGGTAAACGGGAAATAACTGGGCCGCAGCCTAATCTGGCGCTCCTGACCGAACATCTGCTTAACAAACATTAATAGTGTGCCCTTTAAATCACCAAAGGTTACGTTCTTGTCAATTAGCAGCCCCTCTACCTGGTGAAACATGGGCGAATGAGTGGCATCGTCGTCCCGGCGGTACACCTTGCCGGGTGCAATGATACGAATGGGCAACTGGGGCCGCTTCTTTTCCATGGTGCGTACCTGTACCGGCGAGGTATGCGTACGCAGCAGCACTTCCCCGGTAATGTAAAAAGAATCCTGCATGTCCCGGGCCGGGTGATCCTTCGGTATGTTTAATGCTTCAAAATTGTAATAGTCCAGTTCGATTTCCGGTCCTTCAGCAACGGCATAACCCAGGCCGCGGAAAATATCCTCAATTTGGTCCAGCACCTGGTAAAGGGGATGCCGTGTGCCCAGGTTGAACTTTCGACCGGGCAAGGTAACGTCCACCCGCTCCGCCTCAAGCTTCTGCTGCTGGACAGCGGTTTCCAACTTCTCCCCCCTGGACTGTAATTCCGCCTCCAAATGTTCTTTTACCTGGTTTGCCAACTGCCCGATTACCGGTCGCTCCGCAGGACTAAGTTTTCCCATGCCCCGCAACACCTGAGTTAATTGGCCCTTCTTACCCAAGTATTTGAGCCGCAGTTGTTCCAATTCCTCCAAATCAGAAACAGCCCGCAGCTCTTCTTCAGCCGCCAATCGAATTTGCTCCAATTTCTCTCGCATAAGCTAACCTCCAAAATATTTGTTGAAAAAATGTCTAAAAAAAAAGCTTTTATCCGTAAGGGACGAAAGCTTTTCTTCCGCGGTACCACCCTAGTTAACCAACAGGGGTTCAATCTTTTTCCGGTACACATGATACCGGCTTCCTTCTAACGGTGGAAGCTCCGGCCAGACCTACAGGCAAATTTGCTTTCAGCCGGCTGCTCATGGGCGAACTTCACTGACCAGTTTCCCAAAGAAGCTTTCAGTCCAGGACTCCTTTTCCCTGCCGGAAACTTGATTAGCTACTTTTCCCAATCATCGCCTTTAGCATCCTTGCATTATATCCCGGTGCATACAATAACGACCAAAATTAATGTACTGCCAGCTTACGGTAAATCATGTAAGCTTTGATGGAACCGGTAAGTTCAAAAATACGCCAGAAAAATTCAGCAGGCAGCATCACTTACCACGCCTTTCTAACGGTTGGCCACTCTACCTGCTTGAATTATACCATATGCCTCTAATCATTGGCAAGTCTGGCTTGAACCGCCTTCTTCCTTTGTCTCAACCCCTCGTACAAAATGATGCTGCCCGCCACCGCCGCATTGAGGGACTCGGTATGATTGGCCATGGGGATTTGAACCAGCAAGTCTGCCCGGTCAATCACTTCACCGCCATGCCCCCGGTTCTCGTTACCCACTGCCAGGGCAAAGTTTTTACTGAGGTCGACGTCGAAACAGCTTGTAGAAGCAGAAACCTGGGCAACTACCAGCGGTAGGCCTGTTTTTTTTACCCATGTGACAGTCCTGACTGCCGGCACTCCCTGTATAACCGGTATTCTGAAGATTGCGCCCATGGTTGAGCGGGTTACTTTGGGGTTATAGGCATCAACGGTCTCTCTCGTGGCAATTACCAGCGCACACCCCGCCGCTGCCGCAGTGCGAATTAACGTACCTAAATTTCCCGGGTCCTGTATCCCGGCGGCAATGAGGACATTGCCCTCTGGATACTTTATCTCTTGCAAGTTATTTTGTTTTTTCCTTACCACTGCCATGATACCCTGGGGATTTTCCGTATCCGCCAACTGGTTAAAGACTTTCGTGGGTACTACCAGCACCTCTTTTCCCGGAGGCAATTTTTCAGCCCAATTTTCTTTACCGGGTAAATTTTCGGCAAAAATCAGGTTTTGCACTTCCCCGTAGGCAATTGCCTCATCTACCATGCGTATACCCTCTACCACGAATAGACCCTGCTTCTGCCGCTCCTTGCGCATCCTTAAAGCACGCACTGCTTTAATTTTGGGATTTTGTGCCGATTCTATCAACTGCACCCGCACCACTGCTCCTTAAAAACAACGGTTTGCCTTTTCTTACCAATTATAACCAAAACAGTATTTGTTATAAAACTCTCAAAAAAGACCCTGAAACCCAGGGTCTTAAAAGTAACGGTTACTAAGCTCCCAATTTTTCTTTTGCCAGTGCGGCCAGTTGGGCAAATGCCTCCTGGTCGCTGACAGCCAGTTCGGCTAACATTTTACGGTTTATTTCCACGCCTGCCTGCTTCAAGCCGTTAATAAACCTGCTGTAGGAAAGCCCGTTCATTCGGGCGGCAGCATTAATTCTGGCAATCCAGAGTTTGCGGAAGTCGCCTTTCCGCTTGCGCCGGTCAGCATACGCATTTGCCAGCGCCCTCATTACCGCCTGGTTGGCAGGTCTGAAAATCTTTGACTTCATGCCGAAGTATCCTTTGGCAAGCTTAAGAATTTTTTTATGGCGTCTTCTTGCAGTTACGCCTCTTTTAACGCGTGCCATGACTGAAACCTCCTTTACTTAGGGTAGCAATTGTTTCATTCTTTTTTGATCCGCGGCACTTAATATGCCGGATTTTCTCAAGTTACGCTTTCTCTTAGCGCTTTTTTTCTCCAGGATATGGCTTTTGAAAGCTTTAGAACGCTTAATTTTACCGGTGGCGGTTTTCTTAAATCTTTTAGCCGCCCCGCGGTGAGTCTTCATTTTCGGCACAGCATTTCCTCCTCCCTGGTCCAATTATTTCCCATCACTTTTGGGGGCCAAGATCATGACCATGTTTCTTCCTTCAACTTTGGGCTCTTTTTCAACTGCGGCAATATCCTTTAACTGTTCAGCCAGTTTATTGCAAAGGTTCTTACCCAACCGGGCGTGAGAAATCTCCCTGCCCCTGAACATAACGGTCACTTTCACTTTATCTCCATTTTTAAGAAACCTGGTAGCGTTGCGCGCCTTGACCTGAAAGTCATGTTCTTCAATGTTCAAGCGAAATTTTACTTCTTTCACATTAATAATGCGCTGGTTTTTCCGTGCCTCTCTTTCCTTTTTGCTCATTTCATACTTGTACTTGCCGTAATCCATAATACGGCATACCGGTGGGCGCGCTTGCGGAGCCACCTCCACTAAATCCAACCCCTTTTCACTGGCCACCTGAAGAGCTTTTTTTACCGACATTATCCCCACTTGCTCCCCATCAACCCCGATCAGGCGCACTTCCTGGGTACGAATTGCTTCGTTTACCCTTAAATCCTTGCTAATGTTTTGTCACCTCCGTAAATTTCCTAAAAACAAACCGGAACATAAAACACGGCGCATGGAGCACCCATCCGCCGTGAAAATACTAAAAAAGCCAATAACATCATAAATAAACGGTCTTGACCTTATTAACAACCAAGCTGGCGTCATAAGGTGAGAAGCGGATGGCTTCTACTTTGATTTATGCAAACACACGCAAGTATTATAGCATATCCAATCTTAACGGTCAACAGTAAATTAAGGGCGTTGAAGACTTGGACGATGAAGATTTTTCCCCCTGAATATGTCACAACCGACAAGGGTCATGGGCGTATCGAAGTACGTAAAATCCAAACGAGTACAGCTTTAAACGAATACGTGACGTTTCATACTCTTCATCTTTTAGGTAGTAGAGGACAGTAAGTACAGCTTTAAACGAATACGTGACGTTTCCCTATACTAAACAGGTTTGCCGGA
>CAZGXM010000039.1:0-26150 GCA_964529795.1 uncultured Thermoanaerobacteraceae bacterium
CCTGGGATGTATTTAATAATTTTTCCAGTCAGGAAAGTTTCTTCAGCGTGGTTTTTACGATGCTCGCCTGGTTGAGTTGGCGGGCATTGCCGGTTATATGCACGATATCGGTAACGTCATCAGCCGTTATGACCACGGGCAGTCGGGAGCGGTAATGGCCTATTCCATTTTAAAAAGGTACGAAATGCTGCCGGAAGAAATTGCTACGGTGATTTCCGCCATCGGCAATCATGAAGAACAGTACGGGCATGCGGTCAATGAAGTGGCTGCAGTACTGATCTTGGCTGACAAGTCGGACGTGCACCGTTCCCGGGTACGCAACACGGATTTCGCTACTTTTGATATCCATGACCGGGTCAATTATGCTGTTGAACACTCCTTCTTAAGGGTATCAGAAAAGGAAAAGACCATCACTATGGAATTGACTATTGATTTGGAAATCAGTACGGTTATGGAGTATTTTGAGATTTTCCTCAGCCGGATGGTTATGTGCCGCCGGGCAGCAGGCTTTTTGGGCTGTCATTTTGGTTTGGTGATTAACGGGGCACGGCTACTGTAGTTAAATATTGGTAATTTTCTTGCGGTCGCTTTAATTGACAAGCGTCTTTACTGGGGTTTATAATATTTAAGCATGGTATCTTGTAAGCATGTTCACAAGGAGGAGAAGTGGAGATGAATTCGGGTAAACTGATGAAACTGGCTTTTGTTATTGTTTTAGTGCTGGTTGTGGGTGCCCTCCTTTATAAGCCGATTATGAACGCCATCAGTCTTGGTTTGGACCTGCAAGGGGGAGTTCACGTAGTACTTAAGGCAGTCAAGGAAAAAGCTGCGATAACAAGTGAGGATATGCAGCAGTTAAAATCGGTAATGCGTGAAAGGGTTGATGAATTGGGGGTCAGTGAACCCGTAATTCAAATATCCGGTGAAGACCGTTTGATTGTGGAACTGGCCGGGGTAAAAGACCCGCAAGAAGCGGTAAACTTGATTGGTAAGACCGCTATGCTGCAGTTTAAAACCGCTGACGGGAAAACAATTTTGACAGGTAAGGATTTAAAGAATGCCAAAGCGATGATCAATCCCAGCACCGGCAAGCCGGAAATACAACTGGAGTTTAACGCTGAAGGGGCAAAAATATTTGGCAACGTCACCAGCCGCCTGGTTCAGGAATATCCCAACAAAGATCCCCGTCGGGCTATTGCCATTTACCTGGACGAAGAGCTGCTGACAAATCCAAATGTTGAGGAAGCTATCCCCAGTGGGAAAGCTGTGATTAGCGGGAACCGCAGCTTTGAAGAGGCCAGCAACATTGCCGCACTCTTACGCGGCGGTGCCCTGCCTGTAAACGTGGAAATCATGGAAAAACGTACCGTGGGGCCCACCCTTGGTGCAGACTCCCTGGTGAAGAGTATCAATGCTATCATCTATGCATTAATCGCCATTGCTTTATTTATTATTCTTTATTACCGGGTGCCCGGTTTAGTGGCCGCTTTTTCTCTGCTGGTTTACGCTATCCTGGTAATGGGTGGCCTGGCAGTCATCAATGCCGTGTTGACGTTGCCGGGAATTGCCGGTTTACTGTTGTCGGTGGCCTTTGCGGTGGATGCAAACGTTATTATTTATGAGCGGTTGAAGGAAGAGCTGAAAAACGGTAAAACCATCCGGGCGGCCGTTGAGGCCGGTTTCGGCAGGGCATTCTGGACTATCTTTGATGCCAATACCACCACTTTGCTGGCTGCCGCGGTGCTCTTTTATTACGGCACCGGCCCCATCCGCGGTTTTGCTGTGACACTGAGTATCGGTATTTTAGCCAGTATGTTTACTGCCATCACCTTTACGCGCTTTATTCTTCGTTTGCTGGCAGATACCAAACTGGTTACTAATACCTGGCTGTATGGTGCGTAGGGGGGGGAGAAACAATGGTTTTTGATTTTATCGGTAAAAGAAAGTTATGGTACTTGTTGTCGTTACTGATTATCGTTCCCGGGTTGGTTTCCTTTTTCATCCAGGGTTTTAATTTGGGGATCGATTTTACCGGCGGCAACTTGATGCAGCTTAAATTTGAAAAGGAAGTATCTATTGAACAGGCAAGGGATGTCTTGGGGCAATTCGGATTGGGAAAAAGCCCTGTGCAGGCAGCTGAGGGCAACCAATTTATAATCCGGACAAGGATATTGACGGAACAGGAAAACCAGGACCTTTTGGGAGCTTTCCGGAAAGATTTAGGCAAGCTGGAAGTGCTGCGCAACGAAAAGGTGGGTGCGGTGATTGGCGCGGAATTAACCCGCAACGCCGTCCTGGCACTGGTAATTGCCTCAATCTTTATGATTATTTACATTACCATTCGTTTTGAGTTCTGGTTTGCCATTGCAGCTATTATTGCCCTGCTTCATGACGTTTTTGTCACCATGGGTATATTTTCGATCTTCCAGTTTCCCGTGGACAGCGCCTTCGTTGCGGCAATTCTCACTATTATCGGTTATTCCATTAACGACACCATTGTTATCTTTGACCGCATTCGTGAAAACCTGAAAATTAAAAAGAAAGAGGTGCTGGAGAATGTGGTCAACTTGAGTATCAGGCAGACCATGGCCCGCTCGATCAACACCTCACTGGTAGTAATTATGGTGCTTGTTTCATTACTTTTACTGGGTGGTGAGACCACCAAGGGCTTTGCCCTGGCATTGTTAATCGGCAGTATTTCCGGTACCTATTCTTCCATTTTTACTGCCAGCCCGATATGGATTGACCTGCGTAATCTGGTGGCAAAAAGGAAGGGTTAAGCGTGAAGATGTACCAGTTATTCCGGAAATCTTAACAATACCGAATGTGGAACTTCCCAAAAAGAAGGAGTTCCACATTTTTGTTAGCTGAATATAACTAAAATGTAAGGCCTTTGGAAAGGTCTTTTCTAAATAATATAATGTTGGTGGGGAGTTTTTGGGGGGTGTTTTTTTGGAAGAAAAGATTAAAGCTGCCCGTTTGTCCATATTTTCCAACACCTTGCTGGTAATTTTGAAGTTAGTGGTGGGGATTGTTACCCATTCTGTCAGTATTATCTCGGAGGCAATCCATTCATCCATAGACCTGGTCGCTGCACTTATTGCTTATTTCTCCGTACAGGAGGCACAAAAGCCGCCGGATGAACTGCACAGGTACGGGCACGGCAAAATCGAGAATATTTCCGGCACCGTGGAAGGACTGCTCATCTTTGTAGCGGCCATTTGGATTATTTACGAAGCGGTGAATAAACTCTTACACGGCGGTCATGTTACCGGCCTGGGCTGGGGTTTGCTGGTAATGGCCGGCTCGGCGTTGGTAAACTGGCTTGTTTCCGCCAAACTGTTTCGAGTGGCGGCAATAACAGATTCTGTTGCCCTGAGGGCGGATGCCCTGCACCTGCGTACCGATGTCTACACCATGCTGGGGGTCTTTGCCGGTTTGTTGCTCATTCAGATTACGGGCGAAATGTGGCTGGACCCGGTGGCAGCCATAATTGTCAGCTTATTTATTTTCAAGGAAGCCTGGCATTTGAGCAAGGAAGCCATCATGCCATTGATGGATGTGAGTCTCCCGGAAAGTGAGGAGAAAATCATCAGGAAAATCATCAATGACCACGCCAGTGAATTTTTGGAATTTCACAAATTACGTACCCGCAAGGCCGGTTCCCAAAGGCATATAGACCTGCACCTGGTTGTTCCCAAGGGAACTCATGTGGAAGAGGTGTATGTACTGGTGGACCATATGGGGAAGGATATAGAGGCACGCTTTCCGAACACCCAGGTGATGATGCATGTGGAGCCCTGTAAGGAATATTGCGAGGAATGCAGTGAGGCTGAACTTTGCCGAAAGTAAGTGAAAAAGCAGGATTTTTTTCTCTGCGGAGAGAAATGATAGTCAAAAAACAGCGGGGGCTGATGCTATGCAGTTTTACCTGGTTTTGGCATTGTTTTTTGCGCTGCTGGTAGCGATTTTTGCTGTCCAAAATACTGAGCTGGTTACCATTAACTTTTTGATGTGGAAATTCAAGGAAATTTCCCTGGTATTGGTCATTTTTGGCTCCAGTGTTATCGGCGCCGTATTTTTATTTCTCCTGGGAATGGTCAAGCAGTTCAGCCAGTATCGTGCCAACCGCGAGCTGACCGTAAAAAACAGGAAATTGGCGGCAGAAGTTGCTCGTTTACAGGAACTGTTGGCAGCCATGACACCGGACGGCGCTGAAGAGGAAAACAAGGAAGAAGCGGTGGAGTGACCGTTGTTTTTTGATGTATCAGAAAGTATAACTTTCTGATACATGGGGTTGTTAAAGGGGGATACCCCCTTATATTCTGCTTTGAGCGGTTCCAGCTTTGACTTCCGGGAGGAATACTAATAATGCAGTTGCGAAAACGCTGGGTATTTCCCGAGCCCCGGTGGGAGCAGCAGCGGTTGTTGATAAAACGGTTTAATATCTCGCCGCTGATCTCACAGGTGTTGCTCAACAGGGGCCTGACCGAACCGGATGATGTGGAGAATTTTCTTTACCCCAGCATGGACAAACTGGCCCCGCCTGCGGCAATTCCCGCAATGGCACAAGCGGTACAGACGGTTACCGCTGCGATGAACTGTGGGGGAAAAGTGTTGGTATACGGCGACTATGATGTGGATGGTATTACCGGCACGGCGCTGTTGGTTTCTGTCATGACTTCTCTTGGCCTGGATGTTGATTATTATATTCCCGACCGTATGGAAGAGGGTTACGGTTTAAATGAAGAGGCGGTGCTGTGGGCCAAAGAGCAAGGCTTTGGCTTGATAGTTACTGTGGATTGCGGCATTAATGCCAATGCCGAAGTGGATTTGGCCAACCAGCTGGACATTCAAATTATTATTACCGACCATCACCAGCCACCCCAAAAACTTCCTGCTGCAGCGGCGGTGGTCAACCCCAAGTTGGGTGGTGAGACCAGCTGCCGCGATTTGGCGGGAGTAGGCGTGGCTTTTAAATTTGCCCAGGCGCTGGCGGAAGATTATTTTTGCTGCAGCGGGCAAAGGCTGCTGCTGGAGGATACCCTGGAACTGGTCACTTTGGGTACCGTGGCGGACATGGTGCCGCTGCTTGGAGATAACAGAATTATTGTCAAACACGGTCTGGAACAGATGCCTTACTCTACTCGCCCGGGAATTCAGGCTTTGTTAAAAGTAGCGGGATTGGCAGGAAAGGAGATTAACAGCGGGCATGTTGGCTTTGTGCTGGCCCCGCGGCTGAATGCCGTGGGGCGCCTGGGAAATGCTTCCCTGGGTGTGGAACTGTTGTCAACTCACTCAATGCAGCGAGCGGAGGAACTTGCCTATCTTTTAGACCATGAAAATAATGAAAGACAAACAATAGAAAAATATATTTTTGAAGAAGTGTTGAATCAAATTGAACAACAGGTCAACCTGGAAAAAGAACGGGTTATTGTTTTGGCTTCACCTCTGTGGCATTCGGGTGTCATAGGTATTGCTGCTTCCAGGGTGGTGGAAAAATTCCACCGCCCCACGGTACTAATTGCTTTGGAAGGGGATACCGGCAAGGCTTCGGCTAGAAGCATTATTGGGTTTAATCTCTACCGGGCCCTGGAAGAATGCCGGGAATTTTTGGAGCGATTTGGCGGGCACAGTGCTGCCGCGGGTTTTTCCATCAAAAAAGACAATATAGACGGTTTTAGAAAAGCCATTAATGACCTGGCCCGGCAGTGGCTTACCGAAGAACAGCTTCAACCCACGCTCAAACTGGATTGTGAAATAATGTTATCCCAGGTGGATGAAAATTTGGTGGAACAGTTGGAAATGCTTAAACCCCATGGCTTTGGCAACCCGGGACCGGTGTTCTGTTGCCGTGGTGTAAACCTGATTGACCGGGCCTGGGTGGGCAGGGACAGGCAGCATGCGAAAATGACATTTGCTTCCGGCAACGTACATTTTCCGGCAATTGGCTTCAATATTCGAGCGGCGGATTTTTTAGAAAGTTCGGAAGTGGATTTGGCCTTTGTACCGGAAAAAAATTATTGGCAGGGGACGGTAGCCATTCAGCTTAATGTGAAAGATATGCGCAGGGCCATATCCAACAGTACTGCGGCTACCGCTGACTTCGGGCCTGCTTTTGGGCGGGTCAGGCAGCAAATACATGACGCCCTGCAGGCCAATGCTATTGCTGCCAACCTGGCGCTGGACTACCCGTGGCGAAGGGATTGGACAGCTTTGGAAGCTGCTGTAACCCTGGCCCGCAACCAACCGGTGGTGGTGGTATCACCTTTGGCCAGCCAAAGCCGGCAGTTGGCGCACGCGGCACCGCTTTTTGGTCAGGACGTGGAATTTATCTTGGCCGATGCCCTGACCATTGATACCGGGAAAAGTTTTGTTTCTGGGATAAAAAAAGGCAAGGTGGTTTTTCTGTCGCGCCAGGCATTCATCCATTTCCGCCAGCAACTTCCGGAAAACACTGCAGTGCTACTACTTAATTTGCAGGGGAAGGACATAATAGGTTTAGGGAATAGGACCTGTTATACAGTAGATACTGTGGGAAGTTTGGAGAATTTGGCCGGTGAGGGAGGTAATAAGCCCAATGTAAAAACATTTCAAGGCAAAGCCGACATTTTTACGGAGCTTTACGGAGACGGACACCCGGGGATAGTTTTCACCAGTTTGCCCAGTGACACGGAGAAAATAGCCACCGTGCTGAAGTCAAATGTTCCCGGTGAGGTAATGTTTTATAACGAAAGGCTGAAATTGACGGAGAAATTGCAGGTTGTCAACGGCTTCAGCCGCGGACTGTATCAGGTGCTGGTAACTACTCACGGGTTGCCGCTGTTGTTTGATTTTCCCTTACGCGTGGTCTTGCTGGACCCGCCTTTTAACCGGGGGGATTTTTGCCGCATGCTGCCCGGAGAGGGTGAAGTTTACTGCCATTTTAATTATCAATCCTGGAGTAAGCAGGAACGGTTGTTGGAGCAGTTATTTTTAAAACGGGAAACATTGTTGTTGACTTATAATACCCTGAAAAGGCTTGAGGAAAATCACCGTCCTGTAACGGTGGCTGTAATCGGCAAGACACTGAGAAAGAAAAAAATTATTACTCCGGGTTTGCTTGAAACCGCTTTAACGGTACTGACAGAACTCGGGTTAATTGAAAAACAGCTCAAGGAATGGAAAGTGCTGCCCGTAAGCGGAAAAAAAGATTTATCTGCCAACTGGCGGTATTGTGAGGGGATGGCGGAATTCCGGGCGTTTGATGAATTAAGACAATTTTTTATGGCACAATTTCAGGAAGAGATAATTTAATGAGACTACCCGCCAAGTATATGGGAAGGGGAGAAATGGCTCTTTTGCCGCTGCATATCTAAATAGGGAGTGTTTGCCAGTGAACCTTAAAGAAAAAATAAGAGTAATACCTGATTTTCCTAAGGAAGGGATCAGGTTTAAGGACATTACTACATTGTTAAAGGAAGGTCCGGCTTTGAGAGAAGCAATTCACGGGCTGGCGGGATTGATGGCGGGTATGCAGCCTGAGATTTTGGTGGGACCTGAAGCCCGGGGGTTTGTTATTGGGGCGCCGTTGGCGTATCATTTGGGTAAAGGGTTTGTCCCCATACGTAAAAAAGGGAAATTGCCTGGTGAAACTATTACCGGTAAATACAAACTGGAGTATGGCACCGATATGTTGGAAATTCATAAAGATGCCCTGGAACCTGGGCAGCGAGTGGTAATTACCGATGACCTGCTGGCTACCGGCGGCACCATTAAGACTTGTATCGATCTGGTGGAACAAACCGGCGCCCGGGTAGCGGGCATTGTCTTTCTTATCGAACTTACCTACCTTCCCGGCAGGGAAGCGCTCAAAGATTATCAGGTGCAATCACTGATAAAATTTTAATTGGCCCATAGTACTGGCAAAATACGTGGGAAAGGGGTGAGACCGGTGGACTTGCAGCGAATTATAGCGCGGATAAAAGAATACAACCCCAAAGCAGAGCTGGACATTGTCAAAAAGGCCTACAAGTTTGCGGCCTCCGCCCATGCGGGTCAAAAACGCAAGTCAGGCGATAACTATATGGTTCATCCCATTGAAGTAGCCTACATTTTGGCTCAATTACAGATGGATATCATCACCATTGCTGCCGGTTTGCTCCATGACGTGGTAGAGGATACGGAAATAACTTTGGAGAAACTGGAAGCGGAGTTTGGGCCGGAAGCAGCAACGCTGGTGGACGGGGTTACCAAATTAAGCAGGATTGCATACAAGTCTAAAGAGGAACAACAGGTGGAAAACCTGCGCAAGATGTTTTTGGCCATGGCCAAGGATATCAGGGTAATCCTGATAAAACTGGCGGACAGGTTACACAACATGCGTACCCTGAAACATCAACCCGTCCACAAGCAAAAGGAAATTGCCGAGGAAACTCTGGAAATATTTGCACCGCTGGCTCACCGCCTGGGTATTTTCAAAATTAAGTGGGAACTTGAAGATTTGGCTTTTCGCTACCTGCATCCGGAAAATTATTACCAGTTGGTGAAAAGAATTTCCATGAAGCGTAAAACCTGGGGAAATTATATTAACCGGTTTATTGAGCAACTGAAGGAAAAAGCCGAGGAAATGGAAATCCCCGTGGATATTCAGGGGCGTTCCAAGCATTTTTACAGTATTTATAACAAAATGGTGCGCCAGGAAAAAGATATCAATGAAATTTACGATTTGATTGCCATCCGGATAATTGTTGATAATATTAAAGACTGTTATGCCGTCCTGGGTATGATTCACAGTTTGTGGAAACCTATCCCCGGGCGTTTTAAAGACTATATTGCCATGCCCAAGCCCAACATGTACCAGTCACTGCATACTACGGTCATCGGTCCCGAAGGGGAACCTGTGGAAATACAGATCCGGACCTGGGATATGCACCGTACTGCGGAGTACGGCATTGCCGCCCACTGGCGGTACAAGGAAGGTAAAAGCGGTGATCAGGGTTTTGACAAGAAACTGAGCTGGCTGAGGCAGATACTCGAATGGCAGCAGGAACTGGGTGATGCCCGGGAGTTTATGGAAAGCTTAAAGATTGATTTGTTTTCCGACCGGGTCTATGTTTTTACTCCCAGGGGAGATGTAATGGAATTACCTGCGGGTTCGGTACCCATTGACTTTGCCTACCGGGTGCATACCATGGTGGGCCACCAGTGTATCGGGGCGAAGGTGAACGGGCGTATTGTTCCCCTGGATTATAAGCTGAAAACCGGCGACATTGTGGAAATACTGACTGCCAAAGGCAGCGGCCCCAGCAGGGACTGGCTTTCCCTGGTACAAACCTCCCAGGCAAAAAACCGTATCCGCTCGTGGTTCAAGAAGGAAAAACGGGAGGAAAACTTGCTTAAGGGAAAGGAATTGTTGGAACGGGAGGCAAAAAAGGCCGGCCTGGCACCCGGTGATGTCTTAAAGTCAGGCCAGCTCCTGGAGGCGGCCCGAAGATACAATATTTCTTCCGTGGACGACCTTTATGTGGCAGTAGGCGATGGGGGTGTTACCCCTCTCCAGGTGCTTGGCCAACTGAAGGAACTGTTTTCGTTGAAAGAGAGCAAGGGAAGTGCGCCGGTAGTAAAGCCGTGGGACGGTTACGGGAAGGCTTCCCAGGGTGTCCGGGTCAAGGGTGTGGAGAATTTAATGGTCAGGCTGGCGCGCTGCTGCAATCCCATACCCGGCGACGATATTGTGGGTTATATTACCAGGGGGAGGGGTATTTCCATACACCGGGGTGACTGCCCCAATATTGGTCATGCCCGGCAGAATGAAAAGGAACGCTTGGTGGATGTGACCTGGGATGCCGAGGAAGGGGCAGTGTACCAGGTTCAACTGGAAGCGCTTGCCCTGGACAGACCCAGGCTGGCCATGGACATTATGAATACCATTGCGGAAACAAAAACCATCATCAATTCCGTCCATGCCAGGGCGAAACGCAATAACCTGGCGGTGGTGGATTTAAAAATTGAAATTCGCAGCATGGAACATTTGCATTACCTGATGGAAAAAATCAGGCGGGTAAAAGATGTTTTGGAAGTAAAAAGAATTACCCCGGGCAGGAAACAAGAGGCAATTAATGGATAATTTATAGGATGAAGCAGGTGATATGGATGCGTGCAGTTGTACAGCGAGTCCGCAGTGCCTCAGTGAACGTAGCGGGCGGTGTGGTGGGCGAAATCGGCAGGGGGTTGGTGGTGTTGCTGGGAGTTGGACCGGAAGACAGCAGCGAAGATGCCCTGTACCTGGCGGAAAAGATTGCAAACCTGCGTGTTTTTCCGGACGCTGAAGACAAGATGAATCTTTCGGTCTGTGATATCGGCGGTGAAATTTTGTCCGTATCCCAGTTTACCCTGTACGGCGATTGCCGTAAAGGCCGTCGCCCCAGCTTTGCCGGGGCCGCCCCGCCGGAGTTGGGAGAAGAGCTGTATCACGTATTTAACAAAGCGGTGGATGACTTGGGTTTGACTGTGGCCACCGGCAAGTTCGGCGCAAACATGCAGGTAGAACTTGTTAATGATGGACCCGTGACACTGTTGTTGGACAGCAAAAAAAATTTTTAGGAAGTGAGGAGGATCACAAGTGTTTTTAAAGACGCTGGTAGTAGGCAATATTGGTACCAACTGTTATTTGGTGGGCTGCCCGGAAACGAAAAAGGCGGCTGTCATTGACCCCGGCGGGGATGGAAGTCACATCCTTTCTGTTTTAAATCAAGCGGGCTATCAGGTGGAATACATCATCAACACGCATGGCCATATCGACCATATCGGTAGTAACAAGAAAATTAAGGATGCTACCGGAGCCCAACTGTTAATACATAAGGAGGATGCGGAATACCTGACCAATCCTACCAAGAATTTGTCCGGTTTTATGGTTTCCCGGACTGCCGGCCCCGCGGCAGACCGTCTGCTGGCCGAAGGTGACATGATTGAAATCGGCGACACGGTCCGCTTGGAAGTAATACACACCCCGGGACATACTCCCGGCGGTATCTGTTTGAAAACCGGCGATGTCATTTTTACCGGGGATACGGTATTTGCCGGGTCCATCGGGCGTACCGACCTGCCCGGAGGTTCCTATGAAATAATAATCAAGTCTATTAGGGAAAAGTTACTGACATTGGCAGGTGATTACCAACTTTTACCCGGTCACGGGCCGGCAACTACACTGAGGGAAGAGAAGGTATCCAACCCGTTCCTGCGTTGAGGTCTTTGACTTTTTAGCCGCCACTTCAACCAACGAACAGAAGGGGTAATGGTTTGCTACCCTTATATAGACAGCAAGTTGGAAACATGGAAAGGTTACCGCAGTTAGTCAGTGAGAAGATTGAAAAATGTGCGATGCTTGGAGGGATGGAAGATGTTGACGACCAGGCCCAGGGGGACCAATGACCTGTTACCCCGGGAAACACCTTTATGGCGGAAAGTGGAGCAAACCATTCATCAAATCTGTGCCGATTACGGTTACCGGGAAATACGTACTCCCATCTTTGAGCACACCGAGTTGTTCTTGCGCGGGGTGGGAGAAACCACGGATATTGTGGAAAAGGAAATGTATACCTTTACCGACCGTGGTGACCGCAGTATTACCCTGCGACCGGAAGGGACAGCACCTGCGGTAAGGGCATTTCTGGAACATAAAATGTATGCCGATGCCCAACCCAC
The DNA here is from genome assembly GCA_964529795.1 of uncultured Thermoanaerobacteraceae bacterium. Taxonomy (GTDB): domain Bacteria; phylum Bacillota; class JADQBR01; order JADQBR01; family JADQBR01; genus CAZGXM01. Next base: position 11,686 of record CAZGXM010000039.1, read on the forward strand.
CAAACTGTATTATATCGGTCCCATGTTCCGCTATGGCCGTCCCCAGGCCGGACGCTTCCGCCAGTTTCACCAGTTCGGTATTGAAGTGTTCGGGTCAAAGAGTGCGACGGTAGATGCCGAGGTCATCATGTTAGCCATGGACTTTTACCGACGTTTGGGACTGAAGGGGCTGGAACTGCATATCAACAGTGTGGGCTGCCCCCGGTGCCGCGCCGAGCATAAAAAAGCGTTGCATGATTTTTTGACACCGAAAATGGAACAGTTGTGTGACACTTGTAAGGACAGGCGGGGAAGAAATCCCCTGCGCATTTTTGACTGCAAAAGTCCGGTATGCCGGGAAGTGATAGCCGGCGCGCCTACCATTACTGCAATGCTCTGTCCCGACTGTGCCAATCACTTTGAGCAGGTGCAACGATATCTGGAACTGGTGGACGTGCCCTTCATAGTGGATGAAACCATGGTACGCGGTTTGGACTACTACACCAATACCGCTTTTGAAATCATGGTGGAGGGAATCGGCGCCCAGAGTTCCATTGCCGGTGGTGGCCGCTACAACGGCCTGGTGGAGGCTTGCGGTGGGCCGCCCACTCCCGGTATTGGCTTTGGACAGGGTTTGGAGAGAATAATTGCCACCATGAAGAGACAGGGCCTGGCAGACATCGAATCTGCAGGCCTGGATTTATATATTGTTTCTGTTGGCGAAGCGGCGAAAAAGAAAGCTTTTGTCCTTTTGGACCGGCTGCGCGCCCGGCATATTCGCACCGACCACGATGTGATGGACCGCAGTGTCAAGGCCCAAATGAAGCAGGCCAACCATCTGGGAGCGGACTATTGTTTAATAATTGGTGATGCCGAATTGGCAGCGAACAGTGCAACCTTGAAAGATATGACCAGCGGGGAACAGGAAGAGGTTGCTCTGGACAACCTGGTACCCGTGGTGATAGAAAGAATAGCAGGGAGGAAAGATAATGGCTGAAACACTGAATGGCTTTGCAAAAACCATTGATTGTGGCAAGTTATCTGCAGCAAATATCGGCGAAATCGTTACTCTTAACGGCTGGGTGAACAAACGCCGGGACCATGGCGGTTTGATCTTTGTGGACCTGCGTGACCGTTCGGGTATTGTCCAGGTGGTTTTCAGTCCCGAGGTGGACAGGGAATCTTTTAAAAAAGCCGAAACTGTCCGGGGTGAGTTCGTGTTGGCACTGCAGGGTGAGGTGAGACGTCGTCCGGAAGGGACGGAAAATACTGCTTTGGCGACCGGGGAAATTGAAGTGTATGCCAATCAACTGCGCATACTCAACCCGGCCAAGACACCGCCTTTTTATATTGCCGAAGATGTGGATGTGGATGAGTCCGTGCGCCTAAAGTACCGTTATCTTGATTTACGGCGCCCCGATATGCAGCGGGTGATGATGCTGCGGCACAAGACTACCAAAGCTATGCGGGACTTTCTGGATGAAAATGGTTTTATCGAAATTGAAACCCCCATGCTTACCAAAAGTACCCCTGAGGGTGCCAGGGACTATCTTGTACCCAGCCGGTTGCATCCCGGTGAATTTTTTGCCTTGCCCCAGTCGCCCCAGTTGTTCAAGCAATTGCTGATGGTTGCCGGGATGGAAAAGTATTTCCAGATAGCACGCTGCTTCCGCGATGAGGATTTACGGGCCGACCGGCAACCGGAATTCACCCAGCTTGACCTGGAAATGTCATTCGTTGACCGGGATAAAGTGATGTCATTGATGGAACAGCTGGTTGCCAGGGTATTTAAAGAAGTTTTGGACAGGGAGATAGCTGTTCCTTTTACCAGATTGTCCTACCAGGAAGCCATGGGCCGTTTTGGCAGTGACAAGCCGGATTTGCGTTTCGGTTTGGAACTGGTGGATGCTACCGACTTGGCCAGGGCAGTGGATTTTAAGGTTTTTGCTTCAGTAGTTACAAATGGCGGCCAGGTGAAAGGGATTAATGCAAAAGACTGCGGCAGCTTTACCAGGAGGGAAATTGACGAACTGACCGATTTTGTGGGAATTTACGGCGCCAAAGGACTGGCCTGGATGATTGTCCGGGAAGATGGGGTAAAGTCTCCTATTGCCAAGTTTTTCACCGGTGAGCAGCTACAGCACTTTGTCCGGCGCCTGCATGGCGAGCCCGGCGACTTGTTGTTATTTGTTGCGGACAAACCGGCAATAGTGGCGGACAGTTTGGGCCACCTGCGCTTGGAACTGGCCCGCCGTTTGCACTTGATTGACGAAAATGGACTGAACTTTGTCTGGGTGATAGATTTTCCCCTACTGAAATATGACGAGGAGGAAAAAAGATACGTGGCAATGCACCATCCCTTTACCGCACCCAACGAAGAAGACCTGCCGTTATTGACGGAAAGCCCGGGAAAAGTACGTGCTCAGGCTTATGACCTGGTGCTTAACGGTGTGGAATTGGGCGGCGGCAGCATCCGTATTCACCGCCGGGACGTGCAGGAAAAGATGTTTAAAACCATTGGCCTGGACGAGGAGGAAGCCAGGGAGAAGTTCGGTTTTCTGTTGGATGCATTTGACTACGGGACACCGCCTCACGGGGGGATTGCTTTCGGTCTGGACCGCTGGGTAATGATTATGGCAGGTAGAGATACTATCAGAGACTGCATTGCCTTTCCCAAGACCCAACGTGCAACCTGCTTGATGACCCGGGCCCCGTCTCTGGTGGGTAAAAAGCAATTAAAAGAACTGCACCTAAAATCTACTGCTAAACAAGAAAAATAATATGTATAAATGGCGTTAGTTGCTTAAATACTAAAGATAGCTGAGGTCGGTATTCAAATTATTGCTACTTGCCAAGTCCGGTTGTGTGTGATACTATAAAAACAGAAATTCACCCTGCAATGCCCGTGTTGCATCGTGGTTTTGAGCCAACACCAACACATAGGGAGCTTCGGCTCTGGGTGTGGCTTGCATGCCTCTTGCGAGAGGACACAAAAAGCACTCAGGAGGGCACCCACCTGCTGAGAGCAGGTTCAAAAACCGCGATTACGCACGGCATGTGTGGGGTTATTCTGTGTTTAGGGGGATTTTCAGGGTGCTACATAAATTTTCCCGTACCGAATTGTTAATAGGCAAGCAAGGTTTGGTCAGTTTATCCCCGGTTTGCCCGCCTGGCCGAAGTGATGTGCGAGGAACTACGTAAAAGAGGCATAGAGAAAGGCCTCAAGGTAGTCTATTTCCCGGAACTGCCGCTAAAACCGGATAAAGCGGTGGTGGATTGCAAGGATTATTGTACCTGTCCCGGCGGTAAGGCCACTTGTCTCAAAAAAAGACAAATTCCCGGCAGTATGTCCTTTGGCCTGCCCGTATCAGGGTTGTTATTGGCCGGCGCTGTGACCAATGATTTGATAAATAGACCTCGGCACGGTGAAAATTAGGCAGGAGAAAGTACCGGTAAAAAGCTAAAAGAGATAAATAGGATACCGGAAAATATGTTATAATAACTTTAGATACCATAACCGGGTATAAGGAGGGGTGAGATGGCCGGGTCATACCATCATTCAAAGGATGACTTGTTGCGTCGCTTGAAAAAAATTGAGGGGCAGGTAAAAGGAATTCAGCGCATGGTTAACGAAGACAAGTACTGTGTGGATATTCTCGTTCAGATAGCTGCCGTGCGGGCTGCTATAAGCCGGGTGGGGACAATCCTATTTGAACACCATACCCGGGGCTGTTTGGCAAATGCCTTTGAAAAAAATGATCAGACGGCTAAGGAGGCCATGATTGAAGAGCTGGTTGATGTAATTGGCAAATTTACAAAGTAGAGGTGAATTAAGAGATGGCAGTAATGCAGTTGTCAGCGGAAAACTTTGAACAGGAAGTGCTCAAGTCGGACAAGCCGGTGCTGGTAGACTTCTGGGCCGCATGGTGCGGGCCATGTAAGACGATTGCGCCGGTGGTGGAGGAACTGGCCGGCGAGTTGGCGGGTAAGGTAAAAGTGGCCAAGCTTAATGTGGACGAGCATGGCGATATTCCGGCCAGATATGGCATTATGAGCATTCCCACGTTGATTTTATTTAAAGACGGTGAAGAAGCTGAGCGTATGCTAGGCTATAAGACCAAAGAAGAGCTGCTGGAAGCCATCAACAAATCAGTATAACTTTTAAAGGTACGCTGTTGGCATCACTGTATCGACAGAAAATTATCCGGACAGCACACTCTTGGAGATTTGAGGTGTAATTTGGAAATCCGAAAAAGTCAGTTTGAGAGTAGAAACGGTGGCACTTCGCACCTCGCACTTTGCGCAGCTAACGGGGGTGGTTAGTTAATTCTAGCCACTTTTTTGATATGGAGGGGAAAACATTGATTGATCTACGCAGTGATACCGTGACCAAACCGTCGCAGGAAATGCGCCAGGCCATGGCGGAAGCAGTGGTGGGAGATGATGTTTACGAAGAAGACCCCACTGTGAAAGAACTTGAACAGTTGGCAGCGGGGTTGCTGGGAAAAGAAGCGGCACTGTTTGTCTCCAGCGGTACCATGGGTAATCTGGTAGCCCTGTTAACCCACTGCCGTTCCGGGCAGGAAGTACTGCTGGATAAGGAAGCGCATATATATTTTTACGAGGTGGGCGGCATGTCTGCCCTGGGCGGCCTCATTCCTCGCCTGGTAAGCAGTGAAAGGGGACTATATCACCCCCAATCGCTGGATGAAGCTCTGCGCCCGAAAAACATACATTTTCCCGGCCCGGGCTTACTTTGTCTGGAAAACACTCACAACCGGGCGGGCGGGGCGGTGGTATCCCTGAAACGCATGCAGGAAGCTGCTGACTGGGCAAGAGAAAGGGATTTGCCTATTCATCTGGACGGAGCAAGGATTTTTAATGCCGCACTGGCCATGGGAGTGGCTGCAGCGGAAATTGCCAGTGAGATGGACAGCGTTATGTTCTGCCTGTCCAAGGGTTTGGGAGCGCCGGCGGGGTCACTGCTGGTGAGTACCGCTGAATGGATAGAGAAAGCCCGCAAGTGGCGGAAGATGGTAGGTGGCGGCATGCGCCAGGTGGGAGTGCTGGCCGCTGCCGGTCTGGTCGCGTTGAAGGGCAGGGAAAGGCTGGCTGAAGACCACCGCCGGGCAAAAATGCTGGCCCGGGGGCTGGCAAAGATAGATGGTATCAATGTGGAATTGGACAAGGTGCAGACAAATATCTTTATGGCGGATTTGAAACTGCCGGGAATTGATGCTTACCAGTTTGTACAAAAGCTCGCCGGGGAAGGCGTGTTGGTCAATGCTGTTTCACCCCGGCGTATTCGCTTTGTCACCCACTGGGGAATTGATGATAGTATGGTTGAACAAGCGGTGGAGTCGGTGAAAAGGGCGGCCCGATAATTAAGAAGGTGAGAAATATGGACCTTTTTGACTATACCGACAACAGGAAAAAGGCGGAGCCCCTGGCCCAGCGTGTCCGGCCGCGTACACTGGATGAATTTGTCGGCCAGGAACAGATAGTGGGACCGGGAAAACTGTTACGCCGGGCCATAGAGGCTGATCAACTGACATCACTGATTTTTTACGGCCCGCCGGGGACTGGAAAGACCACCCTGGCCATGATAATTTCACAGATGACAAAAGCAAAATTTATCCGTCTCAATGCGGTAACTGCCGGGGTAAAAGATTTGCGCCGGGTTATCTGCGAGGCCCGGGAAAATCTCAAGTATTATCAGCAAAAAACCATCCTATTTTTGGACGAAATACACCGGTTTAACAAGGCCCAGCAGGACGCGCTGCTGCCGGCGGTGGAGAAAGGCACCATCATTTTAATCGGTGCCACCACCGAAAACCCTTACTTTGAAGTAAATTCCCCCTTGCTCAGCCGTTCGCGTATTTTTACTCTCAAGGAATTGACTGATGAACAGGTGAAGGAAATACTGCTGCGGGTGCTGGGTGACAAGGAGCGGGGCCTGGGTGATTACCATGTTAAACTGGATGATGACGCCCTGGAACACCTGGTGAGGACCGCCAACGGTGATGCGCGCAACGCTCTCAATGCCCTGGAACTGGCGGTGCTCACCACCCCGCCGGAGAAAGGCGTGCGTCACATAACGGTAGATATTGCCGCGGAATCCATCCAGAAGCGGGTAGTGAAGTATGACAAGGACGGAGATAACCACTACGACGTGATCTCCGCCTTTATCAAGTCCCTGCGGGGCAGTGACCCCGACGCTGCCCTGTACTGGTTTGCCCGGGCCATCTATGCCGGGGAGGATCCACGCTTCTTGGTACGGCGTTTAATTGTCCATGCTTCGGAAGACGTGGGCCTGGCAGACTCCAGGGCCATGCTTTTGGCCCATGCGGCGGCCAATGCCCTGGAATGGCTGGGGATGCCGGAAGCGCGCATTCCCATTGCCCAGGCCATCATCTACATTGCCAGGGCGCCGAAAAGCAATTCGGTAATCAAAGCCATTGACAGTGCCTTTGACGCGGTGGAAAACGAGCGGGCGGGACCGGTGCCGCTGCACCTGCGGGACAACCATTATCCGGGAGCCAAAAAGCTGGGTCACGGCACGGGCTATAAATACCCTCACGATTATCCCGACCACCGGGTGGAGCAGCAGTACCTGCCCGACAACCTGAAAGGAAGAAAATTCTACACCCCCGGCGGCCAGGGGGAAGATAAATAGGCCGCCTTTTTTGTATAAATTGCTCTTGGTGCGGAAAATTAATACTAAATCAGAGTTAACAAGTCGGTTTTTTTATTGACAAAACATTGAGTGGTTTGCTAAGATATTAATACCGAGAAAATTACTTGGTTTTAGACGAAAGAGGTGAGGATATGAAGCTTTCCACCAAGGGTGAATACGGTCTCAGGGCCATGTTTGATTTGGCCCAGCGCTACGGTGAAGGCCCTATTTCCTTAAAAAGTGTGGCGGAACGACAGGAAATTTCCGAGCATTACTTGGAGCAGTTGATAGCGGGCCTGCGTAAGGCCGGCCTTGTCAAGAGTATTCGCGGCGCCCAGGGGGGCTACATGCTGGCCCGGGAGCCGCAGGAAATCAGGGTGGGCGATATTATACGCGTTTTGGAAGGACCCATAGCGCCCATGGACTGCGTCAGTGAGGAAGACCCCGGGGAATGTTCCCGGGGTGACAGCTGCATCACCAAAACCATCTGGAAGAAGGTCAGGGACAGCATCACCGAAGTTCTGGACTCCATCACGCTGCAGGATATGTGTGACGAGGCGGAAAAAGCGCGGCAAAATAACGATTACTGCATGTATTACATATAAAGGGAGGCGTCTTGGCAGTGCGTAAAGTGTATTTGGATCACAGTGCCACTACCCCGGTGCATCCGGAGGTGGTTGAGGTCATCAACGAGTATTTAACCGATGTGTGGGGCAATCCTTCCAGCGTCCACAGTTTCGGCAGGGAAGCTAAAAAGGGTTTGGAGGAAGCCAGGGAGAAGGTCGCCGCCTTGATGGGTGCGGACCCCAGGGAAATCGTTTTTACCAGCGGTGGCACCGAAGCGGACAATACCGCCGTAATCGGCAGTGCTTACGCCAATGAGAAGAAGGGTAAGCATATTATCACCAGCCAAATTGAGCACCACGCGGTGTTGGATGCTTTCAAATACCTGGAAAAACACGGTTTTGACGTCACTTACCTGCCGGTGGACGAAGAGGGCCTGGTCAGCGTGGAGGATGTGCGCCGGGCGATCAGGGATGACACCACTTTTATCAGTATTATGCATGTAAACAATGAAATCGGTACTATCCAGCCCATTGAAGAAATTGGCGCCATAGCCAGGGAAAAAGGGGTTATTTTTCATGTGGATGCCGTACAAAGTTACGGCAAAATACCGGTTGATGTAAATAAATTAAATGTAGATTTGTTAACTGCATCGTCCCATAAGATTTACGGTCCCAAAGGTTCAGGCTGCCTGTATATCAGAAAAGGGGTACGAATCCCCCCTTATACCCTGGGTGGCGGTCAGGAAAGGAAGCGGCGCCCGGGCACGGAAAATATGCCCGGTATTGTAGGCTTTGGCAAGGCTGCAGAAATTGCGGCCGGGGAACTGGAGGGTGAGATGGAACGTCTTGCCGCTCTGCGGGACAAGTTAATCAAGGGTATTGAGGAGAGAATACCTGATATTCGTGTCAACGGCCACCGTACCAAGCGCCTGCCCGGCAGTGTCAATATCAGTTTCCGTTACGTTGAAGGCGAATCACTGCTCTTGAGCCTTGATATGAAGGGTATCGCCGCATCCAGCGGGTCGGCTTGCACGTCCGGTTCCCTGGACCCGTCCCACGTGTTGCTGGCCATTGGCCTGCCCCACGAGATAGCGCACGGGTCGCTGCGCATGACCCTGGGCAGGTCAAATAGCGAGGAAGATATTGACTACGTCCTGGAGGCCTTACCGGAGATAGTGGAACGGCTGCGGGCCATGTCTCCCTTATACCAGCGTAAGGAAGCTTGCAAGCAGAAGGAGTGCTATGAACATGTACAGTGAAAAAGTAATGGACCATTTCACCAACCCGCGTAACGTCGGGGAAATTGAAAATGCCGACGGTACCGGTGAAGTTGGCAATCCCACCTGCGGTGATATCATGAAAATTTTTATCAAGGTTAAGGACAATGTCATTACCGATGTCAAGTTCAAAACTTTTGGCTGCGGTGCGGCCATTGCCACCAGCAGTATGGTTACGGAAATGGTAAAAGGCAAGACTATAGAGGAAGCGCTGAAAATTACCAATAAAGCTGTTGCAGAAGAATTGGACGGGCTGCCGCCGCAAAAGATGCATTGTTCCAACCTGGCTGCGGACGCTTTGCGCAAGGCCATTGAAGATTACCAGAAAAAACAAGCAAGCTAAGGGGCTGTCAGCCCCTGTATTTTTTGAGGTGGGGAAAATGACTGAAACTGTATTGGTGGCCATGAGCGGGGGAGTGGACAGTTCCGTGACCGCTGCCCTGTTAAAGGACCGGGGTTACGACCTCATTGGCGTGACCATGCAGATATGGCCGGAAGACCAACCGCATCCGGATATTGAAGGTGCCTGCTGTTCCCTGTCAGCGGTGGATGATGCCCGCTCAGTGGCGTACAAGCTGGGTATTCCCTATTATGTCATGAATTTCCGGGACTATTTTCGGGAAAAAGTGATAGACTATTTTGTCAATGATTACCTGTCCGGCAGGACGCCCAACCCCTGTATTGCCTGCAACCGATTTGTCAAGTTCGAAGCCTTGCTGCAGAAGGCCCTGGCTATCGGCACCGATTTGATTGCCACCGGGCATTATGCACGTATTTATTACGACCGGGACAGGGAAAGGTATTTGCTGGCCGGGGCCAAGGATAAGAACAAGGACCAGACTTACGTGCTCTATGGTTTTAATCAGGACCAACTGTCCCGCACCTTGATGCCGTTAGGCGATTATACCAAACCGGAAATTCGCCGGATGGCGGAAGAGTTAGGCCTGGTGGTGGCGCATAAACCGGAAAGCCAGGAGATTTGTTTCGTCCCCGGTAACAACTACCGCAATTTCTTAAAGGAAAAAGTGGGTGATAAAATAAAACCCGGCCCGTTCCTGGATACCGGGGGTAATAAAATTGGCGAGCACCAGGGTATTGCCTATTACACCATCGGCCAGCGGCGGGGTTTGGGCCTGGCTGTGGGCGAACCTGTGTATGTAGTGGATATTGATCCGAAACGCAATGCGGTGATAGTGGGTACCGGAGAAGAAATTCTCAGTTCCGGCTTGCTTGCCGGGAGAAACAATTTCATTCTTTTTGACCGCCTGGAGAAACCCATGGAAGTGGAGGTAAAAATCCGCTATAAGGCGGCGCGGGTTCCCGCCTTAATTGTGCCGCAGCGTGATAGCATGATCAAGGTTGAATTCAAAGAACCCCAGCGGGCGGTGACTCCGGGGCAGGCGGTGGTCTACTACCGGGACGAACTGGTGGTGGGCGGCGGCACCATTGAAAAGGCGCTTAAGTAGGCGAAAGGACGGTGTGCTGGGCTAATGCGGCCAGAGCGACTGTCGTTTCTGAGCCGTTTTATTTTTACAACCTTCTTAAACCGAGGGTTGTTTTTTTACCCCGGGAAAGAAACTTTACACATATTGGAATTTTCAAAAAATACTTGACTTTTCTTGTAATTTATATTATTTTTTAGTTAAATGAATGAATATTCAGTCAATGCATGTCCATAAATTACAAGAAAATTTTGAAAAGAACAAAATAACACTTTTGGGGAGGCATTTCCATGGGTGGAACCATTACCGCAATGTTTTTTGAAAAGGTGGGGCAACTGGCTGATAAAGCGGTGTTATCCCGAAAAGTAGATGGTATCTACCAGGATATCAGCTGGGACCAACTCGGGGAAAAAGTAAAACAGACGGCGTTGGGACTGATGGCATTGGGAGTCAAACCACAGGACAGGGTCTGCTTGATGTCCGGAAACTGCCCGGAATGGGTAATGGCAGATCTGGGTATTATTGCCGCCGGCGCTGTCAATGTGCCCATCTATCATACCAATAAAGGGACGCAGATAGCATACATAGTCAATCACTGCGAGGCAGAAATAATTATCGTAGGTTGCAAGGGAGAATTGGACGAAGTTATTTCCGTCCGTCATAAAATGCCCCGTTTGAAAAAAATAGTTGTCATCGAGGATTGGCATGGCGGTGGTGATGCGACCATCATGACGTTTCAGCAATTGTTGGAATTAGGTGAAAAAAATCTTAACTGGACAGGCGAACTGCAGCAGAGGATCTCAGCAGCGGACGAAGATGATATTATGTCGCTGGTATATACTTCCGGTACCACCGGTGATCCCAAAGGCGTAATGTTATCCCACAAGAATTTCCTCTCCAACGTGAAAGACTGCTATCAGGTTATGGATATCAGGCAGACGGATACATGCCTGTCATTTCTACCGCTGAGCCATGTCCTGGAACGCATGGCCGGTTATTATTTAATGCTTTATGCCGGTGCCCGTATTGCCTATGCCGAAGGCTTTCAAACCGTCCCCGACGACCTGAAGGCAGTTAAGCCGGAGTTGGTCATCAGTGTACCGCGGCTATATGAAAAGATGTTTGTGACCATAAAACAATCTGTGGCCCGCAGTTCTTGGTTGAAACGGAAACTGTTTGACTGGGCTTTGGCAGTTGGGAAACGGTACAAGTCAGGCGACGGCGCCAAGGGAATACTGTTAACAACACAGCATAAATTAGCGGACCGCCTGGTCTATCGCAAGATTCAAGAACAGGTGGGCGGCAGATTGCGTTATTTTGTGTCCGGCGGGGCTCCGCTGGCAAAAGAAATTGCTGAATTTTTCTACTGTTTGGGAATTGCCATCTATGAAGGATACGGGCTTACCGAGACATCACCGGTACTGGCGGTGAATACGCCGGGGAAGTTAAAATTTGGCACCGTGGGCCCGCCGCTGCCCAGCGTGACAATTAAAATCGCGGAAGACGGGGAAATTTTAGCCCGGGGTCCCAATGTGTCTTCGGGATATTTCAAGAGACCGGAGGAAACGGCGGCAAGCTTTCGCGACGGTTGGTTTTATACCGGGGATATCGGTGAGATTGACGAACAGGGTATGTTGAAAATAACTGACCGTAAGAAGGACATTATTGTCACTTCCGGGGGCAAAAACGTGGCGCCTCAGAATATAGAGAACTTGCTCAAGTCGGATAAATATATCAGCCAGGCAGTGATATTCGGCGACCAGCGAAAATATCTAACCGCGCTGATTGTCCCCAATTTCGAGAATTTGGAAAGGTATGCCGCCAAACATCGTATATCCTATGATGTTTGCGAGCAGTTAGTAAACAACGAGCAAATAATTAAAAAGTTTCAGCAGAGATTGGATAGATTGCAGCGGGACTTACCGGGGTTTGAACAAGTAAAAAAATTCCGGCTGTTGACCAGGGAATTTACCCAGGAAGATGGGGAACTGACTCCAACCTTGAAGATCAAGCGTAAAATTATTTCGCAAAAATATGCTGGTTTGATTGACAGTATGTACAGCCCACAGGATGTTATCGCGTCCGTGTCAGTAAATTCAGCGGGACCTGAAAGAGGGTTACCCGGTTAAAAAAGCCGGCTTCTTGACACCCATAGTTTGCTATACTATGATAAATAAAAATTTATTGCTTGTGGGTAAAAAGGTTTTAATGTGAAGGGTTTTACCATGTGGCAGCGGGGTTGATGCTAGTTTTGAGCTAAATATATGCCAAAGGTTTTGGGAAGTGGGGTTTGCGTACATGCCTAAGCGAAAAGGTGAAAAATATGACGCTATTATTGAGGCAGCGGTAAAAGTTTTTGCCAAATATGGTTATTATGGCGCCCGGGTTACCAAAATAGCCCGGGAGGCCGGTGTGGCGGATGGTACTATTTACCTGTATTTTGAAAATAAAGAGGACATCCTGATATCGCTGTTCAAGGAGAAAATGGGTCAGTTTATCAGCCGGGTTTCCCGGGAACTTTCGCACCAGCCGGATGCCGAAGAACAACTGCGAATATTGGTTAAAAGTCATTTTTCCAATTTGGCTGCTGACCGGGATTTAGCGGTAGTGACTCAAATTGAATTGCGTCAATCAGACCCGAAAATTCGCCAGGGCATTTTCCAGCCGTTAAAAAAATATTTTCAGGAAATTGAACAGGTAGTGGAGACGGGCAAAAAGCAAGGGAAGTTTGCCGGGTGGATCGATGTAAAAACCGCCAGAAAAATGATATTTGGCACATTGGATGAGGTTGTCACTTGCTGGGTATTATCCAAAAAAGAATATTCCCTCATTGCGTTAATCGAACCGGTCTTAAAGCTGTTAAGCAATGGACTGGTTATCCGGGAATAAATTTTTTCCTTTTACAATGTGTATTCGCCATTGCGGATACGCATTTTTTCTTTTCTTTTCGGTCATAATAGAGAAGTAAGTATTGCTGAAAGGAGTTTTATTATGTTGTGCCCTGCCTGCAACAGTAGAAGTGTTGGTAAGATTGGAGTAAATCAATATTATTGTTGGGATTGTTTTATCGAGTTCAATGACAAAAACGAAAAATTTCTGGTAGAGGAAGACGGTACGCTCATTGGCACTGAAACGCCCGTGTATACCGGCTAGGGGGTGAAAAACATGTTTAAGCGTGGCTTTTTTAAAGGTTTGGTGACCGGCAGTATTTTAGGTGTGCTTGCCAATCTGTTTGTGAGTCCGGAGAGAAAACCTCTTTTCAATACCCGGGATATGCGTAAACAAATGCAGTCCCTGGAAGAAGAGGCTAAAGATGCGGTGGATGAAAAAGCTGGCGGTATCTCCGGCCTGTGGAAAAAGTGAGGGTAGCCTCACTTTTTAATTACGAGCGGGTGTAATTGATGCAACTGCGTTTGCCAAGGAATTTTTTACCAGTAACCGTGGCACTGGTCCTGTCCTTTGTGGCAGGATACGTGCTTTACTTGATTCGTGCCATTTTACCACCGTTTATAATTGCCCTGATAATAGCCTACTTATTGAATCCCCTGGTGAAAATGCTGGAAAATTTCAAGGTTCCCCGGGTTTTGGCTATCATACTGGTGTATACGCTGGTAATATCTGCAGTGGCTGTGGTAGTCCTATACGGCTTGCCTAAAATTGTCAAGGAACTGAACCGTTTTGCCGATACCGTACCTTATTACACCCGGCAGGTGCAGGGATTTATCAGGTCATTACAGAGAGATTACAGCAGGAGCAATATTCCGGAAAGTGTTAAACAGGTTACCGATGAGACCATCAGACGGGCAGAAGAATTGCTAATATCCACGGTACGCTATGTTGCGGACAGCATTATCGGGTTATTTTCCCAGGTTTTTAGCTTGATAATTGCTCCGGTGCTTGCTTTTTACATGCTCAAGGATTGGGAAACCCTGGGCAGGTATACTTTTAGTCTTCTGCCGACCGGCTGGCGTGAGGAAGCAGCTTTTCTGTTTCATGAGGTGGATTTGGTGCTGACCAAGTTTATCCGGGGGCATTTGCTGGTGGCCTTTATAGTTGGCATCTTAACCGCCTTGGGGTTGGCTGCCATTGGGATGAAGTTTGCCCTTCTGTTGGGTATCCTTGCCGGTGCAGCGGATATTGTGCCCTATTTTGGCCCGATTTTCGGGGCCGTACCGGTAATGGCCCTGGCCTTGTTACAGTCCAAATACCAGGCATTATACGCCGCCGCTGTAATGCTGGTGGTACAGCAACTGGAAAGCAATGTAATTTCCCCCAAGATCCTGGGTGACAGTTTGGGACTGCATCCCCTGGTAATTATTTTTGTACTGCTGGCAGGAGGCAAGCTTTTCGGTATTGTCGGCATGCTGCTGGCCGTACCTGTCACTGCCGTGGCCAGGATTTTTTTACATTATTTCTTTTACCGCTGGCTTGGGGACGGTTTTTGACTTGAATACCAGTATTTGTAAACGACTTGTGCAGCGATGCGCTCTTGCATAACAAATTCCGTCAGATAGTATCGTCCTGA
>CAZGXM010000040.1:0-19866 GCA_964529795.1 uncultured Thermoanaerobacteraceae bacterium
CAGTAATATCTTTCCCACATTTACTTTCTACTTGTTAACAATTGTTGGCATTAACTTCAATGTGAATTTTTGACACTTGCATGGCAAAAACTTCTTGACTTGTGCCCATACTGTATATATAATATATATACAGTATAAACGAAGGAATACGGAGTGTTATTTATGCTCATCAATCTGACACCGCAAAATCCTACCCCGCTGTATTTACAGATAGTGGAGCAGGTTAAAAACAAAATTCTTCAAGGAGAGCTGGCGGCCCACGAACCGCTGCCTTCGATCAGGCAGCTGGCCAGGGAGCTGACTACCAGCGTAATTACCACCAAGAGGGCTTATGAAGAACTGGAACGTGAGGGGTTGATTTATACCAGAGCGGGAAAAGGGAGTTTCGTGGCTCCGGTGGACCGGTCGGAGCAGTACCGGCGGTTGTCGGCACAGCTGCAGGAACAGCTTGAAGCAGTGATTAAGGAAGCGGTAGCTGCGGGGATTGAGGAAAACGAAATAAAAAATTGCTTTAAAAAAGCTTTAGCAAAGGTAAGGGGGAGGAACTAGCAGATGGAAATGGCCTTGACACTTGCTAATGTTGCCAAAAAGTACAAGGGTTTTGAATTGAGGGTACAGTCCCTGAACCTGCCCAAGGGCAGCATCATGGGCTTGGTCGGCCCTAACGGTGCCGGCAAAAGTACCATGATTAAGGCGGTGCTTAATTTGATCAGGTTGGACAGCGGCAAAATCACAGTCCTGGGATACGACCATATTACCCGGGAAATAGAAGCCAAGCGTTTACTTGGATACGTCCCGGAAGAGTGCCGCCTGTACGAGGATGCAACCGCCCGCTGGCTGGGGCGGTTTGTATCCAGGCTTTATCAAGACTGGGATGCAGACTTTTACCGGCAGCTGCTGGAAAGGTTTCGGGTGCCGGCGGGTAAAAAGGTGAAGCACCTTTCCAAAGGGAATAAAATGAAGCTGTCACTGGTCCTGGCTCTTGCGCACCGGCCCAGGCTGTTACTGCTGGATGAACCCACGGCCGGGTTGGACCCGGTGGTACGTCATGACCTGCTGAAAGAACTGCTGGAGGTTATTCAGGAAGAGGACCGTGCGGTGCTGATATCTTCTCATATTGTGGGAGATATTGAAAAGGTGGCCGATTACGTGGCTTTCCTGCAGCAAGGCGAAATAATTCTTTGCGATGAGAAGGACAGTATTCTGGAAAACTGGCGCCGTGTTTATTTCCGGGCGCCCGGCGGCGACCTTTCCCCGTTGAAAAGACAGCTTGCTTACTGGCGGCAAGAGGGCAGCAGTGTCCAGGCCGTTACCAGCCGTTACGACGAAAAGCTGGTACGACAACTGGAAGGTGCCGGCGCTGAAAATATCCAGGTCTCCCCGCTGACCCTGGAGGAAATTATGGTTACACTGTCCCGGGGAGAGATTTAAAATGCTGCCATTAATTTTCAAGGAACTTTACCTGCAGCGGTACCGGCTTGTGTTTATACTGGCCCTGATTTTAGTGATAACCGTTATTGTGATTTTCACAACGGCGGACGAATTCAGTGTAGCAATTTTATTTTTGATGGTATATACCTTTAGCGTTCTTTCCACTGCACAACTTTGTTACCAGGAGGAGAAAAACGGCAGTTTTTCTTTTTTAAGGTCACTGCCCCTTCATCCCAGGCGTGTGGTCAGCGCCAAATTTGCTGCAATGCTGCTGCTCACCGCGACATTGGGACTGCTGGCCCTGGCGTTATCAGCACTGGTATTTTTCACTAACAGGCTGGGGTTTTCCGTATGGCCGGAGATACTTTTATGGCTGAATGCCGGAATGGTATTGTTGATTTATAACGGACTTATCTTATTTATCTATTTTCACTGGGGATACACCAAAGTACAGCTGTTTTTTTCGGGAAGCGCCCTGCTACTGATTATTTGGACCCGGCTGCTGCGGGAGGTGCTGCCGTCCGTGGGAAGTTTGTGGGAGCAGTTGACCATTGGACAGCAGCTGGCGGTTACCGCGGTAGTGTTATACCTTACTTGGTTTACTTCGGTAAAGGCCTTGAGCCGGCTGGAACTGTAATCTTTTAAAATTAACGGAGGTGTGGATATGCTGGCCCTTTTGCGTAAAGAGTGGTTTTTGCTGAAACCGGCGCTGAGCCGGGCGCTGTTTTTGGGATTGCCTGTTTTTTTGGTATTTTTCTATTCTGTCGGGGATCAACCCGGCGGGGCAAACTGGGGTATGGTCTACGGCTTCAGTTTTGTTGTACTGATTTACGGTTATGTCTTTCAGGTGGGTTATCAGGAGGACAAGAACGGCGGCTTTGCCTTTTTGCGCAGCCTGCCGCTGGGCATCAAGGAAATTGTCGGGGCTAAGTTTGCAGTCCTGTTACTTCTCAGCGGGATTTCCTTGTCACTGGGCATGGTCCTGGTACTGTTTTTTCAATTAATAGGTGCGCTGCCGGTCACAGCTTTTCAGGAAGCGCTTCTGGCTGCACTGCCTGCCTGGGCCAGCACGTTACCTGTGGGCAGCCTGCTGCTCTGGGCAACTATTCGTTTTGGCCAGGCCCGGGCCGGCCTGGTACTGCTGGTGCTGTTTGCGGCAGGTATCAGCGGTCTGGCTGTGTTGGCGGAAACCAGGGCCCCGCTGCTTCGCCAGGTGCTGGATTCACTGGTGGATATTTCCTCGTGGCAGTTGACGGCCATCATGTTCGGGGCGGCGCTGGTGATAACAGTACTATGTTTTTACGGTTCAGTACGGGCGTTGCGCCGGCGGGACCTGGTTTAAATTATGCGAAAGGGCGTTATTCAGCGTCCTTTCTGCATATTTTCGGCGGGTGGGAATAACCTGTACCGGAGATAAAAAACAATGTCAGAAATTTCATTATTATCTTGACAATGACAATAGGGCTTAACTATAATAAAAACAGAATGAATCTTCATTCAGTGCAAGGGGTGTCGGTTTTGGAGGACGAAAAGGCGGGGAGATTGACAGATATGACGGGTGTTGTTTACCAACTATTAGTTTACGGGTTGGCGGACAGAGAAATCAGAGAAATCAATGAGAGGGGAAACCAGTGAAGGAGGTTATAAAGATGCAGATTAAGAGTGCAGCGGTATTGGGAGCGGGGGTGATGGGCAGTACCATTGCGGCACACCTGGCAAATGTAGGTATTCCTACATATCTTTTGGATATAGTACCCAGGGAACTGACGGATAAAGAAAAGGCCAGGGGCCTTACCCTGGAGAGCTCGCAGGTACGTAACCGCCTGGCTGCCGGTGGGAAAGCGGCTTTGTTAAAAGCAAAACCCGCACCTCTCTACAGCAAAAGGGATGCGGACTTGATTACTGTGGGAAACCTGGAGGATGATCTGGAGGTTTTAAGCAAGGTTGACTGGATTATCGAGGTCGTCATCGAGAATCTGGCAATCAAGAAGAAACTGCTGGCTGGCGTAAGTAAATACCGCCAACCGGGCACTATCGTCAGCTCCAATACCTCGGGTATTTCCATCAATGCCATGATTGAAGACCTGCCGCAGGAATTTAAAGAACATTTTCTCGGCACCCACTTTTTCAACCCGCCTCGCTATATGAAACTCCTGGAGATCATTCCGGCCCGGGAAACCAGGCAGGAAGTGATCGAGTACATGATGGAATTCGGCGAAAGGGTCCTGGGCAAAGGTGTGGTGCTGGCCAAGGATACACCCAACTTTATTGCCAACCGCATCGGCACCTACGGCCTGCTGGTTGTGGCCAGGCAAATGGAAAAGCAGGGGCTGACCGTGTCCCAGGTGGATGCCATTACCGGCCCGGCATTGGGCAGGCCGAAAAGTGCTTCCTACCGTACCTTGGATTTGGTGGGGCTGGACACTTTTGTGCACGTGGCTAACAACGTGGTGGATAATGTCGACGACGAAAAAGAAAAAGAGGCTTTTGCCGTGCCCCAATTTATGCTGGATATGGTGGATAGAAAATGGCTTGGCGATAAGAGCGGCCAGGGTTTTTACCGCAAGGAAAAAACTGCCTCGGGAAAAGAAATTCTCGAACTGGATTACCACTCCATGGAATACAAACCGCGGGATAAGGGCAAATTTGGCTCCCTGGAAGCAGCCAAGGCCGCTCCCGGCAGCCTGGCAGACAAATTTAAAATGCTGGTTTGCGGTAAGGATGATGCGGCGCAGTTTGCCTGGCACAGCCTCAAGAAGGTCCTGCTTTATGCTGCGAGCAAAATTCCGGAAATTGCCGGTGATATTGTCAGTATTGACCAGGCCATGCGCTGGGGCTTCAACTGGAAACTGGGACCCTTTGAAACCTGGGATGCCATCGGTGTGGAAAAGTCCGTGGAACGGATGAAAAAGGAAGGGGAAGAAATTCCGCCGGTAGTGGAAAAACTCCTGGCGGCAGGGTACAGTTCTTTCTACAAGAAAGACGAAGGCAGGTTGTACTACTTTGACCTGGAGACTGGAGATTATAAACCCACGGTGGAGAAACCGGAGATCATCAATTTGGCAGACTGGAAGAAGGCCAACAAGGTCATCAACGCCAATGCCGGTGCGAGCCTCATAGACATGGGCGACGGCGTGGCCTGCCTGGAGTTTCATTCACCCAACAACGCCATTGGTGCGGATATAGTGCAGATGATCAACTTTGCCGTGGCAGAGGTGGAAAAACGCTACCTGGGCCTGGTGATCGGCAACCAGGGCAAGAATTTCTGTGTCGGGGCCAACCTGATGCTGCTTCTGATGGAAGCCCAGGACGAAAATTGGGACGACATCAACTTTATGGTAAAAAGCTTCCAGGATGCCTGTATGCGTTTGAAATACTGCAGCAAGCCTGTCGTGGCAGCGCCTTTCGGCATGACTCTGGGCGGCGGCTGCGAGGTTGTACTGCACGCTGACCGGGTGCGGGCGGCGGCGGAAACCTATATTGGCCAGGTGGAAACCGGCGTGGGGCTGATTCCCGGCGGCGGCGGTAATAAGGAAGTGCTTATTCGTTATATTGAAGGAATTACTGATCCTGAAGCGGACCTGCAGCCGTTTGTCAATAAGGCCTTTGAATTGATTGCCATGAGCAAAGTGGCAACCAGCGCCAAAGAGGCAAAGGAGATGCACCTGCTCCGGCCCGGTGACAAGATAACCGTGAATCAGGACTACTTGCTTTATGATGCCAAGCGGGCGGTGCTGGCCATGGTGCAAGAAGGCTATCAACCGCCCCGGCAGGAGAAAATCCGCGTTATCGGTGAGCCGGGATATGCGACGCTGAAGTTGGCTGCTTATACCATGAGACAGGGTGGTTTTATCAGCGCACATGATGAAAAGATTGCCGGGAAAATAGCTTATGTACTCAGCGGCGGCCCGGTGCCTGCAAATACGCTGGTTACGGAGCAGTATCTCCTGGATATCGAACGGGAGGCATTCTTAAGTCTTTGCGGCGAGCCCAAGTCCCAGGAGCGCATGATGCACATGTTGAAAACCGGGAAACCGTTGCGGAACTAAGGAGGGGAGAAGATGATGCGAGAAGCTGTAATTATCTCAGGTGTACGAACTGCGGTTGGCAAGGCTCCCCGGGGCATGTTAAAAAACTTTCGCCCGGAGGATATGGGTGCGCTGGTTGTAAATGAAAGCATCAACCGGGCACCGGGGTTAAAACCGGAAGAAATTGATGATATCGTTATCGGCTGTTCTTTCCCCGAAGGTGAACAGGGAATGAACATGGGGAGGATTATAGCTTTGCGGGCCGGCCTGCCGGAAAGCGTACCCGGATTTACCATCAACCGCTTTTGTTCTTCAGGACTCCAGGCAATTGCCATTGCTGCGGAGAAAATCATGGTTGGCTGGGCTGACGTGGTAGTGGCCGGCGGGGTGGAAAGCATGAGCCAGGTACCCATGGGCGGCAACAAGATTGCGCCCAACCCGTACCTGATGGGGCATTATCCTTCTGCTTACCTGTCCATGGGGCTTACCGCGGAAAATGTTGCCCAACGCTATAACATCAGCCGGGAGCAGCAGGACCAGTTTGCTGTTCGCAGTCACCAGCGGGCTGCGGCAGCCATCAAGGAAGGGCGCTTTAAGGATGAAATTTTGCCCCTGGAAGTGCCCGTGAAAGAGATAGTAGGTAACAAGGTTGTGGAGAAAACCATTATCTTTGACACCGATGAGGGGGTACGTCCGGGCACCAATATGGAAGTATTGGGCAAACTGCGTCCCGCTTTCCATGTGAAGGGCAGCGTCACCGCAGGCAATTCGTCCCAGACCAGTGATGCGGCAGCAGCAGTGGTGATAATGTCCAGGGAAAAGGCTCAAGAACTGGGATTAAAGCCTCTGGCAGTGTTCCGTTCCTTTGCTGTGGGCGGTGTGCACCCCGATGAAATGGGCATTGGCCCGGTGGTGGCTGTCCCCAAGGCAGTGAAACTGGCGGGCATCGGCATAGAGGATGTGGATTTGTTTGAGCTGAATGAAGCTTTTGCCTCCCAGTCCCTATATGTTATCCGCGAATTGGGATTGGATATGGATAAAGTCAACGTGAACGGCGGTGCCATCGCTTTGGGACACCCGCTGGGTTGTACCGGTACCAAGCTGACGGTTACCCTGCTGAACGAGATGCAGCGGCGGGAGGCCCGCTACGGTGTGGTCACCATGTGTATCGGCGGCGGTATGGGGGCAGCCGGCGTCTTTGAAAGGTTAAACTAAAGGAATCCAAGGAGGGGATGTTCATGTCCGGAAAGTTTATAAAAGGAGGAAGTTTCCTGATTGAAGGGGTAGAACCGCAGCAGGTGTTTACCCCGGAAGATTTTACCGATGAACATAAGATGATTGCTGAAACTGCCGCCAGTTTTGTGGCCGGTGAGGTGGAGCCAAATCTTGACGATTTGGAGGCGCAAAAGGACGGTTTGATGCCGGAACTGCTGCGAAAGGCAGCGGCACTGGGCCTTTTGGGTGCGGATATTCCTGAAGAGTTTGGCGGCATGGAACTTGATAAAATCAGCTCCATGTTGATTACGGAAAACATTATCCGCGGCGGTTCCTTCAGCCTGGGGCACGGCGCCCATACCGGTATCGGCAGTTTACCCATTGTATTTTTTGGTAATCGCCAGCAAAAGGAAAAGTATCTCCCGGCGCTGGCCAGCGGCGAAAAATTTGCGGCCTATGCTCTCACCGAACCGGGCGCCGGCAGTGACGCCCTGTCGGCAAAGACCAAGGCGGTGCTTGCCGATGACGGCAAGTACTATATCTTGAACGGCAGCAAACAGTTTATCACCAATGCCGGTTTTGCCGACGTTTTTATCACCTATGCCAAGGTTGACGGGGACAAATTTACTGCCTTTATTGTTGATGCCGACAGTCCCGGCCTTTCCCTGGGTGCGGAGGAGAAAAAACTGGGTATCAAAGGTTCTTCCACCCGCAGTGTAATCTTTGAGGACGTAAAAGTACCGGTGGAAAATGTACTTTATGAGGTGGGCAAGGGTCATGTGGTTGCTTTTAACATCCTGAATATCGGCCGCTATAAGCTGGCCATCGGCTGTATCGGTTCGGCCAAATTGGCCCTTGAATATGCCGTCAAATATGCCAGTGAAAGAAAGCAGTTTGGCGTTCCCATTTCTTCATTCGGGTTAATCAAAGAAAAAATCGGCATGATGGCGGCAAAAATTTATGCAGCGGAAAGCATGGCATACCGCACCGGCGGCTTGATAGATACCATGTTGCACAGCATTGATATGAATGCGGAAGATGCCGGGTTTAAGACAGCACGGGGAATTGCCGAGTATGCCATTGAATGTTCCATCAACAAGGTGCATGGTTCGGAAGTGCTGGATTTTGTTGCTGATGAGGTGCTGCAGATTTTCGGCGGTTACGGCTATACCCAGGAGTACCCGGCGGAGCGGATTTACCGTGACGCCCGCATCAACAGGATATTTGAAGGTACCAATGAGATTAACCGCCTGCTGATACCGGGCACGCTGCTCAGGAAGGCCATGAAGGGCGAACTGCCCTTGCTGGCCGCGGCCCAAAAACTGATGGGTGAGTTGATGACGCCCGGCATGCCGGTAGAGGACACTTCCTTCCTGGGCGAACAAAAACAGATGGTTGAAAAGGCCAAAAAGATGGTGCTGATGGTGGCTGGCAGTGCCGCCCAAAAGTACGGCGAAAAACTGCAGCACCAGCAGGAAATTCTTGGCCGGGTAGCGGATATGGTCATTGAAGTATTTGCCATGGAAAGCGCCCTGCTGCGGGTATTAAAGGCTTATGAAACCGACGGTGAAGAAGTGGCAGCTGTGAAAAAAGCCCTGGCGGAAATTTATATCAATGATGCCATGGGTAAAATGGACCTTTGGGCCAGAGAAGCCCTGGCGGCAGTGGAAGATGGTGACATGCTGCGTACTCAGTTGGCGGCAATGCGAAAGTTGACACGCTACACTCCGGTGAACAGCGTCAAGCTTAAGCGGGAAGTTGCGGACACAGTCATCAGGGCGGGAAAATACATTGTTTAAAAACTTTTGCGGGCTCTGCGGGAGCCTGTTCTTTTTTTAATAGGGGGCTGCAAATACCGGGAACAGTGCTGATAACATCTATATTACGGGCATTGATGCCAGGGTACGGACGGCAGTGCCTTTGAAAAACGTTAAGTGGTAAAATCTGGGACGAATAGCCAAAATGTAAAGAGGTAAGCTATTAAAGAAGTTTTAAAAATTTGGAGGTGATTTTTCTATGTTCAGGCATGACAAAAAGCTGTTGCATGAAGTAAAGGTGGACCGGCCCAATCCTCATTATGCCGCTCTGCTGCAGGAACAACTGGGTGGGGCCAACGGCGAACTGAAAGCCGGCCTCCAGTATTTTACCCAGTGTTTTCGCTGCAAGGACAAGCGTATCAAGGATTTAATGCTGGACATTGCTGCAGAAGAATTTGGCCATGCAGAAATGGTAGCCACCATGATTACCATGCTGAACGGCCATGACGTGGATCCGCAAAACACAGGCATGGCTCACCAGCAGCAACCCCACGGTAATGTGGAGGCCGCGGTACTGGGTGGTTTGGGACCTTCGTTAACCAACGCTTCCGGCTCGCCGTTTACAGGAAACTTTATCAATTCCACCGGCGACCTGGTAGCAGACCTGCTGTCTGACATGGCTGCAGAACAGGGTGCCAAGGTTGTTTACCAGTACTTATACCGCCAGGTCCACGACCAGGGAGTGCGGCAGACCATCGACTTCCTGCTCAACAGGGAAGAGGCACATAACGCGTTGTTCCGTGAAGCCCTGGAAATTGTGCGTGAGACCGGTTCCAACCAGGATTTCGGCACTACCAAGGACGCCCAGATGTACTTTGACCTATCCCAGCCGGGAAGGTACTTCCGGAATCCCAACCAGAATCCGCAGCAGATCAATGACCACTGATCAAGACAGCCCGCATATTGCGGGTTGTTAACTTTAAAGGCCGGTTTGTGAACCGGCCTGTGGAAAAGCGGATACTAAAACGCGTTTGCTTTTTTAATCGCCACCGGAAATTCCCTGCATGGAGTGGAGGCCGAATTTTTCAAAATCGTCGTGCAGATAATTGATTGCTTTTTCCGTGACGCCAAATTCCCGCGCGATTTCCGCATTACTTTTATTTTCCTTGAAACCCTGGATTAACTTATCCACATCTACACCGACCTCTTCCGCTTTCTGCTTCAAACTTGGCTGCAGGTCCCAGGGCGGCCCCAAAGTACTGTAGTCGTCGCTGGGATGCCGGCTGCCTTCGGCGCCGGCGGTGACATCGCCCTCTTTCTCCGATTTTCCATCAAGACTGACCCGGGTTGCCGAACCCAAACCTTCTGACACAAATGCCCTGTCCTTACTTTCTTCGGTCATTTTTGTTGCCTCCCTTCTGCCTGTTTTCTTGCTCGTTGAAAATTTCATAGTCATCAGGGTTTTTGCTGCTGGCAGCGTTCATTTCCGCAGTTGCCAATTTTTTCTTTTTCTTATCTTTCATAGTTTGCTAGCCTCCTTAAAAAGATATCAGGTGAACAGAAATTTTTTCGTCATAGCCGCAGTTGGGGCATGCTAGCAGGTGGACGCACCAGTCCGTTGCCTGCTGTTCCAGGTAAGGACTGTACGGGCCCAAGTACTCCGAGAGCGGTCCGGTATCTTCCAAAGGCCCACCGCAAAAAGTGCAATCCCGGGTCACGGAGCTTAAACCGTTACATAGCGGACACTGGCCTGACATTGGTTTTACCTCCGGGTTACTTTAGTTTTAGCTTTTGTTTCTTCTTTAAAAACCATACGTTGAAATAATTACCTGTGTTCCAGTACCTGCGCATTTTTTTGGTTTTTTGCAGAAACCGGTAGCAGCGGAACCCTTTATCCGGAAGATTGTTCCTCTTTTATCAGCTCGTGGAGCCGGTCTGTATTCACCCGGACGAGAATATGACGCTCATTTATATATATATACGCAATTATACCTTCATTGGAATAACCGGTTTCATTTGGCCGAACTTGTTATTTTTAATATTCAGCTATACAACTGAATGTTTTATATTTATAATGATACCAACCAAACGGTTGGCAGGTGATTGTTTTGAACAAGTTTCAGGAGACAGTCAAGGCTGCCGCCAGGTTATTTAAAGAAAAGGGGTACCACGCCACTACTGTCCAGGATATAGCAAATGAAGTGGGGATGTTGAAAGGCAGCCTCTACTACCATATTCAGAGTAAAGAGCAGCTGCTCACTGAAGTCCTCCTTTCAGCTGTGGAAGTTTTGAGAGGTTGTTTGACAAGGCTGCTTTCTTCGGATTTACACCCCCAGGAAAAACTAAGGCGGGCAATCCTCTTTCATACTCAAGCTTACCTGGATAATGAGGAACTTCCTGTCTTTTATAATGAACTGAATAATTTACCCGGTTAATTGCGGCAAAAAGTCAATGATGCAATTAAGCATTACGAGGGTATTTGGCTGGAGATTTTTCGGGAAGGGGTTGAGGATGGCGTTTTTCGTAAAGATATGCCGCTCCGTATAGTGCTTAATGCAATATTTGGGATGTGCAACTGGACGCACCAATGGTATAACCCTGACGGCCTGTTTTCTCCGGCTGAAATCGGGGAGACTTTTGCAAAAATTGCTCTGGAGAGCATTATAAACATAGAAAATCATCTTCATTAACAAACTGTATGATGAAAGAGAGGTGAGCAATATGCACAGTGAAGAAAATAGAGGTTTTCAGTGGAAAGATCTTTTTTATCCCCAAACTGTGGCGGTAATCGGGGCTTCGCCGGACCTGACCAAACCGGGTGGTATTGTCCTGAACAATCTGGGTGGCGGGAAACCAGTAGTGGTTCTTAAGACGGGCGGGCATGAAGCCTCAGCCCGGGTAGCTCGTTTACACACCGGTTCTTTGGCCGGGTCTGCAGTGGTATACAGGTCATTTTTCAGGCAAAAAGGAATAATAGAGGTGGAAAATATTGAAGAAATGACAGCGATGCTGAGTTTACTGGCGGCGGGAAGACTGCCGCAAGACAGGAAAGCAGCCATTATGGCCTCTTCAGGAGAGCAGGCTGTGGTGGCTGCGGATAAATGCGCTGCTGCCGGGCTGGAAGTGGCACAGCTGGGCGGGGAAACCAGGCGAAAGCTGGCTTTGCATTTGCCTACCTTTGCCGCAACAGCCAATCCTGTAGACTTTACGGGCATTGACATCGTGCGTCCGGGGATGTTTCAGCAGTGTTCCGCCATTACCGCTGCTGATCCCGGGGTAGACATACTGGTCCTGTTGCACTGGCTGAATGAAGAAGTGGATGCCGTTGGCCAGCTGCGGCGCCAAGCGGGAGAAACGGCCAAACCTATGGCCATGGTAAGCACCGTTCCAGGAAATGTCCCGAATTGATTCACCGGATTTAGCCCATAAAACCGAAGCCGGTGGGGTCAGGTTAAACCTTACGGGGTCCGGGGAGGTATGCCGTGCTTTTACTGCTGTAATTGAAGATGTGGGACAGCACTGTCTTGATATTGCTGTCCGGGGTGTCCTGGTACAAAAAATGCTGCAGGATGGTCTGGAAATACTGGTGGGACTCAAGCGGGACGAGGTTTTCGGTCCCACTGTGACCTTTGGACTGGGCGGTATCTGGGTGGAGGTAATGAAGGATGTGTCCCTGCGTGTACTGCTGGCTACTGAAGAAGATATCCAGGAAATGATACGTGAAATCAAGGCGTATCCTCTGCTACCCGGGCCAGAGGCAGAGCACCGGCAGACATTGGTGCCCTGACTGAAGTTATACGGGGTGTGGCCAGACTGGGTCTGTACTGGCCGGAATTGGCCGAGCTGGATATAAACCCTCTTTTCGCTCTGCCAGAGAGACAGGGAGCATTTGCTGTGGATGCGGTTGCGGTGGTTTGATTAAGGAGGTTTTACAGTTGTTAAATCATTTTCCCGGAAAAATAGCGGATGGAGTATTTGCTCTGGGTAACAGGCATTTCTTTAATTTTTTGGTTACCGGCAAATGTCACGCGCTGGTGGAATTGGGGGTAAGTTGCACGGCTCCCGAGGTTGTCACCCAGTTGGAAGAACTGGGAATGGAGCCGGATAAAATTGGCTACCTGGTTGTTCCGCATGCTCACTTTGACCATTTGGGGGGATTGCCCTATTTTCGAAATGTCTTTCCCCGGGCCCGGGTCGTATGTTCGCGCAGCGCTGCGGTGCTCATGGCCAAACCCGAGGTATTAACACAGTTTTTTCAGGAAGATACTGCGGTGTCTGCAAAACTGGAGAAACAAGGAAAGGGCCGGCGCACTTTTTCCTGGCTGCCTGGAAATGCCCTGCAGCCGGACGTGATTGTGGGTGACGGGGACATTTTAGATTTGGACTACGGCACTACTTTAAAGTTTTATGCAGCACCCGGGCACAGCCCGTGCAGTATGGCGGTATACCTTCCGAAAAGCGATACCCTGCTGGTTTCTGACAGCCTGGGTTTCTTTCTGGGACCGGAAGACAATTTCCCAATTTTCTTTTATAGCTATCGTGATTATCTGGATTCCATTTTCCGACTCAAAGAAATTTCTGCGGCCACCGTAGCTGCTGCTCATGAGTTTATCTTTACGGGAGAAGAAGCGACCAACTGTTTCGATGTCGCCTTTCAGACTGCTCAGAGATTGTTTGCATTAATTCAAAATTACCCGGGAGACCCTGTCAGGCTGATCGGACAACTCTACGGCTACTATTACCGCGACGGGCTGGCTGTTTATTCCCCTGAAAACATCCGGTCCTGTATAAAGCTGCTGCTACGGCGGGTGAATGAATTATAGGGGTGGGTAAAATAGGAGAGCTGCAGCCTCTCGGAAAGCCAAAATCGAAACCAACTTTATTTAAGGGTTGAAATACCTACTGGCAATAAGGTATAATTAATGCAACTAAATATTGAGAGGAGTGAGACGAGTTGAGATGAGGAGAGATTAGCAGAGGGTTTTTTTATTTTTTTCGGCAATTATTCTGTTATTAGATTAGGAGAGGAGAGAAAAGTATGAGTTTGAGAGAGTCTATTCAGATTTCATTGTTGCTTGCCATTGGTGCTTTGCTTCACCTGATTACACCGCAAATTTTTCCCGGGATGAAGCCCGACCCTTCACTGGGAATGTTGTTTGTAGTGGTAATGCTCCACCGCAATATCCGCCCGGTGATTCTAGCCGGTTTGGTGGCTGCATTGCTGGCCGCCCTTACCGGCACTCCCGGCATGCAGGTTGCCAACCTGATTGATAAATTTGCCACCACTCTGATAGTGTACTTATTATTTGTCAAACCGCTTTACGGCAGAATTAACGACAAAGTGCTCAGCGGGATTTTGGGGCTGATCGGCACAATGATCAGCGGCGCTATATTTTTAACTGTTGGCGTCTTTGTGCTGGGTTTGGACCTGAATTTCGGCATCCTGTATGCAACCATTGTTATGCCTACGGCGTTAATTAACACTGTGGTTACTGTCATTCTTTACCCGCTGGTGCTATTCAGTAAAAATGTAGTGGAAAAAACCGGTGCTTATAAAAGTTTTAACAGAAAAGCATAAACATAAATAAGAGATTACCAGGCGAGTCCTTCGGGTCTCGCCTTTATTTTTTTTGAGAAAAAGAGAAAAATGAGATAAAAGAGGAAAACAGCTTGACTGTCACGAATTTTACCTTTAGTTGAAACTACCTGTGAACACAGGAAAACACTGTTGTTTCCGGTTTTGGGAGGGGGGATATTTGGGAAGAGAGGTTTGATGGAGCTGATTGAAATTTTTTCCGAATAGATTTACCCGGGGCTGCTGTGGGAGAAATTGGCACCGGGTCAAGTGTTGAAGGGGTCAGGGCGGTGGTTTATAATTAGTCGGTGGGCAAATTGCCCTTCAGAGACCCCCGCGAGACATGAGAACATATTTTCAAGGAGGTTGGTGTTTTGTTCAAAAAGAGTAAATTTTTGTTTTTGGCAGCTATGGTCTTGATTGCTGCCTTCGTCCTGGCGGGCTGCGGTGCATCGAAAGCTGCAGACGATGCGGGCAAGAAAAAAATTGTTTATAACGTGGGCAGTGAGCCGGAGACTCTTGACCCCGGTAAAGCTATCGGTGAACCTGACCTGACTGCCATCAACGCCATGATGGAAGGTTTAACCCGCTATAACCTGAAGGGTGAGCTGGAACCGGCCATGGCAAAAGACTGGGATGTTTCCGAAGATGGTGCCGTATATACGTTCCATCTCAGAGATGCCAAGTGGAGCAACGGCGACCCGGTAACGGCCTATGACTTTGAATACGCCTGGAAGCGGGTACTAAATCCTGAATTTGCCGCTGACTATGCTTACGAACTGTTTTATATCAAAAACGCAGAGGCATACAACAGCGAAGAAATTAAAGACCCCGCCCAGGTAGGGGTTAAGGCTCTTGATGAGAAAACCCTGGAAGTGACTTTAAAGGCACCAGCACCCCAGTTTTTGGGACTGACTGCTTTTGAAACTTACTTCCCCGTGCACAAGGCTACCGTCGAAGCCAACCCTGATTGGCATGCGCACCCTGAAACCTATGTAAACAACGGTCCGTTCAAGATGACTGCCTGGGAGCATGACCAGAAGATTGTCTTTAAGAAAAATGAAAACTACTGGGATAAGGACAATGTAAAACTGGAAGACCTGGTTATGACCCTGGTGACTGCCGAGAGCACCGAGCTGGCCATGTTTGAAACCGGTGAAATTGACATTGGCGATAACCCGCCCACCGAAGAATTGGACAGGCTGAAAGCAGACCCCAATTCGGGCCTGAAAATTGACGGTGACCTGGCCGTTTACTACTATCTGTTCAATACTACTATAAAACCCTTCGATGATATAAGAGTTAGGAAAGCACTTGCCATGGCCATTGACCGTGAGGCTATTGTTAAAAACATCACCAAGGCCGGTCAGATTCCCGCATTTGCATTTGTACCCTACGGGCTGGCTGATGCCGACCCGGAAAAAGATTTCCGGAAAGTTGGCGGCGATTACTTCAAGGAAGATGTCGGAGAGGCCAAGCGTTTACTGGCTGAGGCAGGTTATCCCGATGGTGAGGGCTTCCCCGAGTTTGAAATCCTGACCAATAATACTGAAGCCCATATCAAGATCGCCCAGGCCATTCAAGAGATGTGGAAACAGAACCTGGGTATTGCCAATATTACGGTCCGTTCACAGGAATGGGGGCCCTACTTGAAGGCTCGTGATGAACTGGAGTACCAGGTAGCCCGTGCCGGTTGGGGTGCTGACTATGCTGACCCCATGACTTTCCTGGATATGTGGATTACCGACGGCGGTAACAACAACACCGGCTGGGGTAAGAAAGAGTATGAGGACCTCATTAAACAAGTGAACAGTACAAATGACCAGGCCAAAAGGATGCAGTTAATGCATCAGATGGAGGACATGTTCATGAGTGACTTGCCCATTATGCCCATTTACTTTTACACCAACCCTTACCTGATTAAGGATTATGTTAAGGATGTAAGAGTACCCAGCTTTGGTCCTGCCATGGAATTCAAGTGGGCATATGTCGAGAAGTAGTTGGGGATATTTATTTTGAAGAAAAAGAAACTTTGAGTGTGGGGTGTATGTGGCCGTTTTGGCCGCATATACCTCAATTTGTTGTTGGGCGTAAAATAGAAAATATTTCAAGGTTAAGGGGGTGATCTGTGCCGTGACTTACCTGATACGAAAAATGGGCTCAGCTTTAATAGCCCTAATGGTGATTATTACTATCACTTTTGTATTGATGCACTCCATACCCGGCGGGCCTTTTGACTCCGAAAAGAAACTGCCGGACAGCATTATGGAAAACATCAATGCCAGGTATCACTTAAATGACCCGCTGTGGAAACAGTATGTTGACTACTTGAAGAACCTGGCCAGGGGAGATATGGGGCCTTCATTCAGGTATGAAACCCGGACAGTCAACGACATTATTGCCGACGGTTTTCCGATTTCAGCTACCCTTGGTGTCATAGTTATACTAGTAGCACTGGGTTTCGGAATATTTTTAGGAATTGTTGCTGCTTTGAACCAAAACAAATGGCAGGATTACGGCGCTATTTTGCTGGCTACTCTTGGGGTGTCGGTACCCAGTTTTATCGTTGCCGGCCTGGCCATGTACATTTTTGCCGTAAAACTTAAGTGGTTTCCTCCTGCACTCTGGCAGGGACCGAAGTCCGTGGTGCTGCCGGTGGTTTCTCTGGCCGGACTGCCTACCGCGGTCATTGCCCGCCTGATGCGTTCCAGTATGCTTGAGGTTTTGAGTCAAGATTATATCAAGACTGCCAGAGCCAAAGGTTTGGCCACGAAGGTAATAATATACCGTCATGCTTTACGGAATGCCATTTTGCCGGTGATAACCTATTTGGGGCCTGCCATGGCCGCTATTTTTACCGGCAGTTTTGTAGTGGAAAGTATTTTTGCCATTCCCGGGTTGGGAAAATGGTTTGTTACCAGTATTACTAACCGGGACTACCCGGTAATTTTGGGTGTTACCGTTTTTTATAGTACCCTGCTGATTTTCATGAATATGCTGGTGGATATAGCTTATGCCGTGGTAGATCCGCGCATCAAGCTTACCGACTTGAAGGAGTGAGTGGATGAAAGACACCAATATACCTGTAGAATTATTCCAACCGGTAAAGCGGGATAGCCAGGAAGCGGAAGTCATTGTCCGCCCCAGCATATCTTACTGGGCAGATGCATGGCGGCGGTTAAAGCAAAACAAAGGGGCAATTATGGGTTTAACAATTATCGTAATTCTGATTATTATGGCCATTATCGGACCGCACCTGAACGAGTTCACCTATTCTTACCAGGTGTTATCCAAGGCCAACCAACCTCCCAATGGTGAATACTGGTTTGGTACTGATACGCTGGGTAGGGACTTGTTTACCCGGATATGGCATGGCGCGAGGATTTCTTTAATCATTGGCTTTGTCACCAGTATTAGCAGTATCTTGATTGGTACCATTTACGGCAGTATTTCCGGGTATTTCGGCGGAAAAGTGGATGACATCATGATGAGGATTGTGGAAATATTTTACGGGATCCCCTTTTTGTTATATGTGATTTTGCTGATGCTGGTGATGGAACCGGGATTAAAAACCATTATTATCGCTCTGGCGGCTGTGTGCTGGATGAGTACGGCCAGGATAGTCCGCGGGCAGGTGTTGAAGCTTAAGGAAGAGGAATTTATTTTGGCAGCACGTACTTTGGGCGGCAGCACCACCCGGATTATCTTACGTCACCTTATTCCCAATACCATGGGACCCATCATTGTAATGATGACACTGCTCATTCCGGAAGCCATATTTGCAGAGGCGTTTTTGAGTTTTCTGGGGTTGGGTGTGAGCGTGCCCAAAGCCAGTTGGGGTTATCTTGCCAGCGACGGTATTAAAGCTATTCGTTCTTATCCCTGGCAGTTGATGTTCCCGTCGTTTTTCATCAGTTTGACCATGCTGGCCTTCAACCTGCTGGGCGATGGACTCCGCGACGCATTAGACCCGAAAATGCGTAAATAACAGGAGGTGAAACGATGGACCAAAGAAAGCTTTTGACAATAGAAGACTTGAAAGTGTCCTTTTTTACCCACGCCGGGGAAGTGCAGGCGGTGCGCGGTGTCAGCTTTCACCTGAACAAGGGTGAGGCGCTGGGCATAGTGGGGGAGTCCGGTTGTGGGAAAAGTGTCACGGCCCAGTCAATCATGAAACTGATTCCTTCACCTCCGGGCAGGATAGTTAGCGGTTCCATCAACTTTGCAGGTGAGGAGATTACAACCAAATCGGAACAGGCGATGCAGAAAATCCGGGGTAATGATATCAGTATGATTTTTCAGGACCCCATGACTTCCTTAAATCCCACCATGACTGTGGGCAAACAGATAATGGAAGGACTGAAGCTGCACCAGAAGATTAGTTCTGATAAAGCAAGAGAGAGGGCATTGGAACTTCTCAAGCTGGTGGGGATACCCAACCCGGAAAAACGGATTAACCAGCATCCCCACGAGTTCAGCGGCGGTATGCGCCAGCGGGCCATGATTGCCATGGCCCTGGCCTGTGAGCCCAAGCTCCTGATTGCTGATGAGCCCACAACTGCACTGGACGTGACAATTCAGGCGCAGATACTGGACTTGATGAAGGATTTACAGCAGAAACTGGATACGGCCATTATTCTCATCACCCATGACCTGGGAGTTGTGGCGGATATGTGTGACCGGGTGCTGGTAATGTATGCCGGGCAGGTTGTGGAGGAAGGGACGGTACGTAATATTTTCTATAATTCCAGGCATCCCTATACATGGGGCCTGCTCAAGTCCGTACCGCGGCTGGACAGCCAGACCAAATCCCGGCTGGTACCAATTTACGGGCAGCCGCCGGATTTAATCAGCCCTCCCAAGGGTTGTGCTTTCAGCCCGCGTTGTGAAAAGCCTATGAGAGTCTGCCGGCAGTATGCGCCGGAAAGGTTTAAAGTAGAGGAAGATCATTATACATCTTGCTGGCTGCTGCACTCCCGGGCAAAAGAGGTGGTATCATGACACAACAACCGTTGATTCAAGTACAGAACTTAAAGAAATATTTCCCGGTGTCCAGAGGAATGTTCCAGCCCAAGAGTTACTTGAAGGCAGTTGACGGTGTATCCTTTGAAATGCAAAAGGGCGAGACTTTGGGCCTGGTGGGTGAGAGCGGCTGCGGCAAGACCACGGTGGGAAGGACCATTATCCGGCTTTATCAACCTACAGCTGGCAGGGTCCTTTTTAAGGGTAAGAACATTTATGACCTGAAAGGCCAGGAAGCGGCCGAGCTGCACCGCAGCATGCAAATGATTTTTCAGGACCCGTACGCTTCCCTGAATCCCAGGATGACCGTCAGCGACATCATTGGTGAAGCCCTGGATATCCATAAGCTTGCCCAGGGAAAAGAACGTAGCAAACGCATTCACCACCTGCTGGAACTGGTGGGACTCAACCCCGAGCATGCTACCAGATTTCCCCACGAGTTCAGCGGCGGCCAGCGCCAGCG
This sequence comes from uncultured Thermoanaerobacteraceae bacterium, assembly GCA_964529795.1. Taxonomy (GTDB): domain Bacteria; phylum Bacillota; class JADQBR01; order JADQBR01; family JADQBR01; genus CAZGXM01. The sequence continues at coordinate 19,492 of CAZGXM010000040.1, forward strand.
TATCGGCATTGCCCGGGCCCTGGCCGTGGAGCCTGAGTTTATCATCTGTGACGAACCTATTTCCGCGCTGGACGTGTCCATCCAGGCCCAGGTGGTCAACCTGCTGGAAGAACTGCAGCAGGAATTGGGGCTCACCTACCTGTTTATTGCCCATGACCTGGCCATGGTGAAACACATCAGCAACCGGGTGGCAGTGATGTACCTGGGCCAGGTCATGGAACTGGCGGAAAGCAGCGAGTTGTACAGCAACCCAATTCACCCCTACACCAGGGCACTGCTATCCGCTATACCCATTCCTGACCCGGACGTGGCGGCGAGAAGCCAAAGACAGAGGCTGGAAGGGGACGTGCCCAGCCCAATTGACCCGGCACCGGG
>CAZGXM010000040.1:19966-25195 GCA_964529795.1 uncultured Thermoanaerobacteraceae bacterium
GCCAAAGACAGAGGCTGGAAGGGGACGTGCCCAGCCCAATTGACCCGGCACCGGGTTGCCGCTTTGTGTCCCGCTGCCCGGTGGCCAAGGAAATATGCAAGAGGGAAACGCCTCAATTAAAAGATGTTGGCAGTGGTCACCTGGTGGCCTGCCATAATGACTAAAGAAAATAACCCCCTGGCAAAAATTATTAAAAACGCGGGGGTTATTTTCAGTTTTATTGTTTCCGGCCTTTTCGAGGAAAACCTTCCTCTTCCGTCAGCCTGGTTCTTAATTCCTCTACTTCTTTTGTTTCTGCCGGGTTGAGGCTCATGGCCAGTTTAAAACGGTCAATGGCCAGGTGGGCAGAAGACTTCATGTTGGGATTGATATTACCGGTGCGTTCCATCAATTCCTCTACATAAGCTTCGTTTTCATCACGCTTGTCAGGCATGGACAGGGCCTCCTTTACTTTCTGAATTCTCCATAAATCTATTTACTTGTTTATTTTTTGCCCAAGTCTGATATAATATTTCATGAATTCTTGGAAGTAAATATTGGAGGGATGTCATGATGAAGGGACTCTGGTTTACTGAAAGGCAGACTCCGTCAATTAAAATATCCTGCCTGACCAAAAAAACCTTGCACTGGGAGCAGACTGACTACCAGGAACTGGCGGTAATCGATACGGAAGCCTTTGGCCGGATGCTGCTTTTGGACGGGGTGATTCAGACTACTGTTAAAGATGAATTTGTCTACCATGAAATGATTTCCATGGTGGCGTTGAATACCCATCCCAACCCGGAAAAAGTGCTGGTAATCGGCGGCGGTGACGGGGGCACCATCAGGGAAGTTGTGAAACACCCGAAAGTTAAGGAGGTCGTCCTGGTAGAAATAGACGGCCGGGTAATTGAGGCATCCAAACAGTACCTGCCGGAAATTTCAGCCGGCCTGGATGACCCCAAGGTGAAGGTAATTGTGGACGACGGCATCAAACATGTCCAGGACCACGAAAATACATATGATGTGATAATTGTGGACTCCACCGACCCGGTGGGCCCTGCGGTGGGGCTTTTTGCGGCGGACTTTTATCGCCAAATCCACAAGGCGCTGACGCCGGAAGGAATTTTCGTTGCCCAGACGGAATCGCCGTTCTTTGGCAGGGACCTGATTAAACGGATTCAAAAGGATTTGTCGGAAATTTTTGCGGTAAACAAGTTAATTTTGGCCAACGTACCCACCTATCCCGGCGGTTTGTGGACCTTTTCCATGGGCAGCAAGAAACACGACCCGGAAAATGTGGACAGGGAAAGCATCCCTGAACTTGATACCAGGTACTACTCCAAAGACGTCCACTTCAGTTCCCTGGTACTGCCGCCGTTTGTCAAGGAACTGCTGCCCCGGGAGAGGTAGCCAATGATATTATTTATGGGCAGTCTGGAGGACAGGGAGCGGGCGAAGGTGGTGCTTTTAGGTGCGCCCATGGACTTTACGGTCAGTTTCCGCCCGGGTACCCGGTTGGGCCCGGAGCAAATACGCAGTGTGTCCGCGGCGCTGGAGGAGTACAGTTACGACCTGGGCCGCGAGCTTGGTGAAGTGAAATTTTACGACAGCGGTGATTTGGAACTTCCATTCGGGAATGTATCTAAAAGCCTTGAATTGATTGGCGAAGCGGTCAGTGAAATACTGCGGGACAACCAAATTCCTTTTCTTTTGGGCGGCGAGCATCTGGTCAGCTACCCCGCGGTGGAAGCTGTTTACCGGTATTATCCTGACCTGGTAGTTCTGCATTTTGACGCCCATGCGGACTTACGCACCGACTACCTGGGTGAAAGTCAATCCCATGCCACGGTGATGCGAGAGGTGAGCCAGTTAATCGGCGGCAAAAATGTCTACCAGTTTGGTATTCGCTCGGGTACCCGGGAAGAGTTTGCCTACGCCAAGGAAAACACAAATTTATTTTATAAAAAAGTAAAAGAAGCGGTAGTACAAACAGCACCAACGGTCAAAGGCCGCCCGCTGTACCTGACAATAGATATTGACGTGCTGGACCCTGCTTTTGCGCCGGGCACTGGCACGCCGGAACCCGGCGGCATAACCAGTGATGAACTGCTGGAAAGCCTGTACCTGTTGAAGGACCAGCAGGTGGTGGCCGTGGACCTGGTGGAGGTCTCGCCCTTTGGTGATGAGTCCTGGCGCACTGCCCTCACTGCCGCGAAAATTGTCCGGGAACTGCTGCTTTTATTCGGCTAGCGGCGGTGGCAATGATTGATAATTAACCTATGATTAAACCCCAAGAAACCAAAAACAATGGTTTTTTGCGAATGCAAACCCCATGGTTAAGCCATTTCCGAGGACTGCCATCTGCAAAAAAAGGCTTTTTTGGGGACCACCTATATTTTTAATTGACCCCGAATTGACTGCATGGTATAATTGCTTTACGATTATGGGCTGCAAATTTTCCCAATCATTTCTTTTGACTTTTCCTCTCGATTTGTGTATACTAAATGTTGTCGCGGCAAAACAATTGTAGAGCTTGGAGCTGTAGTGTAGTGGTCTAACATGCCGGCCTGTCACGCCGGAGATCGCGGGTTCGACTCCCGTCAGCTCCGCCATCTGCCTCGGTAGCTCAGTCGGTAGAGCAGAGGACTGAAAATCCTCGTGTCGGTGGTTCGATTCCGCCCCGAGGCACCATCACGTGCGGGTGTAACTCAGTGGTAGAGTGCGACCTTGCCAAGGTCGAAGTCGAGGGTTCGAATCCCTTCACCCGCTCCATTTTATATCTGGATATCTGGCGACATGGCCAAGTGGCTAAGGCAGAGGACTGCAAATCCTTTATCCCCGGTTCGAATCCGGGTGTCGCCTCCAGTAAAGAGTGCTGTTTTTTATAGATGCGGCACTCTTTTTTCCATATTGGAGATGGTGAAGAATGAAGCAGACAATTTCCGGCGGGAGAATACCCATCAAGGTTTGGACCGATTACGTTGAGGAAGGAGCGCTGCAGCAGGCCAAGAACCTTGCCGACCTGCCCTTTGCATTTAAGTGGATTGCTTTGATGCCTGATGTCCACCAGGGTTTTGGCATGCCCATTGGCGGCGTACTTGTAGCAGAGGACACGGTCATTCCCAATGCAGTGGGAGTGGATATCGGCTGCGGTGTACGGGCTGTAAAAACAAACTTGACCGTTGATGGATTTAAAAGTTACCGGGACAGAGTATTAAACGATATTTTGGCGGCAGTGCCTGTAGGGTTCAAGCATCATAAACATCCTCAAAATCATCCCATTTTTCAAAAATATACCGATGTCACAGACTTTATTGCGGCACAGTGGGACAGCGTCAAATGCCAGCTCGGTACCTTGGGCGGCGGCAACCATTTCATTGAGATACAGGCAGACGAAGAGCATTTTATCTGGATAATGCTTCACTGCGGTTCACGTAACTTGGGAAAACAGGTTGCCGGCCATTACAATAAACTGGCCAAAAAGTTAAACAAGGCCCGGCATTTACCGGTACCGCCGGAATATCAACTGGCTTATTTACCCATAGATTCCCAAGAGGGTAAAGATTACTGGCGGGATATGACTTTTTGCATTAACTTTGCCGAAGCCAACAGGCAGCGGATTATGGAAATTGTGCTTGGCATATTTGAAGCGTACTTTCCTCAATTTGAGTATGATCCGGGAACGGAAACAGATGTACGGCATAACTACGCTGCACAAGAAACACATTATGGCAAAGATTTGATAGTACACCGCAAGGGGGCTGTTCGTGCCAAAGGCCGGGTAATTATTCCCGGTTCCATGGGAACCCCCAGCTACATTGGTCAAGGCCTGGCAAATCCTGAGGCCTTTGAATCCTGTTCCCACGGCGCTGGCAGAAAGATGAGCAGGAGCAAAGCCAAGAAGGAAATTTCGGTAAAAAACGTCATACAGGAAATGGAGAAAAAAGATATTGCTCTGGTAAAACCTAAAAACAACGATGTGGCTGAGGAGTGCTCCCAGGCTTACAAGGATATAGATGAGGTTATGGACAATCAAAAGGATTTGGTGGCGGTAACGATTAAACTCACGCCTGTAGGGGTTATTAAAGGTTAGACTGAGTAGCAGGTAATAAACCCACTTCTCTGGCATACTCCAGGGCTTCGTTAAATTCTTTTTCCGAAACGCGCCTGTTTATGTGAGGGTATTCCCTGGCTTTAAATGTGGGGTAATACTGGGCCATTATGTTTACGAACAGTTCCGGGGAAAGCTCTTCGGCAATAAAACGCATGATTTCTTTCGTGCCTGCCAGGCCGTTGGGCAGCACCAGGTGGCGGATTATCATCCCCCTTACTGCAATGCCACTGTCATCGGTAACCAGGTTTCCCACCTGCCGGTACATCTCTCTTAAGGCAAACTTTACTTTTTCCGGGTAATCTGCAACTCCCGAATACATTTTCGCTATTTCCGTGCTGTTATATTTCACATCTGGCATGTAAATATCTATAACATCCTCGAGTAACTTGAGCGTCTCAACTCTCTCATATCCACCGCAGTTATATACCAGGGGAATTTTCAGGCCCTGGTTAACGGCGGCCTGCAGAGCCTCCAATATTCCCGGCACAAAGTGCGTGGGTGTTACCAAGTTTATATTATGACAGCCATAAGCCTGTAGCCCGAGCATGATTTCCGCCAGCTTTTCCGGGGAAAGCTCCTCTCCCAAACCCTGGTGACTGATATCATAATTCTGGCAGAAGATGCACTTCATGTTGCAGTAAGCAAAAAAGATAGTGCCGGAACCCCTGGTCCCGACCAACGGTGCTTCTTCACCAAAGTGGGGACTGTAATCGGAAATAACCGGCATGGTACCGGCCCTGCAAAAGCCTTTTTTGACCTCCCGGTCCACACCGCACAGGTGCGGGCATAGCTTGCATTCCTTCATTAAATCCTTGGCTTTTTCCACCCGTTCCTCAAGAAGACCTGCTTCAAAGAGCTCTATATAGGAAGGCTTGTGCATTTTTGTTTACCCCCACAGAAATTTATTTTAGTTTGGGTTTCATATATTATTTTCTCAAATTATTGATTTAGTACGCACAAAAGATAAAACATTATAAATTTCTTTGTTGCTCAAATTGATTGGCTCCCTGTTCACAGGTTTCATTTTTAGAGATTTTTTTATGGTTATAATATCATATTTGGCTCCCGCTTGTCCGGGTTAGGTAGGGGAGATGCACCCTTTTGATTTTGTATGAGCTGATAGTAATTGCCTT
>CAZGXM010000041.1:0-24617 GCA_964529795.1 uncultured Thermoanaerobacteraceae bacterium
GTCATATCAACTGGCTGATGATGTGGAAGTCAAAATAGAGGGAGACGTGGCACTGCCAGATGTCCCGGCAGGTAGTGAGGTGGAACTGGAACTGAAAGCCGGCGTGGTGGTGAAGTTGGAAATAGAAGTTGAAGAAAAGGAACTGAAAGAAGCTAAAGAAGCTGATGAGCAGGAGGGATTGGAAGAAGACGAAGACAGAAATAAGGACGAAGCAATTGAGGAAGATGAGGAAGAAGGGGAAGGTAGTGAAATAGAAGGCTACTTTGTAAAACTGAGACACGGGGGAATTGTGGTTGCTTCCGAAGACCGGCGGGACACCCGCTATTATCCGGTGGACAGCGGTGCGGAAATAACCATTGACGGTGATGACGCGGGACTGTCCAATATGGAATTCGGGGACGAACTGAAAGCGGAAGTTTCCCGTGGAACGATAATCAAATTGGAGGCGGAAAGCAATCATCTGGACCATCCCGATGTAAAAGGCAACTGCCAGCGCTGCCATGATTGAGTTATTCCAACCCACCCCTTTACCGGGCGCTTAAGCGGCGCCCCTTTTTTTCTTCCCGTAACCATACTGCTGCTTTCTTACGCCATCGCTGTTTTCATTTTTTCCCAATCATTGACAAGGAAACGGGAAATGTTTGTCGAAATAGTCAAGGTACTTTCACTACATAGAAACGGGGTTTGTATCTTGCAAAAATTTCTTGTCAGCGTACTTGCAGTCTTGTTGGTGCTGGGGTTTGCGGGCCCGGCAATAGCAGCGGATTTTCCCGATTTGGACGGTCACTGGAGCAAAAGGGCCGTGATGCTCATTAACAGCCGGGGAGTTATTAACGGTTACCCTGACGGGAGCTTCCGGCCCGACGCGCCGGTTACCCGGGCGGAATTTGCCAGGATGCTGGTAACCGCCGTGGACCTGGGATATCACCGTTCCGCGGTGGAAAAGGTGTATTCCGCCTTTACCGATGTGGATTATGACCACTGGGCCAAAAATGACGTCATCATTGCCCGGGAAAGCGGCCTGGTAGAAGGTTACGGAAAAAATATTTTCGGGCCCGAAGATTTCGTCAGGCGGCAGGAAATGGCCGCCTTGCTGGTGCGGGCCTTGAAATACCTGGGTGCGCCCCTGCCGGAGACTGCTCCCCTGCAGTTTGCTGATCGGGGAAATATAGCCGGCTGGGCCAGGGATTACGTCAGCCTGGCGGCAGGCAGCGGCCTGATCAAGGGTTACCCCGACGGGACGTTCAGGCCCCTGGCCGGTACCACCCGGGCGGAAGCGGCGACCATCCTGTACCGTTTTCTCCTCTACACCGGCGGGGCCTTTGACTACGCGGGAGAGTTAAAAGATACCGACGGCAAACTTCTCTACATAGATAATAACGGCAGGACGGTAGCCTTCAGTGTTTACGGCGGCGCCAGGTTTTTTCAGGGAGAGCGGCAGGTGGACTACCAGCAGCTGTCGACGTTCAAAGGGAAGCAGCTTTCGGTCAATTTCAACGTGTACGGTGATGTGATTTTTGGCCAACTGGGCGGAAACTTTACCCTGCCCCGGGTGAAAGTGGGCACGCGGCAGTCCTGGGGCAGGACGATAGCCCGGCATATCCGGGAGCGTCAGGAAACCGGCCGTGCCGCTGCCGGGGAAAGCTTTCCCGCGGAAGCCCCCGTTAACAGCCTGAAAGTTACCAAGCAACTGATGGGAGTGACGGAATTTACTTATGAAAATGCCGTGGACGGCAGCGGGCAGGTTATTGCCGTTGTGGACACCGGGGTGGATGTCTCCCACAGTGATTTACAGTACCTGCCCAACGGTGAATATAAAATTGTAGACTGGGTTGATTTTACCGGTGAAGGTCAGGTTGGCTTGTCCGGAGTGTCTCCTGCCGGGGAAGTGCTACCGGCGGGCGGGGAGAAATTTATTACCCAAGGCATTCCCACTGCCGGCGGGCAGTACCGTTTCGGGTTCTTTTCCGAGCAGGATTTAGGTTTCGATATCAATTTCAGCGGTGACGTCGGGGACAGGTACCTGGTACTGGCAACCGATGCGAAGCATGCCGGGGTTTACGATACGGTGTATGTGGACACCGACGGCGATGGGGATCTTGCGGAGGAGAGCGGCCTGGCAGTTTACAGGCGAAACCACAGGTTTTCCCACTTTGCCTCCCGCCGGGAGGGGTACAGTTTTCCCTTCGTGGTCAGTGAGCTGGACAGCAGCGGTGAGATGGTGAAACTGGGCTTTGATGCCAGCGGCCACGGCACGCATATTGCCGGGATAGCCGCCGCCAACGGCAAAATACAGGGGGTGGCCCCCGGGGCAAAACTGCTGGTGATCAAGGCCATAAACTCTTCCGGCCAGGTGGACTGGGAAAAGCTGCAGGAGGCGGTTACCTACGCGGCGGTGAGCGGGGCAGATATTATCAACTTGAGCCTGGGCTACTACCAGGATATCACCGGTGGGGATTCCCGGCTTGCCAGGACCATCAACCAGCTGGTGGAAAAGTATGATGTGATTTTTACCGTGGCCAGCGGCAACAAGGGGCCCGGTATCGGTTCCATGGCCGCGCCGGGCAATGCCAGTGAAGTTGTCAGCGTGGGCGCTTATATTTCCCCCTCCATGTGGGAAGCTGATTTTCAATGGCGGGTAAAGCAGGGCGGCTTGTGGTATTTCAGTTCCATGGGGCCGCGGAAGGACGGCCTTTTGATGCCCACTGTAGTCGCGCCGGGCAGCGCCTTTTCCACGGCGCCCGGCTGGGCCGGGCTGGATTACTTCCTCCTGGAAGGGACCAGTATGGCTGCTCCCCATGTGGCGGGGGTTGCAGCCTTGTTAATGGATGCGGCGGCGGACAACGGGGTGAAGGTGACTGCTGCCAAAGTCAGGGAAGCCCTGGCCCGAGGTGCCGGAAAGATCCCCCAACTGGATTTGGTGGAAGCAGGTAACGGCCTGGTCAATATCCAGGGCGCCTGGGATTACCTCCGCCGGGCCGGCGACCCGGCGCCGCTGGGGGCGGTTACCTTTAACGACCTGTTTGGCATGGGGCGCGGCCTTTATGCCCGGGATTTTGTCCCCGGGAATTTAAGTTACCAGGTCTTTAACCTGGGCGGGGAAACCCGCAGGTTAACCTGGCGTTCCACCGTGCCGTGGATGAAACCGCTGCTCGGTGAAACAGCTATTTCCGGGAAACGGTACCGGGAACTGCCGGTGCGGTACGACATACCTGAAAGTGAAGGGCTTTATACCGGGCTGTTGATTGGTGACGACCGAGGCACTTTTGGCAGTGATTTGCGGTTGTTAAACACAGTGGTGAGGCCTTACCGGGCAAGTGAAGATAAGCCGCTGGCGCTTTCCGGGAAGTTGGGTGCGGGGCAGGTGGAGCGGTACTTTGTTGACGTGCCTTTCGGCACGAAAAAGATAAAAGCAGAGCTTGAAGTGCCCCGAACTGAGGGTGGATTCCGGGGCCGGGCCCGTATCCATTTAGTGCAGCCCAACGGTGAAGAGGTGGTAAGGACCGATTACGCCGGTAATGCGCCGGCAGGTTACGAGGGACAGCAGACTATCACTGCGGAAGCGGAAGCGCCCCTGCCCGGTGTTTGGGAGATAGTGGTGTACAGCTCCGCGACACTCAGTTTATATAACCAGGAGTATTCTTCCTATCGCTTGACAGTCGGCATCACCGGAGGAGAGCCCCCGGAAACAAAGCAGTCTCCACCGGAAGTAATTGTCGGCGCTGTGCCGGGAGTCCGTGCAGGCGACGGTACCGGTTTTGTGGGCTTGACGCTGTTGGATTTTCGCACCAAAAAGCCCGTCAGCGGTGTCATGGAGGTTAACGGCAGGCTGTATAATGTGCGGGACGGGCGGTTAAGGATTATAACGAAACAGCAGCAAATAACCGTCAACCTTTAAGAAGCCGCTGGCCTGGTTTTTGAAAAAACAGATGCAGGTGAGACGTAATGCGCAGACTTTTTGTCGTAACGGCAATCGTGATAATGTTTGTCTTGTACTACAGTTTACCCCTGCTTGCGCCTACCCGGGGAGAAAAACTTGAGCTTGTAGGGACATCATACTGGCTGAAGGTGAAGATGAATTCCCGACGTGAATTCGCGGTCCAGGAAAGGGTTCTGGTGCTGAACCAGAGGGATAATCCCCTGCAGGTGTTATATTTTCAGGTTTTTCCGCGGGCGTTTTCCGAACCGCATACCACCCCTGTCAACCCCGGGGATTACCCCGGTGGTTGGTCCGCGGGAAACCTGGCTATCAACGAAATAACGGTGGATAACAAGGACGTGGACCCGGTGTTGGACGGGGTTTTGATGACGGTTCCCCTGAAGAAGCCCCTGGAACCTGGTGACAGCCGGGTTGTCCAGATTAACTTCTCCCTCCGGCTGCCGGTGCTTAACTACCGGTTTGGCAGTTACAAAGGCATTATCGCTCTGGGTGACTGGTATCCCATCTGGGTGGATGAGGGACGAAAGGTCAGCATTTACCCGCCGGTGGGTGATCCGGGCAACGCCGGGGTGGCGGATTACCGCTTGGAGCTGTCCCTGCCCCCGCGATACCAGGTGGCTGCCAGCGGCGAGCTGGAAGAAGAGCGGCAGTTGCTGGGCAGGCGGGAACTGGTTTTCAGCGCCCGGTCAATGCGCAACTTTGCCATGGTCATTGGCAGGGAACTAAAGCTTCGCCGCGACAAAGTGGGGGATACGGAACTGGAATACCTGTATCGCGGCGACGACAGCAACGCGGGTGAGGTAATGGAGACGTTGAAAAGCCTGGTTGCCTTTTATGAAAAGACTTTCGGTGACTACCCGTACCCCAAACTGACTGTGGCTGAGACTTATTTGCGCCCCTTTCAGGGTGTGGAATACCCCGGCTTAATCATGCTGGCGGAAAGATTATCACCCGGTTCTGCCACGGTGCTCCGGGTGCTGGCCCATGAAGTGGCGCACCAGTGGTGGTACGCGGCGGTGGGGAACGACCAAATGCGGGAGCCCTGGCTGGATGAATCCCTGGCCACCTACGCTGCCAAACTGTATATCGAGGATGAACTGAAGCAGCAGTTTGACTTTGGCGAGAGCTTGTCGGAAGCGGCCAAGACCGGGTACATCGGTTTCCTGCGGCCGGTTACCGCTTTTCAGGACCGGCAGGAGTACCTGACCCATGTCTATTACGGGGGCACCATGTTCTGGACTGCCCTGGAACAACAGGTGGGCAGGGAGCGACTGCAGCAGTTTCTTCGTCGCATCTACCGGGACTACCGTTTTTCGGAAATAACCACTGAAGAGATGCAGCAGGAAATAAACCGGCTGGTCCGGTAAAGGCACCTTGGTGACGGGTGTCTTTTTTGTTCGCTGGGTAAACTACTTGTGAGGGGTTGTAAACACTGGTAGAATAGACTTGTCCAATCCAATGACGGGGGTTTTTACATGAAAAGGTGGTATTACTACATATTATATACGCTTATCGGTACTGCAGTGGTCCTGTCTCTCTGGCTGGGCTGGCAGCGCCATGTCCGGGAAGCGGCAAACAATGATATTGCCGTGGTGGTGGATTACGACCAGGTGACGGCGCTGGCGGCCCATGAAAATATGCCTGTCAGGGCTGTTATCCGTGAATTGATTGACACGGGCATAACCGGGATGCTCTTTAAGGAACAGACACTGGCGGACTCCGTTGCGGTATACCGGGACGTCTGGACGGCAACGGGAAATGAACTACTGACCAATCCCACTTTTGCCGGTAACTGGCGTGAAATTAAACCCGGGTATACCTATCTCCTCACCCGCAGCAGGGAGGAGTTCCGGCGTCTGGCCGCAAATCTGGAAGTGAAGGTGCCCGGCACGGAAAAGATCGTTGAACCGGCAGCGGGGGTTTACCTGGTAGGGACTCCGCTGCCGCCGGGGATGGTAAAGGACGTGGGCCTGGGTTTCCCCGTCAAAGGGCTGGACCTGGTGGCAGCCATGGATTTAAAGGCACTGGTGCAGGTAAGGACCTGGCCCGGAGCCAGTGAGGCGGGAATTACCGAAGTTTTTTCCCAACTCAAGGGTTACGACAATATCGGTGCGGTGCTGTTTAATGACAAGGTGCTGCCGTCCCACCCGGAAGTTTTGGCCCGGGAAATAGAGCAGCTTGATGCGCCGCTGGCGGCGGTGGAATTTTTCTCGCAGCAGGGGTTCAATGCCCTGGCAGCGCAGCCCCGGTTGGACAAAAATGTGGTCAGGCTGCATGCCATTTCCGCGGCCGAGATGACCAAGACCACTCCGGGTGAGGCTGTTGACCGCTTCCTGCTGGCGGCCGCTGACCGCAACGCCCGCATCCTCTTTGTCAGGTTTTTCTTTGACCCGGCCGCGTCCGACTGGCTGCAGCAGAACAGGGAATATTTGGCCGGCCTGATTGCGGGCTTGAAGGCGGAAGGCTTTACCACGGGGCAGCCCGAAACCTTCCCGCCCATCAACAATTCGCGCATTATCCTCTTTATCATCGGCCTGGGCGGCATAGCCGGGGGCATGCTGCTGTTGGACCTTCTCGGTTACCGGCGCCTGGCTTTGGCGGCAGGGGCCCTGCTGGCACTTCTTTATGCGGCCCTGCTGGCGGCGGGTTATGTCTCTTTGGGCAGGAAGCTGTTTGCCCTGGGCGGGACGGTAGTGTTTCCCTCTTTGGCGATAATTGTCTTTACCAGCGACCGGCGGCGCAGCATTTTCGGCAGCGCCCTGGCCCTGCTGGGCACGGTGACAGTCAGCTTGACCGGTGCCGTGTTGATGGTGGGCCTGCTGGCAGATAAAAACTTTATGCTCAAGCTGGACCAGTTCATCGGTGTCAAGGCCGCGTTTTTAGGCCCGCCGCTGCTGGTTTTCCTCTACCTCGCCTTTTTCAAGTACCGGAAGGAAGAGTGGCTGCCCAGGCTGCGGGCGGCGCTGGACAGCCACATTTCCGTCAAATATGCCCTGCTGGTGGGTATCCTGGGCCTGGTGGGAGTGGTTTATGTGATGCGCTCCGGCAATGAGGGAGTTTTTGTTTCCTCCCTGGAACTCAGCTTCCGCACCATGCTGGAAAAGCTGCTGGTGGTACGCCCCCGTACCAAGGAGTTTTTAATCGGCCACCCGCTGCTGATGCTTTCCTTCTATTTGGGATACAAGGACCACCTGCTGCCGGTGGTGGTGCTGGCGTCCATCGGCCAAGTATCCCTGGTAAATACCTTTGCCCATACTTGGACCCCACTGGCCGTATCTTTGCTGAGAACCTTTAACGGCCTCTGGCTGGGCATTTTGGGTGGCGTGGCGTTGATACTGCTGTTTAAAGGCTGGGCATGGCTGGAAGCGAGGTATTTACGTGAGTAGAATTGTGCTGTCCGGGTATTTTGGTTTTAACAACCTGGGCGATGAGGCAGTTTTATACAGTATGGTTGAGGGTATCCGCAGAGGGCTGGGGCCGGTGAAAATCACGGTTTTATCCAGTTCACCGGCGGATACCGCCCGGGAACTGGATGTGGAAGCGGTAAACCGCTGGCACCCCGGCCGGGTATTCGGGACTTTGAGAAACAGCGATATCCTCGTCAGCGGCGGCGGCAGTCTCCTCCAGGATGTCACAGGGGCAAAAAGCCTGTACTACTACCTGGGAATTATCCGGCTGGCCCGGGCGCTGGGTAAGAAGGTGATGGTCTTTGCCCAGGGCATGGGCCCTTTAGTGCGGGAAAGCAGCCGCCGCAGTGCGGCCCGGGTGTTGAACAAGGTGGACGCCATCACCGTGCGGGACAGGGATTCCCTGGAGTTGCTCAGGTCCATCGGCGTAACCGGGGAAATAGCCGTTACTGCCGACCCGGTACTGGGTTTGACAGTCAGTGACAGTGCCCTGGAAAAAGGGCAGGCGGTGCTGCAGCAGCACGGTTTGGCAGACCATAAGTACATCCTCGTCTGTCCCCGGCGCTGGCAGGACGACGCTTACCTGGAGCCGCTGGTAACGGCGCTGGTCGCCCTGCAGCGGGAAGATTACGGCATCTGCCTTTTTCCCTTTCACAAGCCGGAAGATACGGCAGTGTGCCGTACGGCTGCCGAAACCTTGGGGGCCGGTGCGGTGGTGCTGGCGGAAAGTCTCGCTCTGGAGGAGATACTGGGGGTGTTTGGCCGGGCCGGCCTGGTGATAGGCATGCGGCTGCACAGCTTGATCTTTGCCGCCGTGGCCGGGACGCCCATGGTAGGCATTTCTTATGACCCCAAGGTTGATTCCTTTCTCAGGCTGGTGGGACAGCCCTGTGCCGGTCCGGCATCCCGGTTGCCCGTCGGGGCCCTGCTCAACAGCTGCGGCGAGGTACTTAATGCAACGACTGTTTACCGCCAGCGCCTGCAGACAAAGCGGGAGAGTCTCCGGAAAGAGGCGGAAAAAAATTATCTCTTGCTTGCCGGTTTGCTGGAATGACGGTCGGCTGGGAACTTTTTGCATCGATTTCCGGTCAAATAGATTGGGGTTGGCGGTGGGAGTATTGCCTCTAATTTCTGAACGGGTGGATACGATGAGTCAAGGTAATACCATTGCCCGGGCGGCGGGTGTGGTGCTGGTAATGAATTTAATCAGCAGGGTGCTGGGATTTGGCCGGGATGCAGCCATTGCCGGCCAGTACGGGGCATCGGCTGCAACCGATGCCTACTGGGTGGCCTATACCATCCCCTTTTTTCTCCAGGCGATTTTCGGGGTTGCCTTTGTCTCGGTGATGGTGCCCATTTTCGTCCCTTATGTCTCCCCGGAGAAACGGCAGGAAGGCTGGCAGGTGGCGGGCGGTATTTTCAACCTGACCGCGGTGGCGCTGTTTGCCGTAATCCTGCTTGGCTGGCTGGCTGCCCCCTGGCTGGTGCGTATCACCGCCCCCGGTTTCCGGGGGGATCTGTTTGTCCTGACCACGGATTTGACCCGGGTAATGTTTCCCTCAATTATTTTTATGGGCCTGGGGATGCTCATCACCGGCATTCTCAACGCGTTTAAGGTTTTTGCCCTGCCGGCGTTCGCGCCGGGGGCGGCCAATATCATTATCATTCTCGCGGTGATATTTTTCGGCGGCATTTACAAAATCCATGCCGTGGCCTGGGGGACTCTGGCCGGGTTTGTGATTTTTTTCCTGGTACAGCTGCCGCTCTTGAAAAAACTGGGGTTTCAGTACCGTTCCGGTCTGCACCTGGACCACACGGCGGTACGCAAATTTTACACCGGTGTCTGGGCCGTGGTGCTGGGCATGTCTGTCAACCAGATATACCTGGCCTTGAACCGTGTCTTTGCATCCGGTTTGCAGGCGGGGAGCATTTCCGCACTGAACTATGCCTACCGCCTGATGACCCTGCCTTTGGGAATTTTTGTGGCCGCGGTGGCCACCGCCATTTTCCCGGCCCTGGCCCGGTATGCCGCCGGTGAGCAGCGTGACAGGATGGCGCATACCCTGCAGCGGGGCCTGCGCATGGTGCTGCTGGTTTCCGTACCCGCGGCGGTGGGCCTGGCGGTGCTGAAGGTGCCGCTGGTGAAGCTGCTTTTTGAGCGGGGTGCTTTCGGTGCGGAAGACACACTGCTGACCGCGGAGTCACTGCTGTATTTTGCCCCGGGCCTGCCTGCCCTGGGAATAAACCTGGTGGCCACCAGGGTGTATTACGCCCTGGCAGATGTGAGGACCCCGGTGGTCACAGGCATGATCTCGGTACTGGCAAATGTTTTACTGAGTTTTGCGCTGCTCGGGCCGTTGCAGGCGGCGGGCCTGGCCCTGGCGGATACCCTGGCTGCAGCGGTTAACGCCCTAATGCTGCTGTATTTTCTACGGCGCCGGGAAGAGGTGTTCTCTCCTGCCGCCCTGCTGGGGCCGGCTTTCAAGATATTGGCAATATCCCTGGTCATGGGGGCGCTGGCCCTGGGGGCATTTACCCTGGGCAGCAGTTTCTTGCCCCTGGACAACTCTTTCTTTTACCTGGTCAACACTTTAGGGGCGGTGGCTGCCGGCGCGGTGGCATATGCTGCCGGCATATCCCTGACAGGTTTGGAAGAAGCAGTGGAAGTGCGCCGGGCTTTGGCCAGCCGCCTGGCGGCCAGGAAATAAATGTAAAATTGTCCCCCGCCGGCAGGACTTTAAGATAATTTGTCGAAGATAAATGTTTTATATGGTAGCTTGAAGAAGGCCGGGGCTATGGGCATCCTCAGTGTGCCGGAGTTACGGAAATTAAGTTTGCCATTCAAAAATAAACTTAAAATATTTTGAAGTGTTTTTGGGGAAATGAATCGTATTTATAAATGAGCGGCTCCTACTTTTTCGAACTTCGAACATCGAACACGGGGGCTTGTAAAGCTGGGGGATTGGCGATAAAATAGGGTTGGCATGTGTTGCCGGGGTTTCATGACAGTATAACTATAATATATGAAATTAAATGTTAATTCAACTATAATAACTCGGGACCGGGGAGAGGAAAACCGTATGGAATATTCATCAATAGTATTGGGGTTGGTTATTACCTGTACCATCTCGTACTTATTTACACCACAACTCATTAATATTGCCCGGCGGGTGGGGGCCTTGGACAACCCCGATGCCAGAAAGGTCCACCGCCAGGTGATGCCGCGTATCGGCGGTGTGGCTATCTATGTCGGTTTTGCCGCCAGCGTATTGTGGCTTGTACCGCTGACTGCGGAGATAAAGGCGCTTTTGGCCGGCGGCACTTTGGTAATGCTTTTCGGCCTGGTGGATGACATCTGGGGGATATCGCCCAAGGTCAAGCTTACCGGCCAGATTGCCGCGGCAGTCATTGCCACTGCCGGCGGTATTCGTGTGGAGTTTATCACCAACCCCTTTGACGGGATGTTTATTTTAGGAAAACTGGCGGTGCCGGTAACCATCTTCTGGATTGTGGGGGTGACCAACGCCCTCAACCTGATTGACGGTCTGGACGGCCTGGCGGCAGGGACTTCCGCCATCGCCGCGGTGACCATCACGGTGGTGGCGTTGCTGGAAGGGAAGGGTGTGGTTTCTCTGATGGCCCTGGTGCTGGCCGTGAGCATCCTGGGCTTCCTGAAGTATAACTTTCACCCGGCCCAAATTTTCATGGGCGACAGCGGTTCCATGTTTCTGGGTTTTACCCTGGCCAACCTGGCGGTGATGGGTCTCACCAAAGGGGCGACGGTGATTTCGCTGTTTATCCCCATTATCATTCTGGGCATTCCCATTTTTGATACCTTTTTTGCCATTGCCCGCCGTTACCTGCAGGGCAAGCCCATTTTCCAGGCGGACAAGGGGCACCTGCACCATAGACTGCTGGACATGGGTTTGAGTCACAAGCAGACGGTGCTGGCTATCTACGGGGTAAACCTGACCCTGGGCGGCAGCGCGGTACTGCTGGCCCTGCTGACCACGGAACAGAGCCTGGGGATCCTTTTGGCCATTGCCGTACTGGCTTTAATCGGTGCCAACAAATTGGTTGTCACCGGCAAACGGGGCCTTGCGGGCAACCAACTGCCGGAGACTGAGAAATATTTAAACAACTAGCATTCTCTAACAATCAGGAGGCTCGGGATGTGAAAGGGATGAGACTGGTACTGGTCAGCACCGTGCTGCTGGCAGGTTTTTTTGCGGGTGCAGGCGTTCAGGCGGGATCCGGTGAACCAGGTTCCACAACTGACCCTCTGGCTTCTCAAAGCTACGTGCACCGGGCGGTAAGCGACAAGGTGGCGGCGCTGCAGCAGCAGGTAGCGGCGCTGCAGCAGCAGGTGAACGAGCTTGACAACGGTATTGCCGAACTGGAAAGGATTATTGACAGCGGCGGCGCCGTTATTGAAGAAGATATCCAGCCCGGACAGGCCCGGGCCTATTTCCTGGAGCGGAAAGTGACGGTTTATCAGGAGCCGGACAGCGATTCCCGGGGAGTGGCCGAGTTGGCGCCCAACCAGGATTTTGCCGTCTTGGAGCTAAAGGACGGCTGGTATCATGTGGAGCTGCCCGGCGGAAAAAAAGGCTGGATAAAAGCCAAATATGTGGTGACCCAATAATATCAACGTGTGTGTATAGAGGTGTTGGCAAAGTAGCAGTCAACACCTCTTTTTATGCAGGCTATATATACATCCGCAAATATTAACTTTGACGTATCCCTGCCCGTGAGGCGAGCGAGTTCACCCGTTGACAAATCTTAACAACTAATATACAATTAATTTTAATCCAAAAGTCGAAGTAGCTGCCTGCCGCTGCAGGTTTTATTAATAAAGGGCAAAGAAAGTTTTACAATCATACAGCGTGCGCTTGAGATAAGGGTAGTACGGGATGGCTGTAAAGCTATCTTTACCTCAATTGTTTACTTGGGGAAACAGCGAGATTAATTTTTGGCATCAGCCGTTGGCCTTAAAAACCCGCTGAAAGTGGACGTGCAATTACGGGGGGGGGAATCGGGTGCTGGTCATTGATTTAACCGATATACCTGCTGACGCATTGTTGACGCTGCCGTTTTTACAAAAAGCAGGGTCGAAGTTTAATAGGGAAATTTCCGCTCATGAGCTTCAATCAGAAGCGGTAGTGCTGGACGAAGAGGAGAAGGTAATTGGCAAAATAGGGCTGAAAAAAACAGGGCGTGGAGAATATGCCTGGGCAGGCACCAATCCCCAACCGCTGGATAATGTGATCTACGCCTATGAGAATGCGAAAAATTTACTTAAGCACTTTCAAAACGGTAATCACCGGCTGGTGTATGTGGTGGACGAAAATAACAGGCTGCAGGGAGCCGTCAGCAGGCATAACCGTGCCTTGGAAATATTGACGAGAATAGACGACTTAATCCCCGCCCCGGAAATATTTGATGCCATCCATGACGCGATTATAATAATAGATAATACAGCAACCATTATCTTTGCCAATCATGCCTATTCCCGCCTCATCGGGGTGCCCGTCGGCAAAATAATCGGCAAGAAAATGTATGACGTGGAACCTACCTCCAAATGCCTGGCTGTCCTGAAGGGGAGCCCGCCCTTTGTCAATAAACGGATATTGATTGAGTCGGTACAAATCGAAGTGGTGGCCTCCATTACCCCCGTGTATAACAACGGCAGCAAAGCAGCAGTGGTATCAGTCTTCAGGAACCTGGACGAGACCATCCGGCTCAGTATGGAATTAAGACGGATGGAAAACGTGGCCAAGTACCTGCAGAATGAATTGGAGATGAAGAATAAATTACCCCGGGCATTTGAAAGCATCATTGGTAACAACAGCAGTTTTTTAGAAGTGCTGGCCATTGCCAGTCAAGTGGCCCCCACCAATACCACCGTCCTTATTCGTGGTGAAAACGGCGTGGGTAAGGAACTGGTGGCCCAAGCAGTGCATAAGGCCAGTAAAAGACATAACCGGCCCCTGATTAGAGTAAACTGCGCCGCCATCCCCGAAACGCTGCTGGAAAGTGAATTATTCGGCTACGAAGAAGGCGCCTTTACCGGCGCCCAAAAGGGCGGGAAGCTGGGGAAATTTGAACTGGCCGACGGCGGGACATTATTTTTAGACGAAGTGGGCGATATGAGCATGGCCATGCAGGCCAAGCTGCTGCGGGCCATACAGGAACGTGAGATACAGAAGATAGGCGGTGACTACCCTATCAGGGTAGATGTGCGCATCATTGCAGCGACCAACAAGGATTTAGAAAGCATGGTTAAAAAGGGCGACTTCAGGGAAGACCTGTACTACCGCTTAAACGTCATGCCCATCTATATACCGTCTTTAAAAGAAAGAAGGGATGACATTCCGCTGCTGGTAGACCATTTTACCAAATTTTATGCCGCGCAGCATCTTAAGCAGGATGTGGTCATCTCGGCGGAGGTAATGGATATATTTTTACACTATCAATGGCCGGGAAATATCCGCGAGTTGCAAAATGTCATCGAGCGGGCGGTGATATTAACACAGGACGGCCTGATCACGGAAAAGTATCTGCCCAGTCATTTGAGAAATAATGTTGGGACAGGAACGGTGAGGGGAAGTGGTTGGCCTGCCTCCCTGCCGGAAAGGGTGGCCATGCTGGAAAAGCAGGCCATTATCGATGCACTGGAGGTATCCGGTAATAATAAGACCAAAGCCATGGAGATGCTGAAAATAAGCAGGCGGTCTTTTTATAACAAATTAAAAAAATATGGGATTGGCTGAAAAATAGTACCTAAAAAACATATCAGGCAGAAAGACCATGTGGGACCAGGAAGAATCTTGGCGCTACATGGTTTTTTTCTGAAAATTGCCTGCCCGTATACATGGTTTATCGTGGTATTATGATGTAATGCGCTTTTACTTGTCAGGAAACATTTATTAGCGGCAAAGGTTAGTCGTTGTGCAAAAAGCGCACAGGTGTATAACTTTTATACGCCAGGAAACAATGTCCTGCCATTCATTTGATACGGCGTTTTTTTCAATTCAAGGCGGTTGATTGTATATAAAGTATACAGCGAGAAGCTGCCAAAAGATGAAGGTTATCTTGAAAAAAGCCTGTCATGAAAGCCTTTTGCAGCGACTGGGAATTCTGGCATAAAAATTGCACTTTTTACTGGTAGTTTGAAGATAAGGAGGGGAGTTGAAAGGGGTAATTGCCAATGTTGCTGAGATAGGGGACGCGAGACCGGAAAAACAATTGGCATCAAGCCGCGGGGCATGGAAAACCGGGGCTGACTGCCGGTGAGTTTGTAAACCTAATGATGTTATGGATGAAAGAAAAAGAGGATGAAACCGGTTAAGGGGGGAACTGCCATGGGCTTAAAGACCAGGGAAGAATACTTGGCTTCCTTGAAAGGTATGCGCTCAAATATTTATAAATTTGGTGAGTTGATTGAAGACGTCACCACTCATCCGGCTACCAAAAGGGTGGTGGAAAGTCATGCCCGTGCCTACGACGGCGCCCATGACCCGGAAAAAACAGAATTGTATACCACAACTTCCAGATTGAGTAGTGAAAAAATACATCGGTTTAATTCCCTGATGGAAACTGCCGATGATGTGGCAAGAAATGCCAAGTTCAAAAGGTCATGTTACCGGCACACGGGTACCTGCACTGGCGGCCACTGTGTTGGCTGGAACGCAATGAACGTCATGTGGGCAGTAACCCACGAAATGGACCGGCAGTTGGGGACCGGCTACCAGGAGAACTTAAAGCAGTGGATATTAAAGGCGCAGGAAAACGGTTGGGCGGTAGCGGCGGGATTGACAGATGCCAAAGGGGACCGCAGTTTAAAGCCCTCCCAGCAGAAGGATCTGGATACCAATCTGCGGGTGATTGAAAGCAGGGATGACGGAATCGTTATCCGCGGTGCCAAGGTGATGATTGCCGGCGTTGCGGCATCCCATGAGATTTTTCTGCTGCCAGGGGCAATTTACGGCGAAGATGATCAGGATTTTGCCGTAGCCTGTGTGGTACCTCGTGATATTGAAGGGTTGACCATTGTGGAGGCGACCAGGGCCAGTGACCGCCGGGAATTGGAGGAAGGTTTTGACGTGCCGGAAACCGGGATAACCCAGGCATACCTCTTTTTTGAGGATGTTTTTGTACCCAAAGAACGGGTATTTATGTGCGGGGAATATCAATATACGGGTAAGGTGATAAAGTATTTTACGGCCAACTACCGTGCCTGTATCGGCGCTTGCGTGGCGGGACAGGGTGACGTAATGGTGGGCGCAGCCACCATCCTCGGCAGGGCTAACGGGCTGCCCGATAAGGTTTTCGCCGGGAAGCTGGAGGATATGATAATAAATAACGAAACCAACTACGGGCTGGGATTGGGCGCTATTGCGGAAGGCAAGCAGCATCCTGCCGGTATTTGGATTGCCGACAGCTTGCTGGCACACACAAATAAAGTGCTGGTGGGCAAACTTCCCTATGAAACCAAACGCATCTGCCAGGATATCGGCGGCGGTATTGCAGAGACGGGATGTATGCCCTCGTATAAGGATTTTACCAATCCCGAGTACGGTCATTTGGTGCAGAAGTATCTCAAGGCAGGGGATGCTTCGGCGGAGGTGCGGGTACGCGGCGCCCGGCTGGCGGAGTGGCTTACCCTTGGCGCGGGTGTGCCCGGCTGCATGCACGGGGGCGGGTCTCCCGATGGGGCCAGGTTAGTGGTGAGAGCATCCACGCCGTTGGAAGAATATGTGAATTATGCCCGGCAGGTGGCCGGTATCAGTGAAGAGGTGCCTAAAAAGCCTAAAGTCAAAAAGTAATATTAAAAGTGTTTTCTGTAAGTGCTTCAGGTGGGATATTGACTTTAGTAGTTTGTAGTTTATAAAGGGAGGAGATATTTATGGGAAAATTACAGTTTGACAAAAAACAGGAATTACTGCGAAAGTCTGCAAGAGAGTTTGTGGAGAAGGAAATAGCGCCTATTGCCGCTGACATTGACGTCCAGGACCGGTTTCCTGAAGAAATTCTGCGTAAAATGGGCCGGATGGGTTATAACGGTATCTTTGTGCCCGCTGAATATGGCGGTTCGGGCATGGGGTATACAGAAAGAGCCATCGTCCTTGAAGAGGTCGCCCGGTATTCTGCTGGTTTTGCCATGGCATTGATGACGCATCACCTGGGGGTGGCCGCCATATTGGATTATGGTACCGAGGAACAAAAGAAGAAATACCTGCCGGATTTATGCTCTGGAAAGACTATAGGAGGATTGGCTGTTACGGAACCATCCGGCGGTTCAAATTTAATGGGGCACCAGAGCACCGGTGAAGAGGTGGATAGCGGCTGGGTACTTAACGGGAGGAAGTGCTTTATCACCAATTCCCATGCCGCGGACGTATCGGTGGTAACCGTCAGGACCGGTGAGGATGCCAAGGGCCGCCCGGCTTTGACGGCGTTTATTGTGGAAAAGGGTACCCCGGGATTTGGTCCGG
The DNA here is from genome assembly GCA_964529795.1 of uncultured Thermoanaerobacteraceae bacterium. GTDB lineage: Bacteria > Bacillota > JADQBR01 > JADQBR01 > JADQBR01 > CAZGXM01. Next base: position 16,845 of record CAZGXM010000041.1, read on the forward strand.
GTCATAAAGAGAATAAGTTTGGCCTGCGCGGCTCGGTAATGGGTGATATTAACATGAATGACTGCCGGGTGAGCAGCGACGCAGTGCTGGGGACGGTTGGTAAAGGGGCAAAGATTGCCTTATCTACCATTGGCGGTGTAGGGCGTCCGGGGATGGCGGCCATTAGTGTGGGCATTCTCAGAGCCTGCCTGGAAGAAGGAGTGAAATTTGCCAAAGAAAGAATTATTTACGGCAAACCGCTGGCGAAACTACCAACTATTCAGTCCATCATCGCAAAAAACCGTATTGATTATGAAGCAGGCAGGCTGCTGACCTACCAGGCGACTTTTATAAAAGATGCCGGTGAACGCAGTGATACCGAAGCTGCCGTTGCCAAGCATTTTACGACGGAAGCAGCGGTGGCGGCTGCAAAGAGGACCATAGATTTGATGGGCGGCTATGGTGCTGTCAGTGAATATCCCGTGGGCCGGTACCTGAGAGACGCGGTCACCACCATTCCGTCGGGCGGGACCTCGCATATTATGGAAGTAATTGTGGCCGGCAGCACTCTGGCTTAATTTGGCAGGCATACAGCAGGGGAAATGCTGTTGGCTGTAAGAGGTTGTTCGAACGCGCATGGAGACATGAGGTGATTACAGGTGAATAAATTAAATATTGTAGTTTGCGTGAAACCTGTGCCGGATCCGGAGCATTATGACAAAATTACCATAGACCCTCAAAGTAAAACCCTGGTTCGCTCCGGCATTCCCATGATCCTCAACCCTGTGGATAAGAACGCAATTGAGGCGGCGCTGCAGCTGAGAGAGCAGTTCGGCGGCAGTGTTACGCTGGTCAGTATGGCCCCGCCAACTGCGGTGGAGACGCTTCGCGAAGGCCTTGCCATGGGAGCCGACAGGGCATACTTGTTCAGCGACAGGGCATTTGCCGGTTCCGATACCCTGGCTACAGCCACGGTGCTGGCAGCGGGGATAAGGAAAATCGGGGAGTTTGACTTCGTTATTACCGGCAATGAGAGCGCTGACGGGGGTACTACTAACGTTTCGCCTCAGCTGGGAGAGATGCTGGGCATACCGCATTTAATCAACGTGGAGCGTATGGAGCTGCAAAATAATAATCAGTGGCTGCTGAAGGTCCGTATAGATGGCGGCTATCTTGAGGTCCGGGGCCCGGCACCCATGGTGCTGGGGGTTACTGATAGGATCAATACCCCCCGGTATACCACGGTTATGGGTATTATGGAGGCGGAAGACAAAGATGTGGTTGTATGGACAGCCGATGACCTGGGGGTTGCAGCCGGCCAGGTGGGATTGGCCGGTTCACCTACTCAGCCCGGTGAGCTGCACGAGCCCCAATTACAGCGCCAGGGTAAAATATTGGGCGGCGAACCGGAAGATATTGTCCGGCAGTTAATTAACCTGATGCGTGCTGCCGGTGTGCTCAAGGGATAGACGGGGAGGTATTGGATATATGGCCAAAGACCGGGAAATATTTGTTGTTGCGGAGCAGGTTTCAGGACAGCTGGCGCCGGTTGGTTTTGAACTGTTGGGAGCTGCCCGCAAGCTGGCACAAGAGTCCGGCGGGGCGGAAGTTTCAGCGGTGATAATGGGTTATGACATCGCAGGGTTGGCAGATGAACTGTTTGGTTACGGCGCGGACCGGGTCTACCTGGCTGACGACCGGCGCCTGCAGTATTATCAAAATGCTCACTACGCCTTGTTTTTGACAGATTTTTTCCGCCGGAAGCAGCCGGATATGGTGCTGTGGGGTGCTACGGCTATTGGCGGTGAACTGGCCGCCACCGTGGCAGCGCAGCTAAAAACAGGATTATCTGCCCACTGCACAGATTTATATATCAACGCAGATGGTCTGCTGGTGCAGGTAGTTCCCGCTTTTGGCGGAAAAGTACTGGGTGATATTTTATGCCCGCAGCGCCGCCCCCAGATGGCCACGGTCAGGCCGGGGATTTTTTCTTCCCAACCCGTAAAAGCCTCGAAGAGTGAGATTATTAACGAGGATACAAAGATTTTGGACGGCTTTATGCCACCGCTGAAGACAGTAAGAATGGTCAAAGATAAGGGTGCGGATTCGGCTTTAAAGGAAGCTGATTTTGTGGTGGCCGGTGGTTGGGGCGTGGGCAGCACGGAAAACTGGCAGTTATTAAGGAAGTTAAGTGAACTGCTGGGGGGAGCCGTAGGCTGTACCCGGCCGGCACTGGACGAGGGTTGGGCGGACGACGAAGGCACCATGATCGGCACCAGCGGTATCAGCATCAAGCCCAAGTTATACCTGGGCGTGGGCATATCCGGGGCGGTTCATCATGTGGTCGGTATTAAAGACGCCGGGATTATTATCAGTATCAATAAAGATGCCCGGGCGCCGATTTTTTCCTATTCGGATTATGGGATTGTCGCCGACTTCCGAAAAATCCTGCCGGATTTAATTAAAGCGGTAGAGGCGTTAGTATAAGTGCATTAAGTTTCAAGTATTACTATTGATGCAAGATCAGAAAAAGGTAAAGAAATAATAAATTTTTTAGAAACATTTTAACATCCAAAGTGGAAATCATTTAAATAATCCGGCAATAATGATCAATGTGTGGTCACAACCCAACACCCTGGCCGGGTGTTTTTTTTCATGTCATTATTGCTTCCCTGTTCCCATAAATTATAGAAGTAAAAGATATTTTCCGGAGGGTGGTGGAGGTTAACGCTATTTTAAAACCTACCGGTAAAAGGAGGCTTGCCAGTGGTGGGGAAGTACACGGTTATTATCTTGGTGACGGTATTATTGATTGTTTTTGCCGGTCCTGCCCGGGCGGCGGACCTGTTTCGCCCGCTGCCCCATTATTTTTACGGTGAGGTGACGGTTGCCGGCGGTGCGGAGTCCATACCCGCCCCGCCGGGGACCACCGTCAGCGTCAGGGCAAAGGGTGAGGAGCGGGTCCTGGGTGTCTATACCCTGGGGCGTAGTGGCACGTTTGGCAGTGTCAAAGCCGTCGGCCGCTGCCTGGCAGTGGGGCATGAGTCGCTGAAAAATGGGGATGTGCTGGTCTTTTATGTCAACGGCATCAAGACCGGTACCGAGATGGTTTTCCGACGCGGTGCCGTGACCAGAGTAAATTTGCAGGCGGCTGACGACCAGCCGCCCGGGGTAACTTTGGTCGAGGAAGGGATAAGAGAACTGGCCGGCCAGAAAATATTCCGCTTTAACATCGATGACAATTTGGCCGGCGTGGACGAAAAGACACTGGCTGTTCAGGCGGACGCTCCAGTGAAAATTGCTTACGTGGGAAACATCCTTCAGGTAAGAATGAAGCAAAACAAGGCGGACGGACAGCTGGCGGTGACGGTGGCAGACCGTGCCGGCAGGGGACACACTTACACCTGGGCCATAGACCCGGTAAAGAGTGCGGTGTTTGTGGAGCGCGGGCAGCCTGAGCCGGTAACGGTGGAAAAAACCGGGCCAAAGGAAGAAGAAAAAGAGGTGAGCAAGGCTGCCGTCACTTCCGAAAAGATTACTTTTGCAGATATTCAGGGGCACCCGCTGCAGGAAGAAATAGAAGCGGCGGCGGCCAAAGGCCTGGTCAAAGGAGTAACCGCCACGGAGTTTGCTCCGGACAGGCCGGTTACCCGCGCTGAGTTTACCGTCATGCTGGTGGAAGCCCTGGGTATCGAGGGCAAGGAAACCAAACTCACCTTTTTGGATGTGTTCAGCACTGACTGGTTTTACCCCGCGGTAAAAAGGGCCTTTTCCGCCGGGGTCATCAGCGGGTACAGCAGCGTGGAATTCAAGCCCCATGACCCCATTTCCCGGGAACAGGCCGCAGCGGTGGCGGCCAGCGCCCTGCTTTACAAAAAGCGGCCGCTTGCTACGGACCAGAAAGTCCTGAAACGATTTGCTGATTTCCGCACTATCTCTCCCTGGGCCCGCCCGGGCATGGCGACATCTGTGGACCTGGGCCTGCTCCGGCCCCGGGGCAACAAGCTGGCGCCGGGCAGGGAGCTTACCCGTGCCGAAGCCGCTGCCATGCTGGTGAAACTTCAATAACCTGGAAGTACCAGGCGCCCTTTGCGGGCGCCCTGCTTTTTTCAGGTTTTTTGGCAAATCATTTTTCCAGTTTTTAGAGGAAATTGAAATTATGTGTCGAATTCCTAAATGTGAAATCAATAGTGAAAACTTAACAAACCTTGGCATGCGGGGTTTGTTTTATGATGAAGAGAAACTTTTAGCGAGACCGGGGTGATGACAAATCAAGGCGATGATTATGGCGGCCGGGGTGGGCTCGAGGCTGGAACCTTTGACCTATACCGTGCCCAAACCCATGGTGCCGGTAGTAAACAGGCCGGTTATGGAATACATAGTGCAGCTGTTGAAAAGTCACGGTGTCAGCGACGTTGTTGCCAACCTTTATTACCTGCCCGAGGTTATCCATAAATATTTCGACGACGGGCAAAAATTTGGCATCAACATGCATTACTCCAGGGAAAAGGAACTGCTGGGGACAGCCGGCGGCGTGAAAAACAACCAGCGGTTTTTGGACGAAACCTTTGTGGTCATCAGCGGCGACGCCCTGACCGATATAGACCTTACCGCCCTTTACAATTATCATAAGGAGAAAAAAGCCCTGACCACCATTGCCCTGAAAGAGGTAGCGGACGTGAGCCGGTTTGGCGTGGTAGCGGTGGATGAGCGGGGAAAAATCCTGCGCTTCCAGGAAAAACCCCGCCCGGAAGAAGCCATCAGCAACCTGGCCAATACCGGGATATACATGTTTGAGCCGGAAGTGTTCGATTACATCCCTGCCGGCACATTCTCTGACTTCGGCAGGGACATTTTCCCGCTGCTGGCGGAAAGGGAACTGCCCTTTTACGGCTTCAATGCAGGTTGCTACTGGTCGGATATCGGCACCATCGAAAGTTACACCCGCGGCAATTTTGACCTGCTTACCGGTAAGGTCAATCTGACCGCTGCCGGCAGCACAGCTTTTGCGAGCATACATCCCGGAGCAGTGGTGGAAGCGCCGGATGCCATCACCGGCCCGGTCTATATCGGCCGGGGGACCCTTATCCGGCGGGGGGCAAAAATCATCGGTCCGGCAATCATCGGTAACCACTGCCAGATAGATCCCGGCGCCGTGATTGATAAAAGCATTATCTGGAGCGGGACAAAAGCGGGACTTAATTCCCGGCTGTCCGGCTGCGTTGTCGCTTTCAACAACGTTATCGGTGAGAATGTCACCGTCAGGCAGGGCGCGGTGCTGGGCAGCGGCTGTATCCTTTCCGAAGAAGCCGTGGGCCCGGGCACCCTGGTCTGGCCTGACAGGACGGGAGTGAGCAAGCACTACGCGTAACGGCAATAAATTGCAGCGCGGCAGGGATGTTTCGGAAAGATGTCGAACTAGTCCCTTTGTTGGGAGGTAATCCAGTGGGGAAAAAGCAGCCGCTTGACAGCGGGGTAAATGTAACACTTGTAGATATATTACTGGCAAGCATAATTTTTGCCGCACCTTTTTTCCGCGGCCTGTATTTTGAAAGGGAATTTCTCTTCTTTCATATTCTTACCGCCATTGCATTTGCCGTGTTCGGGCTAAAGGCCGTAAACGCAAAAAGATTTGCTTTTTTCAAGTCCTACCCGGACATTTTTGCGGCGGGCCTGGCGCTGGCCTATTTTCTTTCCCTGTTCACCGCGGCCAACCTTCGCCTGGCAGTGGCGGAAAGCATGAAGATGCTCACCTATCTCCTGATTTACTGGCTGGCTGCCTACGGGATAGAATCTTCCCGGAAAACCGGGGAATACTTGAAAGTTTTGTTCAGCAGCGGAGTGGTCGTCTCCCTGCTGGGCCTGGGCGCAGCCTTTGGCACGTTTAATATCAACGCGGCGGTAATGGACGGCATCATCACCTCCACACTGCAGTACAAAAACACCCTAGGTATCTTCCTGGTGGTGATGAACCTGGCCGGGTTTTACCTGTGGGCATCGGCGAAGAGCCCCGTCAAAAGATATCTCTACGCTGCCGCCAACCTGCTCATTTTTATTACCTTACTGGGGACCCAATCCCGGGGGGCCTGGCTGGTATATCCCGCGGCGCTCGCTGTGATGTTTGCCGGCTGGGCAAAGGCACACCGCGGGGCGCTGGTGAAGTCGTTTCTGGTACAAATAGCTGCGGCGGCCGTGGTCGTGGGGCCCGTATTCAAGGCAGTGGGCGGCAGGTCGCCACTGGGCTGGTTATGGCTGCTGGCGGGTATTTTACTGGTAATAGCTCTGGAATTCGCTGCCGGGAAAATCCCGGTCCGGTACCGGCCGGTCAGCAGGCACGGGGTTATTCTATCCGGTTTACTGCTGGTCGTTATTATCATTGTTTTTGCCCTGCAGCCCCGGGCGGTCACCGTTACCGCGAGAAGTTTGCTTCCCGCCCAGCTCACCGAGCGGGTGCAGTCCATCAATCTCAACGTGCACCAGGTGCAGGAACGTTTTGCCTTCTACAACGATGCCTTTAAGGTCGTCAGGGAGAACCCGTTAACCGGTATCGGCGGCCGCGGCTGGCGGACAGTCTACCAGGCCTACCAGAGCTACGGCTATACTTCCCGGGAGATACACAGTTACTACCTGAAGGTCCTGGTGGAGACCGGTATTTTCGGTTTATTGATGTTTCTCGGCTGGATAATTGCCACCCTGGTCACCGGTTTAAAAAATGTCCTTAACAGTAAAACAGACGCCGACCGGAGCCTCAACGCAGCAATTACCGCTGCCGTACTGGCCCTGGCGGTGCACAGTATCATTGATTTCAACCTGTCACTGGGGGCCATGTCCATCCTGCTCTGGTCCCTGGCGGGGATGAGCGTGGCCTGCTGCCGGGCCAACGCGGTGAAATCACCGGCAAAAAGAAGCTCCAAGGTTACTGTCAACAGGGAACTGCAGCTGGGCATTGCCGGCCTGCTGGTGGCCGTCCTGATTTTGGTCCCGGGAAGCTTTGCCGTTGGCAGGCGCTACGCCGCCCGGGCCGTTGCCGCCATGAGCCGGGGAGACCTGAAAGAGGCGCAAAGGCTGTTTGACAAGGCGCAGACTTTTGACCCCCTGACAGGCTCATACAAGGGGGACCTGGCCCAGATCGCCTATAAGTTGGGGCGGGTGGCCGCCAAAAATGAAGACAGGGCAAAATATCTCAAGACCGCCCTGGAAAAGGTCAACGCCGCCGTGGCGCTGGACCCGTACAACAAGGACATCCACTATGTAAAAGCGGAAATACTGGCGCCCCTGGGCCAGGTTGACCGGGCCATTGCCGAAGTGAAACAGGGCATTACCTTGACCCCTTACGTGACTGATGCATACACCAAGTTAGCCAAGACTTATCTCCTTATTACCCGTTATTACGCGCAGAAAAAAGACTATGCCGGGGCGCTGAAATACCTGCAGGAAGCAGTCAAAGTAGACAAATTGATGAAGGAAACCATGGACGCGGTGGAGGATAAGTACTTGCAGCTTTGGGTCACCCAGCCCAGGCTGACAGTCACCCCCGAACTGGCCATGTACCTGGGCGAGGCATACGCGCTCTTGGGCAGCTACCCGCAGGCAGTCGAAAACTTGAAAATTGCGGCCACCGAGGAAAGCCTCAAGGCCGATGCCCTGATGTGGTGGGGCGTCTGCCTCAAGGAGTTGGGACAGGAAGAAGCCGCCTCCGGCAAACTGCGGCAGGCATTTAAAATAAACCCCGACTTGAAACTGGAACTGGGCGTGGTACAGAACATGATCCGGGAGTTTGGGGAAGTGAGATAG